>DAOUTQ010000234.1 GCA_030668615.1 Bacteroidales bacterium | reverse complement strand
TGAAAGATCTGCAATCTTCAGATTGTTAGTTCCTATCGTTGCAGGAGATGAAGACTTAACAGATCAACTGCTAATGGAAACTAATAAATTAAGTAGCAGTTTCAGATATTTAAGACAAGAAATTCTTGAATATATGGCTAAAGGCAAAATTGTTACCGATAATTCTTTAAGTAAATCGGCTGTTTTAAATATGCTCGATATTGCAAGAACATATGATGCAAATACGAAAAAAACTACAGCTTTAAGAGAATTGCACGGATCAATGACAAACGATAGAGAAGTAATTAATGCTTATTTTGAAGTTATTGAAAGCATGAATCATAATATGGAAGAATACAACCTTCTTCTTGATTTAGTTAGAGTTCATAAACTGGATGCACATGGATTTAAATTGCTTTTTGAAGCTACAGAAGAACTTGCAGATGACGGTTATGGACATGGTGCTTCAGCAATTTTAAGAGCAACATTAAAAGATGTTCCAAGTGATCCGTCTGTATTAGATGCTTTCTTTGAAACATTAGAAGAAATTGATCATGATTCTGGTAAAGAAGAAATAATCAGAATGTTTTGCGAAAAAGGAAAACTTGATAAGAGAACAGTTGTGTATTTATTGAAAACTGTTGAAGATATTGAGGTAGATATTGAAAAGGCTTCATCATTAATGAGAATAAAGCAAGTAATGCCTAAGGATGATGAATTAACATACATTTTTAACAGCGTTGCTGATGATATTAAATCAGATTACGAATACGAACGAGCAACGAATTAAGATAAATGGTTATTTAGATTTTTAAAACCCGAATAGTTGTTTTTTGAATAAGCCTTGAGATTTGATCTGAAAATTGATTAATTTAGAAATCTCAAGGCTTTTTATATTCATATTATGCAAATCCGCAAAATCATATCACTTTTTTTTATAAATGCAATTATTGGATTAATTCTGTATACTTATCTGTATTTTAGTCAATTAGGGGAGTTTCCAAAATTTTCAGAGGATTGGTTTCTTTTTTTATTTTTAATAGTAGGAGCTAACATAATTGGATTTTCAGTAGCATTTATAAATTCAATTCTCAATAAAGTCCCAATTTGGCAAAAGAAAATAGGGCTTCGATTTATTTTAGGTTTAGCTGTTAATTATGCTATTATTCTGATAATAGTTTATTTATGTGTATTTGTTTTTGTAAATATTACAAAGCTAAATTTTACAATCTCAGCATTGATTGAAGAATATCGCGAAATAGCTGTACGAATTTATATATTAATATTAGTACTTGATATATTATTGGTAGTATCTGATTTTTTAATCTATTCATATAAATATTATTCTCACGGTCAATTAAAAACGGCGCGTTTAGCTCGCGAACAAATGGAGCTCCAGTTTGAAGCATTAAGAACACAGTTAAGTCCGCATTATTTATTTAACAGTTTAAATACAATATCATCTTTAATTTATAAAAGCGAAAAGCAAACCGAAGAATATATTAGAAAGCTCGCAGGAACTTATAAATATATTCTTGAATCAGATAAAATTCCATTAATAAATTTGGAGAAGGAAGTCGAATTCATTTATGACTATTGTTACTTATTGAACATTAGGTTTGGAAAAGCTTTTAAGGTGCATTTCGATATATTTAAACCATTGGAAAAAATGTTAATTCCACCAATCAGTATTCAGATCTTGGTAGAAAATGCGGTAAAACATAATGTTTTTGACGATGAAAATCCTTTAGAAGTAGATGTAATAACAAAAAACAATTCGGTATTTGTAAAAAACAGAATATTGAAAAACCCATCAGACAGGGAGTCATTTAAGATTGGTTTAGGCAATATTCGAAAGCGATACGAAGTATTTACTGATAAAAAAATTAGAATTGTTAAGAATGATTTTTTTGAGGTAGAATTACCATTATTAAAACACGAAATCAATGGTTAAGAATATAATACATAATCCTGTTTTTAGGATTTTTACACCAATATTTTACGGTGTAACTATGTATATTTTAATTCTTTTAATTTTCGATACTATTGAGCAGCTCAGTCAGAACTTCTTTAGTTTTGAAGTTTTTCTTTGTGTAATAATTACTTATCTGATTTTTGAATTTCTGAGATTATATGCACTTCTTGTCGAAAAGAAATGCCCTGCAAATTGTAGCATCAGTTTACGAATCATTATTCAAGGTGGAGGATCTATAGCAATTGCTTTAATTATTACATCTTCAATTATCACTTTTTATTTTAAAAAGTTGGTTGGTTTTAGTTCATTTGGCGATTGGCTTGCAGTTTTTAATACCATTTTTATATTAACCAGTATTTTATATAATATGATTTATTTTAGTTTCTTTTATCTAAATCGTATTAATGTTACTCAACTTGAACAGGAAAATATTTTGCGGCAAAATGCAGAAATCGAGTTGAACACTTATAAAAATAAAATTAATCCAGAGTTTCTTTATGATAGCCTGGAATCACTCATAAGTTTGGCCAAAAAAAATACAGAAGAAGCTGATAAGTTTATTTTAAAGTTATCAGATGTTTATCGAAATATTTTATTGAATAAAAAAAGTCAGCTTACACCTATTTGCGATGAATTAAATATTTCAAAAATAGTGGAATTAACAGGTTTGAATCATTTCAGCGTAAAATCACACCTATTTTTTTTCAGAGATATAGATTTTTTTCAAGCCGAATCGGATGTTATAAATCATGTTAAGAATAAAAAACTAAAATTGGCTGATATTAATAACAAAAAAGTATTTTCCATTTTATTGGAAATG
>DAOUTQ010000033.1 GCA_030668615.1 Bacteroidales bacterium | reverse complement strand
TATTTTTTCATTTGGATCCTTAGCATTCTTAATTAAATAATCTAACAACATCTTCTCGTTAAATGTAGAAGCAGTTTCAGCAACCATACTTGCATAGTTAGTATATGTATATGGCTGATATTTACCTGATAGCATAGTATGAATTGAATGACCGAACTCATGCGCTAAAGTAAATACATGATCGCGTGTACCATTCCAGTTCATAAGAATATAAGGATGAACTCCATAAACAGAAGAGCTAAATGCCCCACCTCGTTTACCAGGTTTTTCATTTAC
This sequence comes from Bacteroidales bacterium, assembly GCA_030668615.1. Classification (GTDB taxonomy): domain Bacteria; phylum Bacteroidota; class Bacteroidia; order Bacteroidales; family UBA12077; genus UBA12077. The sequence goes on along the minus strand of DAOUTQ010000033.1, from coordinate 26,098 downwards.
ATCGACCCAACCTGCCTGAAGAGCACTTCCTAAAAGCTCATTGTATTCTTTTCCCATTGGTTTTAAACACACCTTAACCAATTCTGCTGCTTCGTCGTAAGTATAAGTTTTTTCAGACTCACCTAATCCCAACATATCATCAGAAATGTAATAATGTTCTAATCCAAGAGCCTTTTTTCTTAATTCTCTGTATTTTAACAATGCAGCAGTATTATTACCAGCCACATCAATCAGATTCATGTACACATCTTTTGGAATATTATTTGATTCCAATTTAGCGTCTAAACAACTTTCATATCCTTGCAACTGAGCCCTTGCCCATCGATTCTGATATATACCAATAAGAATATCGGCATATGTATTTTTATTTTTTGCATAAGCTGCAGCCCTGGCCTCAGCAACAATTTTCCTGTCTCCCTGATTTTCATTTGTTGCAAATATTTTGGAAGCATTAGCAGGAGTGGCAACAATTTCCTCACCATCAGAAAGAATAACTTTATGAAACTCCATATCTGCAGTTGATAAAGATCTATATATATTTGATGTAGCACCTAAGGCTTTGCTATAATAGAGTGATATTCTTTGGGTTTCTTCATCTAAAATATGTTCCAACTGACGATAAAAACTATCATAATCATGCTCATAAATAGATAGTTCTTCATTCTCAGCCATCCATTTTTTAATTGTTTCTTTAGGAATTGATGCCAATTCTGTTTGAATCCAGGTTGTGTTTTGTCCCATTTCAATCCACATTGTTTGTAACTGTTGCTTTTTTGTTACGTATAGCGGATTCTTACCATCAATACTCTGATTTAAAGAAACATAAGTATACAATTTTGATCCCATCTGCGAGTTTTTCTCAGAAAATTTTGTAAACTCCAACATTATTTCAGGGCTAATTCCTAATTTTCCTTTATAATCAAGATATTTAGGAACTTGAGTTTTAATATAATCAAGATCTTTTTGCCACTCATCCCAATCAGCATAAATATCTGTGAGTTTCCAGTTGTACTTGTAATAATCCTTATCCTTTCCTTCTTCCTGAGCAAAGGATAAAATATTCAAAACGAATATTGCTAATAATAAAATTGATAGTTTCTTCATTTTTTTTAAGTTAATTGTTAATAAACAGATGTTAAAATTACATTCTTTTAGTTAATAAATTCAATTTGTTATTTTGATTAGAATGATTTCGAGAAAAATGGTTTAATTTCGAGCAATATCGAGTTATTATTTTTTTATATATAAAAAGCAATATTTATGTTTACTAAAGCAATTGTAAGAAAACCTGCCAATACTTATGCAAATGGGATTACCACATCGAACCTGGGAAAGCCAGATTTTGATTTAGTACAAAAACAGCATGATGCTTATTGTGAAGCATTAATAAAGTGCGGATTGGAATTGATCATTTTGGATTCTGACCCTAATTTTCCTGATTCATGTTTTGTTGAAGATACAGCGATAGTAACAAAAGACTTTGGCATTATTGCACGTCCTGGTGATCCTCGTCGTTTAGGTGAAGAAGTTGAGATAAAAAAAATTCTGGAAACTTTACTTAAGCTTCACTATATTGAAGAACCAGGAACACTTGATGGCGGTGATATAATGCAAGCTGATAATAAATTTTATATTGGATTATCGAACCGAACTAATCTTCCTGGTTCAAAACAATTAAAAAAGATATTATCAAGTTACAATTATGAAGTTTTTTCTATACCTGTTTGTAATTTATTGCATTTTAAAACAGGAGTAAATTATTTAGGAGATAATAACCTGCTATTACATAAGGAATTTTGTTCTAAAGAAGACTTTAATTCTTATAATAAAATTATTATAAGTGATGAGGAAGAATATGCAGCAAATTCATTACGAGTTAACGATTATGTTATTACTCCAAAAGGATTTCCTGAAACAAAATCCAGTATTGAAAAACTGGGTTATAAAATAATTGAATTGGAATTATCGGAATTCCAAAAAATGGATGGCGGATTAAGTTGTTTGTCTTTACGGTTTTAAGCTACCTGTTTAGATCGTCCAGCTTATCGACTATTACTATTTTATTAAAATCGGAAGTTTTATACAATGTAAATCCTTCCGATTTTCTTTTTTCAATTTTATCAACAATATAAAATTCATCATTAATAATTTTAGCATCAAAAAATCTACCTTTAAACACATATTTAGGAAATAAGTTAAGTCCGTCTAATTCATAAATTACATTTTTAGTAATAACATAAATCTTACCTTTATATCTAATGAATTGATTTGGGTAAGTTTCACTTAAAATCCTGCTTCCCTTATAATATATATACTTATTTTCTGAGTTGTAATAAATAAAATCTTCTGCTTCGGTAAATGCGTAAATAAATGATCCTATAAGTGTATCAATTTTATAATTCTGTAGATTTAATAAAATAATATTTTCAGTATTATAAAAAGCCAGTTTATTTCCATTCTTTGAGATTTTTAAATTAATTATCCTATCTGATAGAATAGTTGCTAACAGTTTACCTTCAGAATTATAATGTTTTATATAATCTTTTTTTTCGTCAACTACTTCAAGACTTGTAATAAATCCATCTGGCAAACTATAATATGTGTTTCCATCAAAAACGAATGAATCTGTAACTACTTTGTATTCGCCATTAACTTTTTCAATCCAGTGATCAGGCATTTTAGGCAATTCGTTTATTTCAATTTTTCCTAATCTGTTCAACTTCTGTGAAAATCCTGAAAATGAAACCAATACAACTAAAAAATATAAAACAATGTACTTCATAATCTAAGAATCAATATTTGGCAATGATAATAAAATATGTTTAGATTAATTTTCTAAAGTATCTAAAAATGGAAATCTTGCCAGACCAATTTTCTGAAAGAAAAATTGAAATGAGGTTTTCAAAACTCCGAAGCCATATTTTACGCTTCTTCGAAAGTTAATTGAGGATGACTGCTCGTCGTATTTTGAAGGACAAGATATTTCTGATATTTCAAAACCACCGAAATGTATTTGTGCTAAAACCTGATTATCAAACACAAAATCATTAGAATTAGCTTTGTAATTTATTTTTTCTAAAACCTCGCGACTGTAGGCTCTAAATCCAGTATGATATTCCGAAAGATTCGCACCCATTAACAAGTTCTGTATAAAGGTCAAAATCCGATTAAAGATATATTTATACAATGGCATTCCACCTTTTAAGGCGCCCTTTCCTAAAATTCTTGAGCCCAAAACAACGGGATATACTTCATTCGCTATTAAAGTCACCATTGATGGAATTAATCTTGGAGTGTATTGATAGTCAGGATGAAGCATTACAACAATGTCAGCACCCAACTTTAAAGCCTGATCATAACAAGTTTTTTGGTTGGCTCCATATCCCCGGTTCTCCTCATGAAGAAATAACTTATCAATACCTAATTCTTTTGCTTTTTGTACCGTTTTATCGTTACTCTTATCATCAACTAAAATTACATCGTCAACAATATCCAGTGGAATTTCTGAATAGGTTTGCTCCAGCGTTTTTTCAGCATTAAAGGCAGGAAGTACAACCACTATTTTTTTATTGTTAATCATTTCTTAAATAATTCGGGATTTAGTTTCTGAGCTTTTATAATACATTGCTGATATTTTTCTTTATTCCCCAAATTTCGATATAATGTTCCAAGATTAATAAGAATATTTGCATCGGCAGGTTTAATTTCCATTCCATAAACCTCATCCATGATAATCAATGCGTTTTGCATATCATTTAAATTAGCATACGTCATTATGAGGTTTATTTTTAGCACAGGATCGTTAGGATCAAGTTCGGTTGCTTTTAACAAAGCCGCTGTCGATTTTTCGTAATCTTTTGTTATTCCGTATACTACACCTAAATCTTTAAAAACGGTTATGTTTTTTGAATCTATTGTAGCTGCTTTTTCCAAATATTCCTTTGATTTTTCTAAATCATTTGCATAACGTCCATATATTCGACCAAGTAAATAGTTAATATTAAATTGATTCGGATTATATTTCTCAAGCTTATGTAAAATTTTCAGATTTTGTAATGCTCTGTTTTCCTCCTCAAAAACTGTGTTAATTTTAGTTTCAAAAAGATTTGTATAAACTATATCATATAACGGTGCGCGTTTCAATATTCTATCGTAATACTTAAATGTACTATCAAGATTTTCATATAATTCCCACTGAGCATTACCCATAAGCAAAAGTGCATCATTGTACTTTGGATGAATACTAATTGCTTTTCGTAAATATATTATTGCTTTTTCGAGATATTCCTTTTTGACATTTTCATTCCCGGGCTTTGTAGCTTCTTCTATAAGAATACCGCCAGCTGCAGTATTACTTTTTGCACTATTAACAGATGTTTTTACATCATTGGTAAATAAGGTGAAATCATTTTCCCAAACCTGATTTCTGCTAATTGTTTTTAAAGAATAAAGCGCCAGAACTGCAAGTAAAATATATTGTATTACAACTGGATTTTTTATTTTAGTTGGTAGTTTATTGGAAATAAAATATGCCAAAATTATAATAATTCCGATTGAAGCTGTAAAAACAAATCGTTCGTTCATAAATACTCCAATAGGAAATAAAATATTAGACATTGGTGATAATGTTATTAGAAAAAAGAAAATCCCAAATGAAACAATTTTTCTTTTTTTGAGTCCCCAAAGTGCATAAATGCCAAGAAATAAATAAACTACAAATGAAATTACAGGCCAAATATTACTCCATGTCATAATCGGAATATGATATGGATAATAATCATAGGTTAAAGGATGCGGAATTATCAACAATTTTAAATACAACAGTAATGTATAAAAAACAGTAGCAAATTTTTCAGAAACGGTCATTCCCAAAAAGGAATTGTTCATTAGCTCCGTCCCTGTTTCAAATGATAATCCTCCTATGACCTGACCACGAACATAAAAATAAAATACAGATGCTGCTATTATGGGAATAATTGAAATAACTACATTTCTTACTCCTGACTTCTCTCTGAAAAAATAAATTATCAAAGGAATTATTGCCAGAAAAGTTATTGCAACTTCTTTAGAAAACAAGGCAATTAAAAAGAATATAAAACTTAATATTACATATGATCTCTTTTTATTTTGGAGATATTTTATAGAAAACAAAGTAGCTGACAATGCTCCTAATAAGGACAATATTTCATCACGGCCTTTAATATTTGCAACTACTTCGGTATGTATAGGATGAGCAAGAAAAATTAACACAGCAACAAACGGAACCGACAAATACCATTTATCTGATTTATAAGCCGGCACCAAAAATTCCAGCAAAACAAACAAGACAAGAGCTGTTATTGCAAACAAAAAAACGTTTAAAAAATGACTAATAAAGAGTAATATTTTTCTTTTCGAATGCATTTTTCGCAAATTTGAAAGAACAATCCTTTTTTCATTATCTTTTAAAACATTTGCATTTTCTAAAATACTTTCTTGTTGCTTTTTCCTAAAATTTCTGTCATCTGTTTGCAATGTTTTTGATAAATCTTTCAGAAGTTTTTGAGAAGGTAAAATAAAATCAGGATTTGCATTGCGATTCATTCTTTTCTCCAAGCTTACTTTTCCTATCCCTTTAAAAGGAGATCCCATAATTATTTGCCACTCAACTGCAAACGTAACCATTGATAAAGGGCGATAACGTCCTCCTGCTACTAAACTCTTATTCTTTTCATCAAAAAAACCACTAAAGAACTCATGAGTGAATAAATCATTAATTCCTTCAAATCCGCTTAAAGTATACTCGTTTTCGGTTATTACAAGTGCATCATCTAGTGCATATTCATGAAAAAGAGTGTTTCCGTAAAGAATAAAAGTTAAAAGGAAAATGATAATATATTTCGTTCTGTTTTTCATAAAAACACCAATAATATATAATGAAGGAATAAATATATCAATTTAATTACTTACCTGAAAATGCTTCAGCACTCTTAATGCGCGTAATGTATTCCATTTACTTGGTTTACCGACATTTTCCATTTGAAAATGAATACTTCCAGAATGATTTGCATTCAAATTCCAGATATTCTCTTTATTTCTCTTTTTTAATAGAACATCAATTGCATCCTGCATTCTTTTATCATATTCAACACCTGCAAACTGAAAATAATCGAGCGCTCTTAAAATATCGTAACGCCATCGTGTCGGGTATGAAAATCTCAAATACTTACTATCAATGATATTACCGGTATTATCGGATTTAAATAAGCAATGTTGTAATATAAATTCCTGCGATTCTCTTTCTGCCATTAGAAGCTCATTTAACCGATAAGTATAATTGTTTTTTCTGTATTCTAAAATTCCTTCTAAAACAGAAATAGTTGTATGTAAAGAGCTATGCTTAGCTCCAGAACGATTTAAACGACAGTTAAATCCACCATCAGATAACTGTTGTGAAAGAATTATATCGACAATTGATTCTATTTCACTTTGATTCACTCCAAAATAGCTAAAATAATTTAAAGCCATCCCGTTTATACACATATCACTTATTTGCATTTCACCAATTGGCAAAATTCCACCATCGGGAGCGTTATTTTCCATTAAAATAATTTCAATGGTCTGAAGAATAGGCTTACAATCTTTTGATATTTCAAGGTTTTTTAAATCGAGTAATGTATAATGCGTTGATGTCCATTTAGGCTGGTAAAATCTTAAACCCCAATGACCATTTTCATTTCTTTTTGATAGGTATTGTTTCCCCCAACCTTCAGTTTGAATCCGCTTTTGTAAATCAAGTCGATCAACTCCTAACAAATCTCTATGAGTTTGATATTGGATTGAAACATCACCTTGAAGAAGCCAATCTATAATTTGTTTTTCATTCATTTTCAATACGTTCAATACAACGATACATTGCTTTTCGCAATGCCACTTCGCGAGGATCATTAACCAAATAAAGTCCCATTTTTGACATTACATAAGCATACCCGATCTCTTTTTCAGGATCGGCAAAACCAAATGAACCTCCTGCTCCAGGAGTACCAAATACACTTTGATTGTTTCCATACAATAACTCAGGACCAGGCTTTAAAAAACCATAAGAAAAGTATGTATTCAAACCCATAATTATATCAAATGCCCCAGCAGGAGGAATTTGAGCAGGTTGTTTCAATAACTCAAAAGTTTCATCTTTAAACCCAAGTTCTTTTGCTCCCTGAGCAAATATGCTATAAATCTTTGCTATTGATCGTGCATCACCTATCCCATTGCCTGAAGGCATTTCAATTTTTTGTGTAGCTCTTCTATTTGGACTAAATTTTTCAGGAATTTTAAATGACTGATATAAAATTGATTTTTTGTTCCTAAAATCTTTTCTCATTTTTTCGGGCATTTTATTCATATTAAATATGAATTGAAAAATTGATGGATAATACACTTTTGCTAACTCCTCGTCGGGTATAGAATCTGGCAAACCAATATAGAAATCCAGATCAAATGTTTTTGCTAATTCTTCAGCAAAAAAGACTCCAATACTTCTTCCTTTAGGATCAACGCGACGCATTAGCTCATTCATATACATTCCCATAGTAGATAAATGGTAACCGTGCTTTTCACCTGGTTCCCAGAGAGGTTTCTGTCGCGCCATTAAGTCGGCTATATAATCAAAATCTGCTAAATCATCAATTTCAAAAACCTCATCGACAAGACACAAGCCTGCTTCATGAGCTAACAACTGCCGAACAGTAATGTTTTCTTTACCATTCTGTGCAAACTCAGGCCAGTAGGTAGAAACTTTTTCGTTATAATCTAACCAACCATTTGAATGTACCATTGCAAGACATAATGCAGCAAGGCCTTTTGTTGTTGAGAAAACAATTACTTTAGTGTCTTCTTCCCACTTCGATTTTGTTAAAGCATCTCTGTATCCACCCCACAAATCAACAACCTTTTCTCCTTTATAATAAATTGAAATTGCAGATCCGTTTTCTTTTCTTTTTACAAAGTTTCGAATAAACTCTTCTTTTACCTCTTCGAATCCAGGAGCTACATAACCATGAACAAATTCTTCAGGATGCTTTTTAGCTTTATATGAGGTTGTGCATTCATTAAAAATGAATATTATAAAAACTGCAAATAGGATTAACCTTAGAACATTCTTATTCATTAATTTATAATTAAAAATTGGATTCAATCAAATATAAAAAAAGTTAAAAGATAATTTATGCTTCACCTATAAAATAATCTCCTTTTCGCCTTTTATTCCTATTCTATAACTAATACAGTTTAAAAACTCGATCAAGATAAAACTACTTTGAAATACAAAAAAGGTGATCTAAATCACCTTTTACAACAGGCTGTATTTCTGCACTTTAGCTAATTCAAGAAATTTCATTTACAGTTTTGAATTGTTTATCAAAATTTGCAGTATGTTCATCTAATAAAGATATTTTTTGACTAATTCGTGCGTATATGCAAATAAATAATCAAACAAAAAATGTTAAACGACGATACCATATTTGAATTGGATTATCCTTCTGAGAACAATACGAGAAGGTTTCTTTTTTCAGTTGTAAAGCATCTTTCTTTATTAGTGTTTCTTGTTTTACTAAGTAGCTATAAAAATCCGACTACTCGAATTAATACAAAACTTATTCTTGCAGACTCATTTCAATTCAATTATTTAATTGAAAATCAAGTAAAATCAATAGAAAATAATAATACTGATACTTTATTCAGTATTCATTCTCAGTTAAACGAACTTCTAGTTAAATTTTACGAAGCCAGAGAATACAAGCCCGTTTGGATTAATAATTATTCAACTAATCCTCAATTTTTAACTCTTATAAATCTTTTAGACAGCGCAGCATATTTTGGTTTTCCTTATGATTATTTCAATTCAGAAAGAATTCATGTTTTAAATATGGATTTTGAGAATTCAAACCAAAAAATTGATCTTGAATTAAGCACAACTTATGCAACTTTAAAGTTTATGCTTTATTTAAAGCATGGAATAGTTGAAAAAGACACAGCATTAACTTTAATATCAGATTTAGAAATATTACCTGAAATTCTTAACGAAGCTTTAAATCAAAACAATTTAAGGGAAGAGATTTTATCTGTTCAACCTAAGCTTGTTCATCATCAAAATTTATTGAATTCGCTTTCTTATTTTATTGATTTACACTATTCGGTTAAATATACAACACCTGCTTTTATTGATGATAAGCTACTTGCAAAAAGTCTTTATTACTCAGGTGTAAGCAAATCTCCGATTTTCAATTCAACAAACCCAAAATCAGAAGTTCTTTATAAATTAGAATCTGATTATAACTTACCTAAAGATTCTATTCTTAATGTACCAACACATGAAGTAATAGTTTCCTTATTAAAATTTAAATATTTTCAGGCATGTTTAAATTTGAACAGACTTAGAAACCTGCAATATTCTGGAGAAAACTACTTGTTCGTAAATATTCCTGAATATAAGTTACATGTAGTGGAATCAAATGAAAATAAAGAAACTTTTAATGTAATTGTAGGCAAAAAAGGAACTCCAACTCCGGTTCTTTCAAGTAATATTGAGAAAGTAATTGCAAATCCATACTGGACGGTACCCCGAAGTATTGTAAAAAATGAAATGATCTATAAAATACGAAAAGATTCTACTTACCTTAAGAGAAACGGCTTTTTCGTTATTAACAATTACGAAGAAGTTGTTGTTGACTCAACTATTAACTGGAACGATAGAGACCCATTAGGTAATAAATACTGGTTAAGACAAATTAACGGCAGGTCTAATGCACTTGGACAAGTAAAATTTATATTTCCTAATAAACACAGTGTTTATCTTCACGACACTCCATCAAAGCGTTTATTTAAGAACGAAAACAGAAGCTATTCACATGGATGCATTCGTCTTGAAAACCCTGATAAACTTGCTCAGTACTTAACAAACAATTATAATAATGAGGACAAAAAAAATATCAAAAAACTCATATCTGAGAAAAAACGTCAAGTAATTGATCTTTCTGAAAATGTAAAAATTCACATTCAATATATTACATGTTCTGGCTCAGAAAATTCAGATATGGTGTTCTTTAATGATATCTACAATCTGGATGAAGAGGAAATTAAGGCAGTTTTTCCAGATCTTTATGAGATATAGGAATTAATGATGGATGATAAATAAACAGGCAGGAACCCTCTTTTATTAGATCAATTATTTCGCCAGCTTCATCGTACGATAGAGCAGGACAACCAAAGCTCCTTCCAATTCTGCCATTCTCTCTTATAAAATCCTGATTAACATAACTTGCTCCGTGAATAACAATGGCTCTTTTACGTGCATTATCGTTTAAGTCATTGCTTAATCCATCCAACCTTAGTGAAAATCCATGTTTCCCTTCATAAGTTTCGCCTGTAACATAAAAACCCAGACTACTTTTTCTTGAATGCTTCTTGTTTGAAAAAGAATCAGCTATATCAAGTCCTGAATTTTTTCCGTGAGCAACCAGTGTTTGTTTAATAATTTTTTGATTTTTTAAATCCAGAATAAAAAATCTTTTTTCAGTTGATGAAACACTAAAGTCGATAATTGTAAGTAATGAATCGTTCTTTAACAGATTCTGGCTTTTAAAATCGGCAAAACCGTTTAATGCAATATTTATTGCAGGTAAAGGAATTCCACATGAATCACTTAATTTTTCCTGAAAAGAAACAGAGATACTATCATTGAAACTAATTTTTTCTTGATACAAATTCTCAGACAACTGTTTGCCTTGCAAATAAATACCTGACAAAATAATTAAGATAAAAAATAATAAGTATCGATTCATTTTTGGCTCTATTTCAGCCGCGAGATTATAAAATATTTAGAACAAATCAAAATATGTGTAGTAATTTTTGATATATAGCTAGTTATACCGTTTATTATTCAGGTTGTCATATTTGTGAAAAACAAATATGGATTGAATATATAACGGCATTAACCATTCTAATCTTCAAGACATCACATTATATGCGACATTTTGAAGAAGAATTGGTATTATATCTTTTCTCCCACTCTTCTCTTAATATGATATCCTTATTGTTTTTTAAGTGATCTGTGGCAAGTATTCCATGCAAATGATCAATTTCATGCTGAAGTAATTCTGACATTTCATCAGTAAAAATTTCTTCTAACCATTCATCTGTGATATTTTGATATTTTACTTTGATTGATTTATATCTAATCGTTTTAACGAAAAATGCCACATCAAAACTAAAACAGCTATCCCAAACTTCAAATATTTCGCTACTTTTCCAAACAATTTCAGGATTTATTAATGGAAAAGATCTATCGAAAAGATTAACAAAAATAACTTTCTTTAAAATATCAATTTGTGGTGCAGCAATTCCGCGCCCAATCTTTTTTCGATGCTGAAAATCAATTAAAGTATCTTTTAAATCATTTATAATATTTATTAATTCGACATCAAATTTTACGATGCGCTCAGATTTTTCTCTAAGTATTGGGTTTCCTAAAAGAAGTATTTCTTTTATCATATCAATAAAATTAAAAGCGGTCAGCTATTCATTTATTGAATCATCAACAATCTCATTTTCTGGCAATTCTAATATTTCATTTGCTTCTATTGCAGTAATTGTTTCGACATCTTTCAATTTTCTATTGATAACATTTGTTCTTGTTGTTCTCAATTTATCAAGTGTTCCAGATGCAGTATTTATTTGACTATGTGCTTTTGCTAAAACATCTGAGAATGTATTAAATTCAAGTTTTACTGCTTTCAACACATCCCAAACCTCACTACTTCTTTTTTGTACGGCTAAAGTTCTAAAGCCCATTTGCAGACTATTTAACAAGGCCGATAAAGTTGTTGGTCCGGTTACAGTTATTTTATATTTTGTTTGTAGTATTTCGAATAAGCCTGGATGTCTTAAAACTTCGGCATATAAACTTTCAATTGGCAAAAACATTATTCCAAAATCAGTTGTATGTGGAGGATCAATATATTTCTCACTTATACTTTTTGCAAAGCTTTCAATCTTCTTTATTAATACTTTTTGAGCATTATCTATCTCATTTTTATCTCCTACCTCAAATGCATCAAGAAGCAAATGATAATCTTCAATTGGAAATTTGGAATCAATTGGAATCCAAACTTCTTCTCCGGAATCTTTTCCAGGAAGCTTTAATGCAAACTCAACATTAGCTTGACTTCCCTTTTTTGTAGCTACATTTTTTGAATACTGATCCGGTGTCAATATTTGTTCTAAGATATTCTCAAGTTGGTATTCTCCAAGAACTCCACGAGTTTTTACATTTGTTAAAACTTTTTTCAGATCACCTACTCCAGCAGCAATATTTTGCATTTCTCCAAGGCCTTTATGCACTTGTTCTAATCTATCACTAACTTGCTTAAATGATTCTCCTAATCTCTTTTCAAGAGTTGTCTGGAGCTTTTCGTCAACAGTCTTTCTCATCTCATTTAGCTGTTGCGTATTATCTTCTCGAATAGATTTTAGGTGCTTTTCAATTGTACTTTCAACACCTTTTATATTATCTAATACTTGTTTATTTACATCTACCTGATGTTTATTAAAGTCCCCAAATTTTTCTCGCAGTAAATCATTAAATTCTTTAACATTTTTTGAAAACTGATCGCCAAAAGAATTGAGTGATGAAGCTAATTCATCTCTATTTGTTTTAGATATTTCATTGGACTCTTTTCTGTTTCGCTGAAACTCATCTCTAATTGACTTTTCGGTTCGTTCCAAAGTATTGTCGAATTTGAGAATAGATTTTTCAATCTCTTTAAGTAGCGGATTAATATTTAAAGAATTCTTCTTTTTTAGTACAATTACAATATTAATTATCGCAAGAATAATCAGCGTTATTAATAAAATTTCAACCATTTACTTTAACTTAGTTTTGTTCAGTCATACTTTCGAGTTCCTGCAAATAAATATTCAGTTGCTCTTTTACTTTCTTACTTTTTTCACTTTTAACAATCTTACGTAAATCTTCAATTGCAAAAGTATATTCTATATCTGCTAAATATTTAGCTGCGTGAAGTTTTAAATTACTATTTTTTTCAATTAATAATTCTCTTACTTTTTCGGCAGCACCATATGGATAGACTTTCTTTAATTCATCCATAGCATATATAATATCGTCTTTCTTACCTGTCTCAAGTTGTAATAATAAATCTTTAATTTCGTTACGTTTGTCTGCATCTAAAATTAATTCGTTAGAATAAAAATCAGGACGATAAACCTTTTTATTATATGAAATAAATTTTTTGTTGTAAACCCAACGTACAATACGCGGCAACATCCACCTCATACCTGGTGTAGTTTCCGGATGAGTATTTGTAATAAAAATTTTACCAGATTTATATTTCTTAGCTACAAAAATAGGTTCTTTTATATCCATATCAGTAGTAAAGCCAACCATATTATTTCCATTTGCTGTATCTAATTTCGTAATACTAATATCTGAACAATAATTTACATATAGATTATCAAAATCAATAAGATCAGGAAATATTTTTTCACCTTCTTTGGTTAAATTAAATTTAACTCTGCTTTTAACTGTTTCTTTTGAGCTTTCATTGTTTATGTTTAAATCAACTAAATCAAGCGTTTGAAATTTTGAATTCTTTAGCAATAATGAACATCCATTACAAAGTCCAATAGCTCCTTTTTTTGAAATAAATTTCTTAAGAATCTCAGCTACTTCATCATCCAACTTGTCAATTACATGTCCTTTTTCAATTTCAGGAAATATGATCACATCAATATTTTCAAGTTTCGTTTTTAGAATATCTTCATCAGTTAAAGTTACATAAACAATTCCTCCGTCAATATTTAATGCTTCTGTAATATATTTTGTATTTACAGAAGTTACAGAAATTGCTTTATAAATCCCTACCGCAATTGTTTCCTGATTTAATACTATCTTTTTTACATAATCCTTATCTTTTTCATTATTAATACATGATTGTGTTAAAACAAACAACAGTAAAAACGGAATTAAAACCCTGACTATCTTTTTCATAGGAATATATTTGATTATTGTACCTAATTATTGCTGTTATAAATTCTAAATAGCTATTAAAATTATGAATTTAATCTTAGATAATGAAAATTGATACTTATAATATTTTAAATAGTTTAAACATAATCTATTCATTTTTTACTCCTACTAATTCTCGAAAATCATCCATTTGTTCGTTAGGCAAGGTTAATGCAAGATTATAATGCTTTATCTTCCATCCATCGCTATATCTTTTTAAAACCCCTGAGCCTCTACAAATTCCCATATGTGTTTCTAAAAGTTCGTCGAACCATGCATACTGCAAATCGTCAGAAAACTCCCATCGGCGGTCATACGGTGTAAATGCCCATGCTGTATCACGTTCGAAAAACTTCAAGCCCCATTCCATAAACTCATGTTTTAGCCATCGTTCTGATGGATCGGTTCCTAAATAAACAGCATTTGAATCTAAACTTCCAAAAAAGAAATCCTCATCGGCAATTGCTGCTGAATGATGCCAATTATCGACAAAGGTGTTTACAATATTTATTTCATCGTCCCAATCTACTCCTTTCTTTTCTGAATTGCATGAACCTATAATGAATAAGAGAAGAATTAAACCAAAAATATTTTTCATAACAAATTGTTTCAGTTAAACTTTTACAATATAATAATATCAAATTAAAACTTGATATTTTAAAACATAAAAATATCGGTAAACGTCTAAACAAAAATTTTAACTTTGTTCACCTAAAAAATACATTCAAAAATAAAAATAATGTTTTCATCAATAACCGAGTACAAACATATATATTTTGATCTTGATAGAACTATCTGGGATTTTGATAAGAATGCAATTGAAACTTTTAGAGATATCTTTAAGAAATATAACTTAGAAAATATATTTAAAACATTTGATGCTTTTTATAATTCATATGTAAAACACAATGATATATTATGGGCTGATTATCGTGAAGGCAAAATAGAAAAATCAATTTTAAGTTATAAAAGATTTTCATTAACTCTTGAAGAATTTGGCGTTAATGATGAAGAGCTGGCAAAGAAAATTGCCCATGATTATATTACTATTAGTCCTACAAAAAAACAGTTATTTCCGTATGCATATGAAACATTAGACTATTTATATAAAAAATATAAGCTATATATAATTACCAATGGCTTTAACGAAGTACAATTCACAAAGCTGGAAAACAGCGATTTAGATAAATACTTTATTAAAGTCTTTACTTCTGAAAATGCAGGTGCACAAAAGCCTGACCCTGTTATTTTTCAGCATGCATTAGATGATGTAAATGCAAATAAAAAAGATAGCGTAATGATTGGCGACGATTTAAATGTAGATGTAATTGGAGCTAAAAAATTTGGGTTAGATCAGATCTATTTTAATCCTGAAAAAAAACAACACTCCGAAGATATTACTCATGAGATAAGTTCGCTTAAAGAGCTACAGGAAATCCTATAAAAAAAGCTCCTTTAAAAAGGAGCTTCGTTATCAAAGTTTTTATTACTTCCTAAATCAAAAATATCATCATCCTTTTTATTGGCAGCTTTCTGTTCCTGATTCATTTTTGAGCCAAAAGTTTGAGCTCCTCCAGCTGCATTATTCTCTACTGGGAAATCTCCACTAAAATCATCTTCCAAATCTTCAAATTTAGCCAACTCCGCTCTAAATCGAAGTTTGATATCAGCAAGTGCACCATTCCTATGTTTAGCCATAATAATTTCTGCCATTCCTAATAAGGAATTTCCTTCTTCATCTTCAATAAATCCATACTTTTCAGGACGGTGAATAAACAACACCATATCAGCATCCTGCTCAATTGCACCAGATTCACGTAAATCTGATAATTGTGGCCGTTTAGTTCCTGAACGCATTTCAACTGAACGATTCAACTGAGATAAAGCTATAATAGGAACATTTAATTCTTTTGCAATTGCTTTCAATGATCGGGAAATCATACTTACTTCCTGTTCACGATTCCCTTTTGTTTCAGGAGGACCTGTCATCAACTGTAGGTAGTCAATTATAATAATATCAATTTTTTTCTGACTCATTAAGCGACGGCATTTTGCTCTTAGCTCAAAAACAGAAATACCAGGAGTATCGTCTATATATACATCAGCATCAACTAATTTTTTTATTTTGTACTCCAACTGTTCCCACTCAAAAGGTTCCAGTTTTCCATTACGTATTTTATCCGATGGCAACTCTGTTTCCCCAACAATTAATCGATTAACTAACTGAACAGATGCCATCTCAAGCGAAAACAATGCAACACTTTTATTATGCTCAATTGCCATATTTCTGGTCATAGATAAAACAAATGCTGTTTTACCCATCGATGGACGTGCCGCAATAATAACCAAATCGGAAGGTTGCCAACCTGAAGTAACTCTATCTAATTTTGTGTATCCTGAAGGAACTCCACTTAATCCATCTTCACGCTTGGATGCCTCCTCAATCTGACTTAGTGCATCCTGAATAATCTGGTCAATTTTTGTTGTTTCCTTTTTGATATTTCCTTCAGCTACTTTGAATAATTCAGACTCTGAAAAATCTATCAAATCATTAATATCAATACTGTCATCGTAAGCTTTTCCCTGAATCTCAGATGAAACCCGTATTAATTCTCTTTGAATATATTTTTGAGCTACTATTCTTGCATGATATTCAATATGTGCCGCAGACGAAACCTTACTTGCTAACTGTGTAATATAAAATGCTCCCCCAATAAGGTCAAGTTCATCTCTTTTTCTTAACTCCTCGGTTACTGTCAAAATATCAATCGGCTGAAGGTCCTGAGACAAATCAAGAACAGCTTTAAAAATTTTTTGGTGTCCGTCTTTATAAAAACTCTCAGGATGAATTATATCCATTACGGCAATAATGGCATCTTTTTCAAGCATTATTGCTCCTAAAACCGCTTCTTCAAGATCTAAAGCCTGAGGAGGTAATTTGCCATAATCAAGCGCTTGATCAAGGTTTATTTTCTTTGGATAATTTTTTGAATTGCCAGCCATTTTTTCAATTTATTTTGGGGAATCAAAGGTAACAAACCGAAGATCAAATCTTGTATTAAATTGTATTTTCTTAGTGTGTTTTTTTCAACTTAAGTTATTAACAATTGTTAATTAATTACACTTGATTTAGATTTGTCCGTAAAATTGTACATTTGCTTCTTATACTGATGAAAATTTCGAGATGATTATTTTCCCAAATGCTAAAATTAATATTGGATTAAATATTACAGAAAAACGTTCAGATGGATTTCATAACATTGAGACCGTTTTTTATCCTATTGGCTTATCTGATATATTGGAAATTAATATTTCGGATAAAATTAAATTTGAAAACACAGGTTTAACAGTTGAAAACAAAAAATTAGAAAACAATATCTGTTACAAAGCCTATGAAGCTTTAAATAATGATTTCTCTATTAATCCTGTCGGAATTCATTTGCATAAAATTATACCTTTCGGAGCCGGACTTGGTGGCGGTTCTGCAGATGCATCCTTTACATTAAAAGTATTAAACTCGCTTATGGAGCTAAACCTTGATAATGGCGCTTTAATTAGTTATGCTGAAACCATTGGAAGCGATTGCCCTTTTTTCATATTAAACAAGCCTGCTTTTGCCACAGAAAAAGGAAATAACTTAACAGCTATTGAATTAAATTTAAAAGGATATTTTCTGGTTTTAGTTCACCCGGGAATTCATGTAAATACTGCCAAGGCTTATTCCAAAGTCAAGCCTTCCAAGCCATCAAAATCTCTGTCTGAACTAATTTCTCAACCATTAGAAAATTGGAAAAATATAATAATAAATGATTTTGAAGATATTATTTTCAGTGAATATCCTGAAATTGAGAATATAAAAAGTAAACTATACAAATCAGGTGCTATTTATGCCTCAATGTCTGGCAGCGGTTCAGCAGTTTATGGAATCTTTAAAAATAAAGTGGATCTAAAAAATCAGTTAAATAATTATTTTGTTTATTCTGAATTATTATAAAAACATCCGGAACAAAATGTCCCGGATGCGAATGAATTTTACTTCAGTTCTATCATTAAAAATCCCTTTGGGACTCTTTCTTCTTCTTTAACATAGATCTTTTTAACAGTGCCATCAACAGGAAAATAAATTTTATTCTTCATTTTCATTGCTTCAAGAACCATCATTAGTTCTCCTTCTTTAACTTTCTGTCCTTCTTCAACATAAATTTTAACAACAGTGCCCGGGATATCTGAAAACATTTGATTTACATCAGGTTTTTCCCATTTTTTTCTGTTCTTATATTTTTCTGTTAAAAGTGTTTTATATTTTGCACCTTGAACTTGAAGCATTAAACTACTATAACGAATCTTTGAAACATCTTTATCTTCCAAAAGATCATTAGCCTTTTCTGTTTCTACTTTCTTTTTTGTCATAAGCTTAAAGTTTAAAATGGAGGAATTCCATGTTTTTTAATTGGCCTTCTGTCAACTTTATTCTGTGAAACTTCTATAGCATGTAACAATAGCTTTCTTGTCTCCTCAGGTTCAATAACAGAGTCAACATAACCTTTTGCAGCTGCAACATAAGGATTTGCAAATTTCTCCTTGTATTCCTTCACTTTTTGTTTTCGCATTTTTTCAGGATCTTTAGCTTCCATTATTTCTTTTCTGAAAATAATATTAGCAGCTCCTTCAGGTCCCATAACAGCAATTTCTGCTCCTGGCCATGCAAATACAAAGTCTGCATTTAAGTGACGAGAATTCATTGCAATATAGCCTCCACCATATGCTTTTCTAAGAATAACTGTAACTTTTGGTACAGTTGCTTCTGAATATGCGTAAAGCACTTTTGCTCCATGACGAATAACTCCTGCATGCTCTTGATCCACTCCAGGAAGATATCCAGGTAGGTCAACTAATGTTACAATCGGAATATTAAATGCATCACAATATCGTATAAAACGGGCTGCTTTACATGAAGAATCAACATCAAGTACACCAGCCAATACTAATGGTTGATTACAAACAAAACCAATTGTTTGTCCATTTAATCGTCCAAATCCTATTACCATATTTGATGCCCATAACTCCTGAATTTCAAAGAAATCAGAATCGTCTGTAATAGCTCTTACTACATCTCGAACATCATAAGGTTCTTTTGGATTTCCAGGAACAATTTCATCAATTTTATACTGATCAATCTTAGGCTCTTTTGCATCAAATGGTTGTGCTTTTTTACTGTTATTCCATGGAATATATGTAATCAGTTTTTTAATCTGATCAAAACATTCTATTTCACTTTCTGCATAGAAATGAGCATTACCTGTTATTTCGCTATGTACACGTGCACCACCAAGGTCTTCCATTGAAATCTCTTCTCCAAGAACAGTTTTAATAACCTCTGGGCCTGTAATAAACATTTTTGAAATTTTATCTACTACAAAAACGAAATCAGTTAATGCCGGAGAATAAACAGCACCACCAGCACAAGGACCAAGAATAACTGAAATTTGTGGTATTACACCAGAAGCTATTGTGTTACGATAAAATATTTCACCATAACCAGCTAATGAATTAACACCTTCCTGAATACGCGCACCCCCTGAATCATTTATACCAATAATTGGCACTCGCATTTTCATGGCATGATCCATGATTTTGGTAATCTTTCTTGCGTGCATTAATCCTAAAGACCCCCCTGCAACGGTAAAATCCTGAGCATAAATACAAATTGGCGCACCAAAAATGGTACCTGTTCCAATAATAACTCCATCACCATGAAGAGTTTTTTTGTCCATGTTAAAATCACGTGCTTCGTGCTCAACAAACAAATCATACTCATGAAATGAATTTTCATCCAATAGTGTAATAATTCTTTCACGAGCGGTCATTTTACCCATTGCAACCTGCTTTTCGATTGCTTTTTCGCCTCCACCCTGAAGAACTTTTTCACGTTTCTTTTGAAGTTCAAGAATTTTTCTTTTCAAAGACATTTTGTGTTCATTTAGTTAATATTTACTTATGAAAGTTTGTTAATCATAAGCAGTTTTAAAAAAATAAGTGCAACGTTACAAAATCAATCTTACTAATAAAAATTAATTTTAAACTTATAATCCTCTAAAAGAACTAATCGGCTAATAATCAGAATTATATTTTACAAAGGTAATTTTGTAGTTACCAAACAAAGGTAGAAAATTTAACTAATAACATCCAATTTATTTTGGAGCTAATCTGTAAAGAAATACACCAATAATAGTATATAAGACATTAGGTATCCAAACTGCAAATAAGGGATTCATGCTTCCACTTATGGCAAACATAGTAGTAAATCTCATGAACAATATGTATGAAAAACTTAACATTAATCCAAAACCAATATGCATTCCGATTCCACCCCGGACCTTTCTTGATGAAAGAGCTACTCCTATTAAAGTAAGAATAAATGTAGAGAAAGGAGTTGCAAATCTTTGATACTTATCAATCAATAGCTCTACAACATTATCGGCACCTTGCATATATTGCTTATCAATATATTTATTGAGCTGGGTAAGATTCATCGTTTCAGTGAAATTCTGCATCCGCTTAAACTCTTCGGGTAACATATTCAGGGTTGAATCAATACTTGCTCCTTTCGTAATTTCTTCATCATTCCCGTTAATATCTCTTATGTAATAGTTTTTTATTTTCCATTTTGCCATAGTTGAATCCCATTTAATATAATCTGAAATAAGTTTTGATTTTAAAACTCCGTTTTCAAATTTTTCCATCGAAAATTTATAACCAATATCGTTACTAACATTATAACTTTTCATGTAAATAAACAATCCGGGTTCAATTTGCCTGTGTATATTCTTGTCAGTATTTCGAATTGGTTTTTTAATGTATTTATACTCAAAATCTTTTCTAACCGAATTCGCTGGTGGAATTATATATGCCATTAGTATAAACGAGAAAATAGCAATAACAAGAGCTGAAATAAAATAAGGGTACATCATTATTCTGAAACTAACTCCACTACTCAGAATAGCAATAATTTCAGTATTATATGCCATTTTTGACGTGAAGAAAATAACGGCAATAAAAGTAAAAAGTGAGCTAAATAAATTGGTGAAATATGGTATAAAATTCAGATAATAATCAAAGATAATTGCTTTTACTGGTGCAGATTTCTCAATAAAATCTTCAACTTTTTCAGAAAGATCGAAAACAACTGCAATGCTTATAATAATAACAATAGCAAAGAAATAAGTTCCGAGAAACTTCTTAATTATGTATAAATCAATCTTTTTCAATCCTGAAAAACTCATAACCTGTTTGATAGCTTATTTATCATTCCATTTTTCCAAGTATGAAATGATCCGTCAATGATTTTCTCTCTTGCTTCTGTTACTAACCAAAGATAGAAACTTAAATTGTGTAAACTTGCTATTTGCGAACCTAATAATTCCTTTGACACTATTAAATGACGTAAATAGGCTTTTGAAAATTTAGTATCAACAAATGATGCGCCATTTTCCTCGATAGGTGAAAAATCGTTTTTCCACTTTATATTCTTAATATTAATTGTTCCCTCACGAGTAAACAACATTCCGTTTCTTCCATTTCGGGTAGGCATAACGCAGTCGAACATATCAACACCTCTCGAAATACCTTCCAGAATATTTGCAGGAGTTCCAACTCCCATCAAATATCGCGGTTTGTCTTCAGGTAAAATTTCATTAACAACATCGATCATATCATACATATCCTCAACAGGTTCTCCTACTGAAAGTCCTCCAATGGCATATCCATCCCTTTCATGAGAAGCAATTGTTTTAGCGGATTCAATTCTCAGGTCTTTGAAAACACTACCTTGAACAATCGGGAAAAAAGTTTGCTTATGATTATAAAGCGGCTCTGTTTCGTCAAATCTTTTTAAACCTCTCTCGAGCCAACGATGCGTTAATTGCATTGAACGTTTCGCATAATCATAATCACAAGGATATGGTGTGCATTCATCAAATGCCATTGTAATATCAGCTCCAATTATTCTTTGAATATCTACAATATTTTCAGGCGTAAATACATGTTTTGACCCATCGATATGTGAACGAAAATGAGCTCCGTCCTCTTTTAGCTTACGATTTTCAGCCAAAGAAAAAACTTGATAACCTCCGCTGTCTGTTAATAGTGGCCTATCCCAATTTATAAATTCATGCAACCCTCCGGCCATTTTCATTGTCTCTATTCCCGGACGCAAATATAAATGGTAAGTATTTCCTAAAATGATCTGTGCTTTTACATCCTCTTCAAGATCCTTTTGGTTAACTCCTTTAACACTCCCAACGGTTCCTACCGGCATAAAAATAGGAGTTTTTATTTTTCCATGATCTGTAGTTACTTCGCCTGCCCTCGCCTTAGTCTTAGAGTCTTTTACTAATAATTCAAATTTCATAAATATCAAATTTCGAGGCAAAGATAACCAAATGTGAATAAATATTTCATTACTTCAGGATACTATTCTTGTTTAACATGAAAATGTTTAATAAAATTGTCTTTAAACATTCTTAACTTGAAAAATACCGTGGATTATTTTTATTTTATTAAAGAAAACCCAATCTATATAATACTGGTAGCATTTGGGGTTACTTTCTTAATTCAGTTATTCTATTATTTATTTTATTATTCCAGAATCCTATTTTACAAACAAAAAATCAAAAAGAAAAACAAAACCGAACCGGTTTCTGTAATAATATGCGCAAGAAATGAACAAGAGAATCTTGAAAAAAATCTACCTTCAATTTTAACTCAGAATTATCCTGACTATGAAGTAATTGTTGTGAATGATTGCTCTGAAGACGAAACAGAATTTGTGCTTGAGCGTTTTCAAAAAAAATACAAACACCTGAAAACAACCACCTTAAAACAAGACGAGAAGTTTTATCACAGTAAAAAACTTGCATTAACAATTGGTATTAAAGCCGCAAAAAATGATTTATTACTTTTAACTGACGCTGACTGTATTGCAAATAGTGAAAGATGGATTGAAAAGATGCAGCACAGTTTTTCTGATAAAACAGAAATTATTTTAGGCTATGGAGGGTATATTCGCGAAAAGAGATTAATAAATAATCTGATTCGATTTGACACTTTATTTATTGCAATACAGTATTTAAGCTTCGCCCTTGCCAGAAAACCTTATATGGGAGTAGGCAGAAATTTAGCTTATCGTAAATCATTGTTTTTTAAAAATAAAGGCTTTGCCAAGCACAGCCACATTATTTCCGGCGACGATGATTTATTTATAAATGAAGTCGCAAACAGAAAAAATACAAAAATTGAAATATCAAAAGAAGCCATAACTCAGTCTCTAGCAGAAAGCTCCTTCTCCAGTTGGTTTAAACAGAAAAAAAGACATATATCAACTGGCAAACTATATAAATTTGGAACAAAGTGGAGGTTGTTTTGTGAAAATACAAGCAGAATTTCATTTTACACTTTGTTTATTTTATCTATTATTTGGTTCAAAGAATATTACATATACATTTCAGGAGCTTTCGCATTTAGATTACTGTTACAATTAATAATATATAAGGTTGCAATGATGCGTTTAAATGAAAAATATTTATTAATACCTTCGATTCTTTATGATATTATGATGCCTTTTTTAAATTTTAGCTTAATTTTAGCGAATTACTTTACAACAAAAAATAAATGGAAGTAAATCCAAATCTGTCAGAAAAAGCCAAACACGATTACAATCTTGTTAAACATGCTGCAGCGGGAGATGAACAAGCTTATGCAGAATTGCTTGGAAGATATAAAGATGCCATTTATTACATGCTTCTAAAAATGGTTAATAACAAAAGTGACGCCGAAGATCTTACCATTGAAGCATTTGGCAAAGCATTTAAAAATATTAATCAATACACACCAAACTACGCTTTTAGTACCTGGTTATTTAAAATAGCAACTAATAACTGTATCGATTTTATCAGGAAAAAGAAAGCAAACGTAATTTCTCTTGATCAAACTTCGGATGATCATGACTCAGCAGGAACACCTCTTCAGTCAAATACTCCTGACCCTGAAGAAGACATGATTAAAAGTCAGAGGGTAGCGCTTACCAGAAGTATTGTTGAGAAATTAAAACCACGTTACAAAACATTGGTAGAATTAAGATACTTTAAGGAATATTCTTACGATGAAATTGCTAATGAGTTAGGACTACCAATTGGAACGGTTAAAGCACAACTTTTCAGAGCCAGAGAACTGCTTTATAATATTTTAAAAAATAGCAACCCAAATATAAAATAGTGTTGTTATTATGGAAATTATTCTAAAATACTTTCCCGATATAACCGAAAAGCAAAAAAATCAGTTTGAGTTATTAAAAAGTTTGTATACAGACTGGAATGATAAAATTAATGTTATATCAAGAAAAGACATTGAGCAACTTTACGAGAGGCACGTACTTCATTCTCTGGCAATAGCAAAAATTATCCATTTCAAAGAAAACTCTGAAATTCTGGATGTAGGAACAGGTGGTGGATTTCCAGGAATCCCTTTGGCAATACTTTTTCCTGATTGTAATTTTCATCTGGTTGATTCAATCGCTAAAAAAATAAAAGTTGTTCAAGAAGTTGCATCATCTTTGCAAATTACAAATATAAGAGCAGAGCAGGAAAGAGCTGAACAAATAAAACATCAGTATGATTTTATTGTGAGTCGTGCAGTAACGGCATTCCCTTTATTTTACAATTGGGTGCGGGCAAAAATAAAAAAAGAATCAAAAAACGAACTTAAAAATGGAATTTTGTATCTAAAAGGTGGAGATCTTAACGAAGAATTAAAAGATTTTAAAAGTGAAATAAAAACTTTTGAAATTTCGGAATTCTTTACAGAACCTTTTTTTGAGACCAAAAAAGTGATTTATCTACCATTTTAAATTGATAATAATATGAAAATCTTTTTGCAGGAAAGAAAAAAACATTACTTTTGCAGTTCTAAAAGAAAAAAGTAAAAACATTGTAAAAATATTTTGAGATGAAAAGAACATTTCAGCCATCGAACAGGAAGAGAAAAAACAAGCACGGATTCAGAGAAAGAATGGCGTCTGTAAACGGAAGAAAAGTACTTGCTTCCCGTAGAGCAAAAGGAAGAAAAAAATTAACTGTTTCTGACGAATTTAATTCAAGGAAATAATTTAATAACTTTTTTATATATTTAAGTAAGGAACAATATCTTTTGTTCCTTACTTTTTTAGTTTCATAAAGTCTGTAAGAACTTTTACTTCCCTTAAACTTATCTCCTGTTTACTTGTTTAATTTACTTTAATTGCACAAAATTCTATTACTTTTGCATTATTAAAAAATTGAAGTTTTGATACAGGATATATTTTTCACACAACAGTTTTCCGATTTTCAGAGAAAAATCATTGACAAGATAATTCAACACAAACGTATTGAGCAAAACGAAGGAATTGAACTCTTTAATTTTGATCTAGGTTTACTCGGCATTTTGGCAACTTATGTAAATCAAAATAAAAATCAGAATAAAGTTTTCTTTAATAAAAATTTCCACATTGAGCCAACCAATATTTGTATCTACGATTGTAAATTCTGCTCTTATCATCGTAAAATAAATCAGGACGGAAGCTGGGAATATTCAATGGATGACATTCTCGAGAAAGTATCAAACTATAAAAATACAGGTGTAACAGAAGTTCATATTGTTGGTGGAGTGCATCCAAACAGAGATTTGCATTATTATGGTGAAATGATTTCCGGTATTAAAGAAATTCTGCCTGGAATTCATGTTAAAGCTTTTACGGCTGTAGAACTCGATTTTATGATAAAGAAAGCTCACACAACTATTGAAGAAGGTCTTTTAAAGTTAAAAGAATATGGTCTTGACAGTATCCCGGGTGGTGGAGCAGAAATTTTTAATCCTGAGATCAGAAAAGAAGTGTGTCATGAAAAATCTACAGCAGAACAATGGTTAAACATTCATGAAACTGCTCACAAAGTTGGTTTGCCAAGTAATGCCACAATGTTGTATGGGCATCTGGAAAATAAAACACAC
>DAOUTQ010000006.1 GCA_030668615.1 Bacteroidales bacterium | reverse complement strand
TTAGATGATGGTGCTAATGATGTGACCATGCAGTTAACTGCTCAAACAGTGGGTGCTGCAAACTTAATAGTACCTGATTTAGCTGGTACAGATGGTACTATTGCGCTTACTTCTGATAAATTATCTGCATTTGCCACAACAACTTCTGCTGAACTTCTTAGTATTATTTCGGATGAAACAGGTTCTGGTTCAGCTGTATTTGCGTCAAGTCCAACATTAACTACTCCTGATATTGGTGCTGCAACAGGCACTTCGCTAACAACAACTGGAGATGTTTCTGCGGATCAGTTAATATCCACAATTGCGGATGGTACAGCACCTTTAATTGTTACATCTACAACTCCAGTTGCAAATCTAAGCATTGGAGGTAATGCCGCTACTGCAACAACATCTACTCATATCGCAGGTGGTGCTGCTGGATCAATTCCATATCAGACAGCTGTAAATACAACTGCTTTATTAGCTGCCGGAACAGGCGGATTTGTTTTAGCCATGAATCCAGGAGGAACAGCTCCACAATGGCAAACTGCCGGTGCAGGTGATATGATCTTGGCTGATGCACAATCAGTAACAGGAGTGAAGACTTTTGATAATTCTACAATTGAAATTAAAGGTTCTTCAACGGGAGTTACAACATTGGCTTCAGCTAATGCTACTGCAACTGATTATACCTTAACATTACCAGCAATAACAGGTACTGTAGCAACTCTTGATGGTACTGAAACCTTTACAAATAAAACACTAACTACACCTGTAATAAATGGAACAATATCTGGAACAACAGTGATTCCTGTTGCAAATGGAGGTACAGGATTAACAACGTTTGGTGGTGCAAACACCCTACTTTATACAAGTTCTGCTGATAATATGACTTCAGTGGCGTCTGTAAATAATGCTGTATTAATAACAAACGGAACAGGTGTTCCTTCCTTAAACACAAAATTGCCTGAGGCTAATCTCCCGGCAGGAACAATGATTTTATTATATGCTGATGAAACTGGGACTTCAGGGACAACAACAACAGCTGATGCGTTGACATACGCACTATCTGCAAATACATATTCAAGAATCATGGTTGAAGTAGATATTTCCTTATTCCACACAGGGAGTGGTGTTGCAGGATGGTATTATGAAATTCAATATGGAGGAACAACAAACGAAACAGTCGCATTACAGGCTTCAGGTAGCCACTCAAGTGATGGTCATCAAATAGGTGGTATTGCAAAGTATTCAGGAACACAAACAGCAGCAACAACTATATCAATTGACATTTCTGAAATAAATGTTGATGGCACTTGGTATATCAAAGGTTTTAGAGTATATGGGATAATATAAAATTTAAATAGAAATTAAACTATAACAAATAATATGAAAAACACAGTCTTAGTACTACTCGCAATCCTGATATCTTTTGGAGTATTTGCACAAGAACAAGCTAATACCACACTAAAAGAGGTAAAATTAACTTCTTCAGCCGATACTTTGCAATATGCCGTTGGTGCATTTATTGGGCAATGGATGATAAAAAATAACTTTGAAGTAACAAATGCCACTTTGTTTCTTACAGGAATGGATGATGTTTTGAAAAACAAACCTTTAGCAGTATCCGATTCTACCATTGCTCCTATTGTTTCGGCTTATCAGCTTTCAGCACAAATTGATCGAAGTAAATTATTAGAGGAGCAATTATTTGCATCCCTAAAAGGCAAAGCAGGAGTTGGCGTATTGCCTAGTGGCGTTCATTATATTGTAATTGAAAATGGTTCTGGGAATCGTCCCAATACATCAGATACTGTTGTTTTTCATACAAAGGGCGTTTTTCCCAATGGTACCTTGTTTGAAGATACCCATCAAAAAAATCAGCCTGTTACAAATATAATATCGAATCTTATACCAGGATTAAATGAAGCAATTCAGTTAATGCCTGTTGGATCTATTTGGAGAATTTTTATACCATCAACATTTGCATATGGTTCAATAGGAATACCTAATCTAATTCCACCATATACGGCTTTAGTTTTCGAAATTTCACTTTTAGAAATAAAGTAATGAAACAAGTAAAACCAACTATATAAATTTTTAAGTGAACAGGAAGAATATACATATAAAATCAAGTAATAATAAAACAGTCAGGTCTTTGATCAAGATCTCAATTGTTCTTGTTTGTATTTTATGGTTTATTCAATCTGATTCATTAAAAGCACAGGTTATTAATAATAATGGAGCCGCAATTTCGGTTACCTCAGGTACTGTTGTACAGGGTGATACACTGGAAAATACAGCAGGTACAATTATTAATGATGGTTCCATTGATTTAAATGGGCATTACATTAACCTAATCTTAGGAACAACTCAAGGTGATGGTATTTATAATTTACAAGGAAACTGGACCAACACAGGTACATTTACTGCAGGAAATAGTACCGTTAATTTAATAGGAAATAATAATCAGAGAATTACAAGTACAGGCGGAGAAGTATTTAACAACCTAACTATTAATAACTCAGGAGCTTCGTCTGCTACCAATCGAATTATATTATTAAATAATGTAAATATATCGGGTTCATTAACGATTTCTCAAGGTAACGTTGAAACAGGAATCAATACAATGTACTTAACAAATCTGTCACCAGCATCTCTGAATTATACATCAGTAAGTGGTAGCCGTGTTATCGGTAAATTTGAACGAGGAATTAATGCTGCTGCTAATTACCTTTTCCCAGTGGGTTCAGATACTAATTATAATCCTTTAAATTTAACGTTAAATGCTGTCCCAATTGCCGGATCAGTTCTTTCAGAATTTATAGCAGCTGATCCAGGAGATTCAGGTCTTCCAATACCTGATGCTGGAATTCCACTTGCCGGCGATAGTATTGAAATATACCAAGCCTTTGATGATGGCTACTGGAGTTTAACAGCTAACACTTTTTCAAGTAGTGATTTTGATATTAATGTAGATGGATCAGGATTTACTCTACCTTTTCAGGAAATAAGCAGAGTAATTAAGCGCCAAACAGGTAATGATTGGTTAGTTGATGGAAATCACAACAATGCAATTGGAACAGTAGCATACAGGAATAGTTTGACTAGTGATATTTCTGCATTAGGAACACATTTCGGACTAGGTAGATGCCGACCAAGAATACAAGTACAACCTAAAGACACAGCTGTTTGTGATGGAGAAAGTGCAGCGTTTTCTGTAGTTGCCAGTGGCCCTCAACCACTAACATATCAATGGCAAGAATATAATGGCTCTGGATGGAGCAATATCTTCAATGGAGGAATCTATTCTGGGGCAAATTCAGATACTCTCATTTTAAATCCTACTGATTTATCTATGGATGGTTATCGCTATAGAGTGTTTATATACGATTCATATGGTAATTTTAAAATCAGCCTTTCTTCTGCTACATTAACAGTTAATCCGAACCCAGTTGCAACTGCAACACCTCAAATGGATACAATTTGTAATGGAAGCACTACTCATATTGAATTAACAAGCGATGTTCCTGGTACAACATTTACACTAGAAGTATTGTATTCAGGTAGTATTTTAGGCACATCAATTGTATTAGATGGAGATACAATAAAACAACCATTAAATAATCCTACTTTAAATCCCGATTCGGTTATTTATAGAATTTCACCAACAGGTCCTTTCTCAACATATTGTGGAGGAACTGCTGATACAGTAGTTGTTTGGGTTGAGCCAACAGTAGAAATTAATGCTGTTAATGATACAATATGTAACGGAGATGTAACGAATATAACGGTAACAAGTCCGAATACTACAACAAATGGTATCAGATTTACATGGACGGTAGTTGAAGATCCTAATATATCAGGAGCTAATAATAGCTCAGGTAATGGACAGAATATTGGAACCTCCATTATTGATATCCTTACTAACAGCGGATTAGTTGCTCAAAAAGCAACATATACCATTACTCCCTGGACTGTTAATGCAAGTGATAATAATGAATGTACTGATGCTGGAGAAGTTATTACAATTGATATCTGGGTTGAACCAACTGTTCAAATAAACGCCGTTAATGATACTATTTGCGATGGAGATGCTACAAACATTTTAGTTACCAGTCCAAATACTTCAACAAATGATATTAGATACACCTGGACTTATATTGACAATCCAAATATTAACGGAGAAACTAATAGCACTGGAAATGGACAGATTATTGGTTCAGCAATTATTCATATCTTAACTAACACAAGTAACTCCAAACAATTAGTACAATACATTATTACACCTTGGACAGTCAATGCAAACGATGATAACGAATGTACTGATGCCGGAGAAGTTATTACAATAGATATATGGGTGGAACCTACACCTATTTTAGTTACAACTGTATTCAAAGATACAATTTGTAACGATACCCGAACTAAGATTACTTTAAACACACCAACAGTTTTGACCTCGGGCGTTGTAACATTTGAATATAATTCTTTAGCTGATTTAGGATTAACAGGTAATACAACTGGAATATCCGGTTTAACTAATGGTTATATTATAGAAGACTCATTACACAATGCAACCAGTTTTCCTGCTATCCCATTGGTTGTGAGATATACAATAACACCTGTAGCTTTATCAACCGGATGTGCAAATGGACCATCAATAACAGATTCAATTACAGTACATCCTACTCCAGATACTTATTTTATTAATGTCGATAGTGTTAGATGTTATCTCGAATCAAATGGATCTGCAACCATGCGAGCAGTGAACACAATTAATGTATTTACCTATCAATGGAACGATCCATTTAATCAAACCGATTCAACTGCTTCTGGATTGTCTAAAGGGGAATATATTGTAACTGTAACTGATAATCAAGGATGTACTAAGAGCGACACCGTATTAATTGAAGAACCATTCCGAATTATACCAGATATCGATAGCACAAGAAATGTTTCCTGTTTTGCGTATGGAGATGGTTATGCAAGTGTAGCTCCAATTGGAGGTAATGGACAGTATTCATACATATGGAATACAGGGGCAACAACAGCATATATCGATAACTTAAACGGGAACACATATATGGTAACAGTATATGACCATAAAGGCTGCGTTCAGGACACAACAATTGAAATTGTTGAGCCAGGTTACATAACAGCTGCTATAGATTATACACCTGTTCGCTGCAAAGGTGAATCCAATGGATCTGCTATTGTAACAACTCCAGCAACATCTTATGAATGGTCAACCGGAGAAACTACAGCGGCTATTTCAGGTTTAAAAGCTGATACCTATTTTGTAACTATTGTTGATGCAGGCTCATCATGTCCTGCAAAAGGTTCTGTTAAAATTCCAGAACCGACAGACTCTCTAAAATCTGAAAATGTAAGCACAAATATTTGGTGTGCCGGAGATGCAAATGGAACCATTGACATCAATGTTACAGGAGGATGGGTCTACGATGATTATACATATTTATGGTCAACTCCCGATGGTTCAGGATTAAACCCAACAAGTGAAGATCAAAATAGCTTGTCTGGGGGAAACTATTTTGTAACAGTTACAGATCCAAGAGGTTGTCAGGTTTTTGATACGGCTATAATTGGTGAACCTCAACCATTTCTTTCTAATATCGATTATGATAGTGTTACTTGTTATGGAGACAATAATGGTTGGATTACACTGGAGGTAACCGGAGGTAACGGAACTGATTATATCTATACATGGAATAGCGAGAGTGGAACAGCCTATGCGGACACCTCATATCTTGACAATCTGCTTGCAGATCAATATTATGTTACTATTACCGATTCGCTTAGTTGTGAGATATTTGATACAGCTATAATTACTGAACCTGATTTATTAGAAACATTTATTTCTGAAACGCACTCAACTTGTTATAATTACGATAATGGAACAGCTAAAATCACGATATTAGGAGGTAACGGCGGTTATATTATTAGTTGGTCAAATGGATCTTCAAATGATTCAATATTTGACCTTTCTGCTAACACTTATGTAGTTACCGTCACTGATTCAAAAGGTTGTGTATCTACAAACTCAGTTGAAATAACAGAACCCGACAGAATTAATAATAATATGATATCAGAAAATATTCGCTGTTTCGGTTTAAATAACGGAAAAATAGAGTTAACTCCAACCGGAGGAATAACACCTTATAACTATTTTTGGAGTCATGATGTAATATTAACCGCAAACTTAGCTGAGAATTTAGAGCCAGGAAACTATAGAGTCACTGTTCTTGACGATAACAATTGCCAACGAATAAGTAACACGGATATCACACAGCCGGATCCGCTTATGGCAACTATAATAAAAAACGATATAAGTTGCTATGGAATGGGCGATGGTTATATTTCATTAAGCATGTTCGGAGGAACACCTGAATATAAATATAACTGGTCAAACGGATTCTCAGAATCATCTGCCGATATGCTCGAAAACGGATTATACAACATTGTTATTTCAGATATTCATGACTGTAAAATTGATACTACTTTAGAAATTGTTGAACCAGATAAACTTGCTATTAACCCTAATATAAAAAAACCAACTTGTTCTGATATAAGAGATGGTTACATAGAGTTAAATTTAACAGGAGGTATTAAACCTTATAATATTTACTGGGATAACGGAAGTTCCGATACAAATCTTTATGAAATCAGATCAGGAATTTATGATCTGGAAATTAATGATTACAATATGTGTGAATTTGACACAACCTTTGTTATCAGAAGTGCTCATGATTACTGTTTTGATATCCCAACAGCTTTTAGCCCTAATAATGATTATGTAAATGATAAATGGGAAATAGAATTAAATGATTTATATCCTTATGCAGAAATTGAAGTTTTTGACCGAGATGGAAAGAGAGTATTTTACTCAAGAGGATATGAGGAATCGCAATACTGGGATGGAAAATATAATGGAAAAGAACTCCCGATGGACAACTATTTTTATATTATTTATTTACGAAACGGAACAAGTAGGATTTCGGGAACAGTTACATTATTAAGATAAATTGATATTGTTTTAATTAATATTTAAAATATAAATGATTGTTACATCTAAGTTTTATTTTTAAATTTATAGAACCTTTTTCATTTAAACCGTATAAACAAAAGACTATTTGTTAATAATAAACCTTTATATTATGAGATTAGCCAAATTTACTCTACTCCTGTTTGCATTTTTGTTTTTACTTTCAACTTCTATTCAAGCACAAGAACCTCTTGTACATAAAAAGAAAATGCATTTGTCTCCTGAAGGCAAATTATATATTAACAAAGATCTACCCCTTTATTTCCGTGTGGCTACATCTCCTAACAAAAATGCAGAATCGCATCTTTTAATGCCAACACCAGACTCGAAAAAATATGCTAATCCAGCCTACCTTGATACTGAAGGATACAACACTTTCCGTTCACCTTCAAAGGTCGACACTGTAACAAAACAGACAATTTATCCTCTTGAAGACATAAAATTCGAAGTATTTGCTGATAGTAAAGCTCCAATTACACACTTTGAGTTTGATAATAAAAAATATTTTAAGAGTAAAAACACTTTTTACTTTGGTGAAAAAATTCTTGTGAAATTCCGTGTTGCCGATGCCACTTCAGGTGTTGAAAAAACTTATTTTTCGATTAACGGTCAACCATATAAAGAACTCATTTCAGATATTGAATTAAATGTAGAAAAACTTTATGAAATAAAATACTATTCAGTAGATTTTGTTGGTAATGCCGAAACCCCTAAATCAATAAATATAAAAATTGATTTAACAAAGCCCATAACAAAATTAACCGTTGAACCAGATTTATATAATGATATTATTTCTGTGCGTTCAAAAATTATTCTTGAAGCCAGTGATGAAAATTCTAAAATTAAAAAAACTGTATTCTCAATAAATAATGGCACTTTTTATAATTACCGAAACCCAATTGTAATTTCAGGATTAAGTGAAGGAGAGCACACAATTGCATATTACTCCGTTGATAATACAAATAATGAAGAACAAAAAAAAACCTATACTTTTTATCTTGATAAAAGTCCACCAATGGTTGTAGATGAGTTAATGGGTAACACATTTATTGCAAACGGAAAAGAATACTCTTCTGGCAGAAGCAAAGTAAAGCTTACTGCAATGGATAATAAAGCAGGTGTTCATGAAATTCGTTACTCAATTAACAATGGAGAATTTCTTGAATATACAAAACCTTTCTTCTTGTCTAAATCAGGCAAATTGAAAATTCAAGCTTTCGCAACCGATAAGGTTAACAATCAGGTTATTAAAACTATTATAACAAACAAATCTAATATTTCTTATGTAGATTTATCAGGACCAACTCTTGGACATAGATTTACAGGAGCTAACTTTATCTCCAAAGATACAGCGTACATAACAAAAGATACTAAAATTACTCTCTCATCAAGAGATGAAGCTTCCGGATCCAAAAGAAAAGAATACAGCATCGATAATGGCGAAATAATTGAATATACAGGTGCCTTTGGAATAAACAAAGAAGGAGAACATTCAATAACATACACAGGTTATGATAACGTTGATAATTCAAGTACAAATACATTCATATGTGTAGAAGATAACATCGGACCGGAAATCTTTTTCCGTTTTAGCATCCCTTCAGAAAAAACAAAAGTTATTGATGCGAAAAATTACAGTATTTATCCTAATCACGTTGTCCTGTTTTTATCATCAACAGATGCTTCTGTTGGTTTCGACAAGCTGCTATATTCAGTAAATAAAGCTCCTAATAAAGCTTATACAAGCCTTATTACAGGTTTTCAAAAGGAAAAAGCTTATTCAATTAATGTTACATCTATCGATAAATTAGGTAATAAAAGTCAGAAAATTATTGAATTTTATATTGAGTAATTAATGAAATAATTTTTTGTATGATAAAAAAAATTTACATTTTTCTATTTCTGATTTCGTTTTCTGTAAATAACAATCAACTGTTTTCTCAGGAATCGAATTCTTCTATTCAAAATCAAATAATAGAATTACAGTCTGAAATACAAAAGTATGAAGCAGAAGGAAATACAACACGACAAGCAGAATCATTAAATAAACTTGCCTATTTGTATTGGGAAAATGAAAATTTTGATAACGCTATAACAACCTTTTCTCAATCGCTTGAAATAAATAAAACCAATAAAAATTTTAACGGAGTTAAGTCTTTGTTATACAATATCGGCCTTATTTATGCTGATAATGAAGAGTATTCAAACGCCCTGAATAACTTCAATGAAGGAGTCAAAATAGCACGCCAATTAAATCAAAAAGAAGGAATTTATACAGGTTTAATGAATAAGGCCAGCGTACTAAAAAGCCTTTTGAAAAATCAGGAAGCAATAAACAACATTAAAGAAGCATTAGGTTATGCACAAGAATTAAATAACCAAAAACTCATTCGTACTTGTTACGGAATGCTTGCCGAAAATTATGAGATTATAGGTGATTCTGAAAATACAATGAAGTATTTTGAAATGTTCGCTTCTATTGATAAGCATATAAAAAAGGAAGAAATAAAAGAAATAGAAGAAAAATCGAACGAACAAATACGCATTGCACAAAGTGAAAAAGTACAAACAGAACAAGCACTTTCCGAAAAAACAAATCAACTTAGCGAAACACAGCAAACCCTTAAAGAATCAGAAGAAAAAACAAAACAACAAAAGCTCGAACTTGATTTAAAGGAGCTTGCAATAAAAGAAAAAGAAGCTCAACTAAAAAATGAGAAGCTAATCCGTTATGGAGTATCTGTAATTTTTATTGTCATCCTACTGTTTTCTTTATTGATTTACAAACAGTTCAGAGCCAAAAAAGCAGCAAATAAAAAACTTGCTGAACAAAATCAACAAATAAGCAAACAGAAATCTGAAATTGAATCTCAAAGGGATCTTGCAAATCAACAAAAAAAGGATATCACAGATAGTATTGAATACGCAAAACGAATTCAAACAGCATTATTACCACCTTTAAATTTTATTAGACGAAACTTACCCGAGCATTTTATATTATTTAAACCCAGAGATATCGTTAGTGGCGATTTTTACTGGATGATGAATAAAGATAATAAAATAATTATTGCTGCAGCAGATTGCACTGGTCATGGTGTACCTGGAGCATTCATGAGTATGCTTGGTACTGCATTTTTAAATGAAATTGTTACAAAAATTATAGAGAATAAACATATTTATTCATTGCAAGCCAATGAAATATTAAATCAATTAAGAGATTATATTATTAAATCTCTTCATCAAACAGGAGCTGCAAATGAGTCAAAGGATGGAATCGATATAGCATTATGTATTATTGATTCTGAAAAACAGAAACTACAATTTGCCGGAGCACACAATCCATTATATATTATTAAAAACAACGAAATTAAGATTATTAAAGGAGACAGAATGCCTGTTAGTATTCATCAAAACGCACATAAATCATTTGAGAATCATGAAATTGATTTTGAAGAAAATGATATTATATATATGTTTTCTGATGGATATTATGATCAAATTGGTGGTCCTAAATACCGAAAGTTTATGTCAAGAAACTTCCAAACTCTTTTAATGGATATTCATAAAAAACCAATGGAAATACAACAGCAAATTCTGGATAAAACATTAGAAGATTGGAAAGGAGAAAATATTCAGTTAGATGATATTTTAGTTATTGGAATAAAACTGGAAGTTGCTAAAAAAAGAATATCACAAAAGCAGGTATACGATTGGAGTAGTAAGACTATCTTAATTGCTGAAGATACCGAAATGAATTATTTGTTCCTTGTTGAAGCATTAAGACCTACTGAAGTTCAAATAATCAGGGCAAAAGACGGAGAAGAAGCTTTAGAACTTTTCAATAATAATGATCAAATTGATTTGATATTAATGGATATAAACATGCCTAAATTAGATGGATTTGAAACAACTAAACGAATAAAGGAAATTAAAAAAGATATCCCGATTATTGCCCAAACTGCGTTAAACCTTGAAGATGCAAGAGAACGATCAGAAGAAGTAGGTTGCGATGACTTTATTTTAAAACCAATACAACTTAAACTATTTTTATCTAAATTAGATTCATATTTAAAATCTTAAACAAAACCTATGGATCCACTAAATATTGTAGTAACTGATTCTACACCAAAAATATATCTTAATAAAGAATCAGGCAAATTTGAAATTACAGGAAGATCATTCCCTGAAGAAAGTAGAGTTTTTTATACTCCGGTATATGCATGGCTTGAGGAATATGCTCAAAATCCAAATGAAGAGACTCTTTTTGAGTTTAAATTGGAATATTTCAATTCTTCATCCTCTTTAATTATTCTGGAAATATTGAATATATTAGATAGTATTTATAAAAACGGTAAAAAAATTACAATAATATGGAATCATCTAACAATAGATGAAGACATGTTAGAAGCAGGAGAAGAATATTCTGAATTGGTAAGCTTGCCTTTTGAATATAATGCTTTGGAAGATTTCGATTAATAAAGATTTATAATTCGCATCATAATTTACAGAACATCGAAAAAATTCATTTATGGAACCTTTACAAATAGCAGCTACCGAAGAATCACCAGGAATAAATTTCGATAAAGAAAATGGTAAATTCTTAATATTTGGCAAATCGTTTCCAGAAGAAGTAAAAAAGTTTTACAATCCTGTTATTTACTGGCTTGAAGAATATATAAAAGAACCAAATGAAGAATCTATATTTGAATTTCGTTTTGAATATTTTAATTCTGCAACCTCAACCATACTTCTAGAGATATTCTATATGCTCGAACAAATTATTACTGCAAAAAATAAAAAAGTGAAAATATTCTGGAACTACCTTGAAGTAGATGATGACATGCTAGACACTGGTCAGGAATATGAAGAAATGATAAAAATTCCTTTTGAATATAAAATAATCGAAGACTACTAAATAAAAGTATCTTCAAGAAACTCATAAAAACAAAAAAACCTTCAGAAATTCTGAAGGTTTTTTGCTCCCCAGGTAGGACTTGAACCTACGACCCCCTGATTAACAGTCAGGTGCTCTAACCAACTGAGCTACTGAGGAATTTTTAAAAACACAAATAGTGAATTGAGTGGCAAAAATAAAAGCTTTTTATGAATAAACAAACTGTTCTATAAAAAAAATAAACATTTTTTTGAGCGCATTCTATATTGCACTGATTTACTGACCTAAAGCTTGTGCTCTACTTAAATGCAACCGTAGCAAAACACCACTTTAATTTTTTATAAAATCATTATAAACTACTATTGTTATTTTTTCTGAAGCTGAATAACAGTACTCCTTTCACAAAATTTTAAGCGATGTGTTATAAAACATATTTATTGCCAAAAATACACCCTACTTTACCATGCTTTTAACAGAAAAAAGAGCCGGTATAAAAGGATTACAGACATAAAATTACTGCAGTTTTGATAATTGGAATAGGAACAGATATCTTCGAAGTTGAAAGGATGAAAACTAAAATAGAAAAGCAACCATCATTAATTGGAGGTATATTTACCGATAACGAAATTAGCTACTGTAATCAGTTTAAAAATAAAGCTCAGAGATTTGCCGCACGTTATGCTGCAAAAGAAGCATTTTTAAAAGCGCTTGGTACCGGCTGGAGAGACGGAATCACTTTTAAAGATATTAATATAATAAATAATGATTTAGGGAAGCCTGAAATTAAATTATCAGGTATGGCTAAACAAATTGCAGATAAATTAGGCGTAACTGCCATACATTTATCAATGAGTCATACTAAAGATCTGGCAAATGCATTCGTAATTATTAATAATAATAACTAAATACTAAAAATTAAACTTTTTTATCTTATGTCAAACATTGGGTCCTACGAAAAACGATTAGAAGACTTCGATTGGTCAATTGCTGAAAAAGAGCTTGACTATAAAAGCGGAGATGATATTAATATCGGATGGTATTGTTCCGATAGAATTTGTGAAATGGGAAAAGCAGATAAACCGGCCTTAATCTGGGAAGGATTAGGCGGTGTTGAAAAACAATACACTTTTAATGATGTTCGTTTACGAAGCAATACAATAGCTTCATTTCTAAAAGATTTAGGAGTAAAGACAGAAGACAGGGTTTGTCTTTTTATGGATAAAATTCCTGAATTATATATTGGTTTCGTGGGAATATTAAAATTAGGTGCTGTAGCTCAGCCTCTTTTTTCTGCGTTTGGTGATGACTCATTACATGTAAGACTCGATAATGCTCAAACAACTGCTATTATTACTCAACGTAAGCACGTATCTAAAGTAAGAAAAATATTGGATCAAATGCCTTACGTTAAGCACATT
Organism: Bacteroidales bacterium; assembly: GCA_030668615.1. Classification (GTDB taxonomy): domain Bacteria; phylum Bacteroidota; class Bacteroidia; order Bacteroidales; family UBA12077; genus UBA12077. The sequence goes on along the minus strand of DAOUTQ010000006.1, from coordinate 28,889 downwards.
ATTCTGGTTGATTACGATGGAAGCAAACCATTAAGAGAACGCGAAATTGCTTTTAATATGGACGAAGCCGAACAGGTTGAAAACTTTAAATCATTCCCTACAAAAGCTGAATCGCCATCTGTTCTTCATTATACTTCAGGAACAACCGGACAACCAAAAGGAGTTAAACACGTCCATTATTCTCTGATCTCCCAATATTTAACAACAAAATGGGTTTTAGATTTACAGGATAATGATATTTACTGGTGTACCGCCGATCCGGGATGGGTTACAGGAACATCGTACGGAATTATCGGACCGTGGAGCCTTGGTATTACACAATGTGTGCTTGATACTGGATTCTCTGCCGAATCGTGGTATAAATTCATCGAAAAAAGAAAAGTTACCATGTGGTACTCTGCTCCAACAGCTATCAGATCATTAATGAAAGCAGGCGATGAAATTATAAAACAATACGATCTTTCATCATTACGACACCTAGCAAGTGTAGGCGAACCTTTAAACGCCGAAGCAGTAATATGGTCCGAAAAAGTTTTCGGAAAAGCATTTTTGGATACATACTGGCAAACAGAAACAGGATCAATGATGCTTACCAATTATCCGGGAATGAAAATTAAACCCGGATCAATGGGGAAACCTTTCCCTGGTATTACAGCAACCATCCTCGATACTAAAACATTTGAGCCAATAAACGAAACCGGTAAGCCGGGATTAATAGGATTTAAACCAGACTGGCCTGCAATGATGAGAACTTACTGGAGAAACGAAGAAACTTTTCAGAAAAAATTCGAGAATGGCTGGTATCTGCCGGGCGACCGTGCTTATATTGACCAGGACGGATATTACTGGTTCATTGGCCGCGACGATGATGTAATTAATACCGGCGGACACCTTATTAGTCCGTTTGAGGTTGAATCTGCATTACTAGAACACGAAGCAGTAGCCGAATCAGCAGTTGTTGCAAAACCCGACGAAGTAAATATGGAAGTTGTTAAAGCTTTTGTAACTTTAAAACCGGGATTTGTTGCCGACGATGATCTTGAATTAAAAATTATGAACTTTATTCGTAAAAAATTATCACCACTGGCAATGCCACAGGAAATTGAGTATAGAGATTCACTTCCAAAAACTCGAAGTGGTAAGATTATGCGTCGTGTACTTCATGCTCAGGAATGGGGCGAAGAAGTTGGCGATATTTCAACTTTAGAAGACGATTAGACAGAAATAAATTAAAAATTAAAAAATACGAATTATGGAAGACATGAAAGAAGTTATTCTAGAATATGTTATTGAAGAATACTGCGACGAAGAAAATGACGATGTAACATTTGAAACTCCTCTAATTTCTGGTGGTATTGTTGATTCATTTTCAATGGTTTCTTTAAAAAGATTTCTTGAAAACAAGTATAAAATTTCTATTCCTGATGCAGATGCTTCACCTGAAGCTTTTGATACCGTGAATAAAATTGAAGTTTTAGTTAAAAGATTTCTATAAAATTAGAGATGTCCAAAAAGTTAATATTTCAGATTCACACTTCGACCAGTTCAGTGTGACATTCTTAAAATAAAAAGTTGTCATATTGAGTTTATCGAAATACAGACAACTTTTACACTTTTTGGATATCACCTTTTTGTTTCATTTAAACCCTAACAATTATGGCATATTCAAATAAAATAAAAGAATTATATCAGAATCAATTGAAAGGAATTCAGGACGCAGGTTTGTTTAAACAAGAGCGGTTTATACATTCTTCACAGGATGCTGAAATCGAAGTCGAATTTCCAACCGGATCTGCTCCTAAAAAAGTAATTAATGTATGCGCAAATAACTACCTCGGACTTTCAAGTCATCCTGAAGTAATTAAAGCTGCACACGAAGGTCTTGATACACGTGGATACGGAATGTCATCTGTACGTTTTATATGCGGTACTCAGGATATTCACCGTGAGTTGGAAAACAAAGTTTCTGAGTTTTTAGGAACAGAAGATACCATTTTGTTTCCATCGTGCATGGATGCAAATGCAGGTGTTTTCGAAGCTATACTTACCAGCGAAGATATAATGATTTCCGACAGATTAGTACATGCATCAATTATTGATGGTATGCGTTTATGTGCAGCACAACACGATACGTTCAAGCATTCCGACATGGCTCACCTCGAAAAGAAATTACAACTCCATGCCGATAAAAGGTTAAAGGTTGTAATAAACGATGGTGTGTATTCAATGGATGGCGATACTGCCAAACTTGACGAAATGGCTGCTCTTTGTGAAAAATACGACGCACTGTTATTTGTTGACGAATCGCACTCATCAGGATTTATTGGTAAAACAGGACGTGGAACACATGAAAAATGTGGCGTAATGGGTAAAATCGATATTATTACTACAACATTTGGTAAAGCTCTTGGCGGAGCATCCGGAGGTTGTGTTTCAGGTCGTAAAGAAATTGTTGAAATGTGTCGTCAGAAAGCACGTCCGTATTTATTCTCAAACACCATTGCTCCTGTTGTTGTTAGCGGAGTATTGCGCGTATTGGATATCCTTTCTCAAAGTACCGAGCGCCGCGATAAGCTGGAAGTAAATACTGAATTCTGGCGTAAAGGATTAAGCGAAGCCGGTTTTGTTTTGAAAGATGGAGATACTCCTATTGTTCCCGTAATGCTGTTTAATGCAAAATTAGCACAGGATTTCTCAAAAGATCTTTTCGATTTGGGTATTTATGCTATTGGTTTCTTTTTCCCTGTTGTTCCACAAGGTGCTGCTCGAATAAGAACCCAGATTTCTGCCGGACATGAAATGCATCATCTTGAGAAAGCTTTAGATGCATTTATTAAGGTAGGTAAAAAGTACGATATACTTGGAAAAACAAAACAGGAAATAATCGAAATGTACGGAAACTAACATTAAACAATTCTAATAAAACTAAAAGCTGTCTGTTAATTCAGGCAGCTTTTTTTATTGCTTGCATAAAACAAGCTGTCATTCTGAGTCCAGATAACTATCGGGACGAATAATCTATGCATGAAGACATTGTGTTTAATGTTCTTTCTTAAATAAAAGACGCTGTTGTCCGATTTTCCTGAAACACAGTGTTTTGCAATTTTAGAATAATATTCATACTTTTATACAACTTACCTTAAGAACGTACATGTCGGAATCTGAAAAGGAGTATTAATGTTGCATTAATACTTAGTATGTGTATTGCAAAAAACTTAGTCGTTCTCTCATTTACCTGCATAATTCCTATGTGGGATTCAATGCTTATGTAAATTTTAATAAAAATTATCTGCTATGAGTATTTATTTAATTTGTAATCGCGAAATCGAAAAGATTAATGGAAAAGAACGATTTAAAGAAAAGGGTAGAGAACATGCTTTGCCAAAATTCAGAGTAGCGTCTTGTATTGTCGAAGATGACAATGTAAAGGCTACCTATGAAATATTAGACAATCAATATCCTGCTACCTATTCTGATATTGTAGATGTACTAAACGAAAAAGAAAAACCTTCTTCTCTTAAAGGTACAAGTAAAATGTTTTATGATTTATACTCTCAGATGCTAAATAGTAAAGAAAAATCTGATGTGCTTGTATTTATTCATGGTTTTGCAAATTCTTTTTCGAAAAATCTGGAACATATTGTTAAACTTAAAAACACATTCATTAAGAATGGTTCTCCAGTTAAACATCTTTTATATATTGCATGGCCAACACGGAACCATAAAATCTGGACTTATAAAGATGATCAAAAAGACGCGAAAATTACAGGAATGGTCCTTGCCAGAATATATGAAAAACTTGGTGATCTTTTTGAAGAACTATTTCGGATACATGAAAAAGCTAATTGCAATAATAAAATTCACCTTGCGGCTCATTCAATGGGGAATCAGGTTCTGAAACACATGCTTGAGTGTATTCCGGAACGTAATATACATCCATTTTTAGGAGAAATACTTTTATTGCATTCCGACGTTGAAGACACTGTGTTTGAAAAAAACCAACCGTTTACAAAGCTTGAAAAACTCGCTGAACGCACTCATATGTATATACACCATAGCGATGATGCATTGTGGATTTCAAGGTTTACAAAGAACTTCAATAAACGTCTTGGCAAGAAAGGTCCTGCCAATAGAGCTATACTCAATGACGAAACATTTATTGTTGATGTCACTAAGTTAAAGACAGCTGAATCATTCAGAGAAAGACTTTGGGATCATTGGGGATATATTGAAAGATCACATGAAATCAATGATATTATAGAAGTTCTTAAAGGAACAGATGTTAATGATAACATAGCATTTAAAAATAGAGTGCAAAAAAATGGCGAAAACAATTATTACTACTTGAAATAATACTAAGAAATATAAAAAATCATTATATGGTCTTCGCTGTTTTGTTGTACTCTTTAATTACGTTTAAAACAACGAAGATGCTTTTATTTAGATAAAATTAAATTTATTAAAATATGAATAACCAAGACTTATTAACATACACTGATGTTTTAAAACTAGTAATCCCCTTTTTATTTGCTATTGTTTTGATATGGATTAAAGAATGGTATATAAAAAGAGTGGAAAGAAAATGAGACAAACATTAGTTGATGCAAAAACTAAAAAATAACGGAAACCAGATAATAAATTATTATGGGAAAACTAAAAATTACTTCGTGGAATATTGAATGGCTTGATAAGATTATCGACTCAACTGACATTAAAAAGCAAAAAAGACTGGAAGCAATTAAGCAAGAAATTCTTGAAATTGATGCTGATGTATTCTGCCTTTTAGAAGCTGTAAAAGGTGAGGAAAAGATTGATCGCTTTTGCTCTAAAATTTTAGAAAATAAATATGTAGCTGTAAAATCTGCAACGAACGATTATAAACTGAAAGGCCGTCAATGGATATGGTTTATTGTAAAAAACAATTTGTCTGCTAACGCTTCTTTATTACAAACTAAAATTTATGATGAATTTGCAGGAGCAAGCTGGCAAGTAAATTATTGGGGCGATTTTGAAAGCACCAAACACTCACATTACCGACACCCACAAATTCTGGTTTTGGATTGGAACAATACCAGACTCGAATTTATTGGTTTACACACCAAAAGTAAGTTTGTAATGGGCGGACAAAGTGCATGGAAAAAAGGCGGGACTAAAAAAGAGGAGTTTATAAAGAAAGCTATTAAAGCCAGAATAAAAATGACTACCGAAGTGGCTAATGTAAGAGCCTACATCGACAAGAAGTTCGATCAGGTTTCAAACCCTGCAATCTTTGTTATGGGAGACCTGAACGATGGACCTGGCAAAGAGTTCTTCGAAAAACAGTTTCTGTTTTTTGATTTGCTGTCTAATCTTCAGGGTGATGTTTTTTCAGCTAAAAAGTATTTAAATCACGCACTGTTTGATTTTGATGAGGACTTAAGGTGGACCTGCCATTTTAAAGATTTTATCGATAAAGAAAGAAACCCACATATTTTACTCGATCATATTTTATTTACTCAAAGTTTGGTAAATAATTCATTACCTGTAAAAATTGAAAGTAAATCAGGATATGTTGAACATGAAATTCATGATTTGATAAATGCATCAAATCCAAAATACGCTCATACAAGTGACCACAAACCGGTTTCAATTGTAATTAAAGAAAAAATAACTAACTAATAATCTGCATATAAGAAAACTAAAGCACAAGCAATGATGTTTGTGCTTTTTTAGTGTTTAAATTTACTTTTGTTCTTGATTTAATTTAGGTTTGTTTAAATTTTTGAACCGTTTATACTATGTTTACATAAAACAAATACAATGATACTGGACAAATTAGAAAATTCGAAACTTTACAAAAACATTCATCCTTTATTCTCAAAAGCTTTTGAATACATACATAAAACTGATTTTTCGCAATTAGCTGATGGTAAATATGAGATTGAAAACGATAAATTATTTGCTATGGTTCAGGAATATAATACAAAAGACAAAACAGAAGCAAAGCCAGAAGCTCATCGCAAATATATCGATATTCAGTATATTCATTCAGGAGTTGAATTAGTTGGGATTGCTACTTTAAATAATCAGATTCCTGTAAGTGATGAGCCCGAAAAAGACTTTGCTTTTTACGAAAGCGAAACATCTTTCATAAAACTGGAAGCCGGAATGTTTGCAGTCTTTTTTCCTGATGATCTTCATATGCCAGGAATTAAACTTAAGCAATCAACAAAAGTCAAAAAAATAGTTGTTAAAGTTAGCGTGTAGTATAAATTGTATATAAAACCATTATGAAAACAATAGGATTAATTGGAGGAATGAGCTGGGAATCATCTCTTGAATATTACCGAATTATTAACGAAAAAGTAAAGAAAGAGCTTGGCGGATTGCACTCAGCAAAATCTGTCATGTATTCTGTTGATTTTGAGAAAATAAAAATTCTTCAACACGAAGGAAAATGGGATGATTTAACTGATATTATGATAGATGCTGCCAAACGACTTGAAAAAGCAGGTGCCGACTTGGTCGTAATTTGTACAAACACCATGCATAAAATGGCAAATGAAGTAGAAAATAGCATCAATTTACCTTTACTACATATTGCCGATGCAACTGCAGAATCAATAAAAAAACAAAATCTGAATAAAATAGGATTGCTAGGAACAAAATTTACAATGGAACAGGAATTTTATAAAGATCGCCTGCAAGAAAAACATAATATCGATGTTGTAATTCCAAACGAAGAAGATCGCGAGTTAGTTCATAAAATTATATACGACGAATTGTGTCTTGGAAACATAAAAAACTCATCGAAAAAAGAATATGTGAGAATAATTGAGAATCTTGTTCAACAAGGAGCACAAGGAGTTATTTTAGGCTGTACAGAAATCCCTTTATTGATTAAACAGAATGATGTTACTGTTCCTGTTTTCGATACCACAACAATTCATGCTGAATTTGCAGTTTTAGAAGCAATAAAATAGAATTTATTTTTAGAGTAACTACAAAACATTATCATTATGGAAATTATTGAAACATTAAATATGCCGAAAAGTAATGGTCATTATTCTCAGTGTATTCAGCACAATGGCATTTTATATCTTTCAGGCCAACTTCCAATTGATCCTGCCACAAAAGCAATCCCGGAATCAATTGAAGAACAAACTGATTTAGCGTTGAAAAATATCGGATTAATTTTAAATGAAGCAGGAAGTTCAATTAAAAAAGTGCTGCAAATGCGAATATATATTTCCGATATTTCTCTTTGGGATAAAGTAAATGAAAGGTACAGTGTCTTTTTTAAAGACCACAAACCCGTAAGAAGTGTTATTCCAACTAGAGATTTGCACTTCGGATGTCTAATTGAAGTTGAGGCAACTGCTATAATCAATTAGATTATCCTTGTTTTGTAATTATGAATAATAATATAGCGTTGCAAGATTCAATAAAATAATTATAGTTTCGTTTGTACAATTATTATGTACATTTATACCGTTATTAATACGGAAAACGATTGATATTCTTTTCGTTCAATGCTACCTGATAAGACTATTAATCAATGAGAAAAATGACAAGACCTGAAAAAAAATACATTGACATTGCAAAAATAATTGAAGAACGTGATGCGGGAGTACTCAAAAAACTACCCAAATTCATAATTAAATTAATTGCAAGAATAATCCGGGAGAATGAAATGAATCGTATTCTTACTAAATACGAGGATTATACAGGTGTTGACTTTCTTCCAAAAATGATCGAAGAATTTAATCTCAAATTGGAAATAGAAGGTAAAGAAAACCTTCCTGAAAATGGGAAATGCTTTTTTGCGTCAAATCATCCATACGGTATTTTAGACGGATTAATATTAACACTTACCGTATCAGAAAAATATGGCGCTTTAAAGGCAATTGGAAATGATGCTTTTATGTTTTTACCACAATTACGTCCTTTAATTGCAACTGTAAATGTTTTCGGACGATCATCAAAAGAATATATAAAAGCACTAGAAAAAACCTATAAATCAAACGTTCCCATAACACATTTTCCTGCTGGTGAAGTGTCCAGGAAATATAATGGAAAAGTGCAGGATTCCGAATGGCAGAAAAGTTTTATTACAAAAGCTATTTCATGCAAGAGAGATATTGTCCCTTTTCACTTTTTGGGAAAAAATACACGTTTATTTTATCTGATTTTTGTTCTCAGACAAATTTTAGGGATTAAATTAAATATTGAACTTCTTCTTCTTCCTCGTGAAATGTTCAAAAAAAGAAATAAAACCATAAAATTAATAATAGGAAAACCTATACCATATAGTATGTTCGACAAATCATTGTCGCATAATGAATGGGCTCAAAAAGTGCGTTCTCTCGTATATGATCTGGGTAAAAAAAATAAACTTCTCATTAATAAAAAATAAACTAAACTATGAAATTCAATTTTCGCGAAAGCTTATTCAGAATATGGTATTGGTATGTGAATAAGGTAGATAAAAATGCTCAGGTTTTATTCATGAATTATGGATTCAGTGATAAAGATCAGAATATTCCAATGAGTGAGCAAGACGAACCAAACCGGTATTCAATCCAGTTATATCATCACTTAGCAAGTGAAACTGATATAAAAAATAAAGATATTCTTGAGATTGGTTGTGGCCGCGGTGGCGGACTAAATTACATAACGGAGAACTTTTTACCCGCTTCAGCTAAAGGAGTTGATCTGGATAAAATAGCGGTTTCTTTTTGTAACAATCATTATCCTGCCAAAAATATATCCTTTTTGCAAGGCGATGCACAAAATTTAAGTCTAAAAGATAATTCCTACGATGTAGTTTTTAATGTTGAATCATCTCATCGTTATCCTGATATGAAGGCATTTCTTGGCGAAGTTTCTCGAATTCTTCGTCCCGATGGACACTTCCTTTTTACTGATTTTCGCTATGATTATGAAATTGTAGATATGAAGAAAGAGCTTGAATCAAGTGGTATGACCGTTTTAAAAGAACGATTTATTACTCAAGAGGTGGTTAATTCATTGAAGTTAGATGATGAACGCAGAAGAAACCTGATAAAAAAATTAGCACCAAAATTTCTTCATAAAATTGCATTAAACTTTGCAGGCACAGTTGGTTCCGAAACTTATAATCAATTTGATTCGAGATTATATGTTTATTTCAGTTATGTCTTAAAAAAGAAATAAATATTTTCATCAATTGAACATATATTACAAAAAAAGCGCAACTAAATTAGTTGCGCTTTCAATATATATCTTTCTTTTATTCTACCAAATCAAGCTCTTTTGCTGTCGCTTTTCTGGTATCACGACAAAGTTCCTGATCATTAATAAGTGATTTACCATAAGTTGGGATCATTTCTGTTATTCTACTTTTCCAGTCTTCAGAATTAAGTTGTTCTGCAAAACATTTTTCAAGAATTTCAAACGTAGTAGTAACAGCAGTTGATGCTCCCGGAGATGCTCCTAATAAAGCAGCCAAACTTCCATCAGCACTATTGATAATTTCTGTTCCCAATTTTAAAACACCACCTTTTTCTTTATCCTTCTTCATTATTTGAACACGTTGACCGGCAGTATATAATTCCCAATCCTCTTCTCTTGCAACAGGGAAATACAGTTTAAGAAACTTAAACCTGTCTTTTTTCGATTGCATTACTTGTCCTACTAAGTATTTTATCAACCCAAATTCATTCTTTGCTACAGCAAGCATCGGTTTGATATTATCAAATCTTAATGAACCAACCAAATCAAGAACTGAACCAGACTTTAAGAATTTCAGCGACATTCCTGCATATGGTCCGAATAACAATGAATCTTCACCATCAATTCTTCTGTCATCAAGGTGTGGCATCGACATTGGCGGTGAACCTTCTGCAGCCTTACCATACACTTTTGCGTTATGCTCTTTAATAATTTCAGGATTTTTGCATCTCATAAACTTACCACTCACCGGAAAACCACCGTATCCTTTCCCCTCTTTAATGCCTGATTTTTGCAACATTGGCAACGAACCTCCACCACTACTTATATAAACAAATTTACTGTTTGAAGTTTTTGTTTTACCTGTTTTAGTATCCTTAACTTTTATCTTCCAGCTTCCATCAGTTTGTTTACTTAAATTTTTTACTTTGTGATTCACAAGAACATCTACACCGTCACAGCTTTTTAGATAAGCCATAACTCCTCTTGTTATAATATCAAAATTAACATCTGTACCAGCCTGCATTCTTGTAACACCCATTTTTTCACTTCGATCTCGGTCTTTCATCATCATTGGTACCCATGACTCTACTTCATCGAAATCTTCAGAATATTTCATGTCTTCGAAAAGAGCAAATGGAGTCATTGCTTTATGTCTCTTTTTAAGGAAGTTAATGTTTTTCTCACCCCAAACAAAACTCATATGAGGAACTGTTTTAATAAAAGGTTCCGATAAAATGTTTTGTTCTTTTAAGTAAGCCCAAAACTGCCTTGAAATTTCAAACGAAGAAGCAATATCAAGTGCTTTTTCGATTTTTATTGATCCGTCTTCCTGCTCAGGAGTATAATTTAACTCGCAAAAAGCCGAATGACCTGTGCCCGCATTATTCCATGAATCAGAACTTTCAGCAGCTACACTATCAAGTTTTTCATAAATAGTAATTTTTGCTTCGGGCATTAGTTTTTTCATTATTATACCTAAGGTAGCACCCATAATTCCTGCTCCTATAATGGTAATGTCATTTTGATTTTGCATAGGTTAATTTTTTTTGTGCGGTGCTAATATAATAAAAATCTAAGTATTTAAATATATCACAAATTTTTCATTAAAAGCTGATTAACCTTGCCCGCCATAGCTGTGGTTGAATTTAAGTGAAAAAAGAAGTAATCATTTCTTGTTAAACAAAACACTTAAATATTTGTATTATAGGGATAAAAAATGTTTTCTTATACTGAAAAATTCAATTTGCTTAATGATTTATAACATGAAAAATATAGTCTTTTATTGATGATTTTTACATTACTTTTGCGCCGGATTGATCATACAGAACAAATAATATATTATCTCTGTTAAAAACTTAAATTTAAGGGTATCATGTACGGAAAAATTAAGGACCATTTACGAGCAGAGCTTGACGCAATTGAAAGCGCAGGCTTGTACAAAAAAGAACGCATAATTACCAGCCCTCAAAAAGCCGATATTAAAGTTAATACAGGTCAGGATGTATTAAACTTTTGCGCCAATAATTACCTTGGACTATCAAATCATCCACGTCTTATTCAAGCTGCAAAAAATGCATTAGACTCTCATGGATATGGAATGTCGTCGGTACGTTTTATTTGTGGAACTCAAGATTTACATAAAGAACTTGAAAAAAGTATTGCTGATTATTTTGGGACTGAAGATACAATTTTATATGCAGCAGCTTTTGATGCAAATGGAGGATTGTTTGAGCCACTATTAACCAGTGAAGATGCAATAATTTCTGATACTTTAAATCATGCTTCAATTATTGACGGAGTTCGCCTTTGCAAAGCAAACCGATATCGTTACGAATCAGCTGATATGGAAGATCTGGAATATCAACTAAAAGTTGCTCAAAAACATCGCTTCAGATTAATCGTAACCGATGGTGTTTTCTCAATGGACGGTCATGTTGCCCCGCTTGATAGAATACACGAATTGGCAGAACAATACGATGCAATGGTAATGGTTGATGAATGTCATTCTGCAGGAGTTGTTGGAGAAACCGGGAAAGGAGTATCTGAGTTATTTAACCTAAAAGGAAAAATTGATATCATTACTGGGACTTTAGGAAAAGCATTTGGTGGTGCAATTGGTGGTTTTACTACAGGAAGAAAAGAAATTATAGACATGTTGCGTCAACGTTCACGGCCATATTTATTTTCAAATTCGATTCCACCTGCTATGGCAGCTTCTGGAATTGAAGTTTTTAAAATGCTTGAAGAAACAAACGAATTACACGATCAGTTGGTAGAAAACACAGGGTATTTTAAAGAAAAAATGCTTGCTGCCGGATTTGATATTAAACCAAGTAAATCAGCAATACTCGCTGTTATGCTTTACGATGCTAAATTATCACAGGAATTTGCAGCAAAATTACTTGATGAAGGTATTTATGTAATTGGATTTTATTATCCTGTTGTTCCAAAAGAACTGGCCAGAATCAGAGTTCAGATTTCTGCTGGTCATAAAAAAGAACATTTAGATAAAGCTGTTGAAGCTTTTACTAAAATTGGAAAAGAACTTGGTGTGTTGAAATAGGCACTATAAATATAAAGTCTGTCTCAAAAACAATAAAAATGTCATTCCCTTGAAAAAGGGAATCTCATACTAAAACACGATTCAAATACTTATGAGATCTCCAATCAAGTTGGAGATGACAAAAAAAATTAAAAAGGATCAGCAAATTTGCTGATCCTTTTTAATTGCATCAATTTTTTTATTCTAAAATAATCCGTGAATATTAGCATCGATTTTACTAATAACACTACTTAAATCTTCTTTTACTTCTGTAAAGTTCAAATTATCAACATCAATAATTAATAATTTACCAAGATTATATGAACCAACCCAGGCTTCGTATCTCTCGTTTAATCTTTTTAAATAATCCAAACGAATTGAATTTTCGTAATCTCTTCCTCGTTTCTGAATCTGATTAACCAAAGTAGGAACGGTCGCACGCAAATAAATTAATAAATCAGGTGGTTGAATTAAAGATGTCATTAGATTGAAAAGAGTAAAATAATTCTCAAAATCACGCGTAGACATCAAACCCATTGAATGAAGGTTTGGTGCAAAAATATATGCATCTTCGTAAATTGTTCTGTCTTGAATTACAGTTTTACCTGATTTTCTAATATTCAGAATTTGATTTAAACGACTATTTAAAAAATACACCTGAAGATTAAATGACCATCGCTGCATTTCTTCATAAAAATCGTTCAAATACGGATTGTCATCAACATCTTCGTAATGAGCATCCCAATTGTAATGCTTTGACAATAAGCCCGCTAAGGTTGTTTTGCCCGATCCGATATTACCGGCAATAGCTATATGCATTGCTCCATTTGAGTTATCTTTTGTCATATCTTAAATCTTTTTTTTCAAATTCTGATTAAATAAGGTTGGCTTTTTTTCAAATAACGAAGGATAATCCTCATCGAACTTTTTCAGAACCGATGTAATAATTATCTCTCGCATAAATTTCGATTTATTAGTTATCTTATATTTTTTGCAATAATGCTCTATTGCTTGTATTTCTCTCTTATTAAATAATATCGATTTCCGGTGCACTCTTTTTAAGCTGTCATCCTTTTTAACTTTCCTCTTTTTTACCACTACTCTTTTAATTTACTTAAATTATACACAAGAATCTTTTTCTCTGTTTGCACAAACAGCTTGTTTCCTTCCACTGCTATTCTTACTACATTTTCTGTTGGGATTTTTAAACTTTTTTCTTGGTAATTTTGAGTATTATAATAATTTAAATTCCCTTCTGAATAATATACTATAACATTGTCTATTACATGAAAATTTGCAAAATTGCTTAATGGAAACGTTTTAATATAAACTCCATAGCTATCAAATTGCATTACTCCGGCATTTTCAAATCCCACATAAATATAGTCATTTTTTTCAAGCATAAAAGCCTGTTTTGTATCTGTATTTTGATCGTATATTTCCTGAATTACAGCACTCTTCTTTACTATATTAAGAGATTTGTCAAGATATAATAATTGTGCTGAATTTTGATCAAGAACCCAGAATCCTCCATTAACAGACTGACAAACTGAGATTGCATTATAAATTCCCTTATCGTCCAAAGAGATAGGGCTCATTATTTCAGTCAGGTTTTTGTCGAGATATAATATTTTGTTAAAGTCTTTGTAGTAAACGAGTATTCTGAATGGATCTGAAGGATCAATTATGCTGATTTTGCCAGAAGAAAAATTACTGTAAATCCATTTTTTATTGCTTTCAGTATTAATCTTTATTAATTCTGAGTTTTGAACGATATAGAGATTCCCAAAACCATCTGTGGAAAAAAAATCCGCTTTATAATTGTATTCTTTTTCAGGAATAATTCCGTCTGAAACAGTAAAGGAAAAAATACCTAATAATAAAGATATACAAAAAGATAGTATCATTTAATTTGAAATTTGATCATTAAGCTCTAAAAGTTCATCGATATATTGCCTGCCATTTACAAGTCTGGGAACTTTATTTTGGCCACCAATTTTACCTTTCGCTTTTAGCCATTTATAAAATAGATTTTTATTTGCAATAGTAACTAATGGTTTATCAAGTGTAATATCTTTGTATCTTTTTGCCTCATAATCGGAATTGACTTTTTGTAACGAAATATCCAAAATACGTGTAAATTTTTCTATGTCATCAGGCATTTTCTCAAAATCAATTAACCATTGATGAGTTCCTTTTTTCCCTTCTTCCATAAATACCGGTGCTGCTGTATAATCCTTAATTAGCGCTCCTGTATTATTACATGCCACTTGTAATGCACTTTCTGCATTATCAATAATTATTTCTTCGCCAAAAGCATTCATAAAATGCTTGGTTCGTCCGCTTATTTTTATTTTATGAGGATATAATGAAGTAAAGGTAACTGTGTCGCCAATTAAGTAACGCCATAATCCTGAATTTGTGGTAATTATAATTGCATAATTCACATTTCGCTCAACATCATCAATATGCAAAACTTTTGGATTTGGTTTGTCAAGATCATCAACTCGAATAAATTCATAAAAAATTCCATAATCAAGCATCAGAAGCATATCTTTTTCTTCAGGTCTGTCTTGTATCGCAAAAAATCCTTCGGAAGCATTATATGTTTCCAAATAATTCATATTTGGTGTAGGAATTAGCTTACGAAATTGTTCGCGATATGGCTCAAAACTTACTCCGCCATGAGTAAAGAGCTCGAGGTTGGGCCATATTTCAAGAAGATTATTTTTGCCTGTTTTATCAAGAATATATCTAATTAAAACCAGCATCCATGAAGGAACTCCAGCTAAACTTGTAACGTTTTCTTTGAGTGTAGCATCTGCAATTTTTTCCATTTTTTCTTCCCACTCGCTCATCAGGGCTATTTCTTGTCGTGGAGTTCGAATAAAATTTGTCCAGAACGGAAGGTTCTCAATCAAAATTGCAGATAAATCACCATAAAAAGATTCGTTATTAATCTTATTTATTTGATGACTTCCACCAAGAGTTAATCCTTTACCTTTAAATAATTCTGTTTCGGGATAATTGTTTGTATACAAAGCGAGAACATCTTTCCCTCCACGAAAATGGGCATCTTCAAGGGTTTCCCTCGAAACAGGAATAAATTTGCTTTTATCATCAGTTGTTCCCGAAGATTTTGCAAACCACTTTATTTCCGTAGGCCACAATAAATTCTGTTCTCCTTTTAACAACCTGTCAATATACGGTTTAATCTCTTCGTAAGGTTGAACCGGAACTCTTTCCTGAAACTTTTCAATACTATCAATCGATTTGAAATCATATTTTTCTCCAAACCAGGTTCCTTTTGCTTTATCTATTAAATTAAACAAAACCTCGCGCTGTGCATCATAAGGAAATTTCTTGAATAAGTCGATCTGATACAATCGCTTAAAATTAAGCCAGGTAACTATGGAGTTTATTATTTGCATCAGTTTTTTAGATAATGATGAAAAAACAAAACCAAATATAATTAATATTTGGCTTTATCATAAAAGAATAATGAGTGTTTTATCAAAACATTTCTTATTGCTTCTTTATTTTACATAATCTAAGTGCTGCTTCTTTCAATACTTTTTCCTCTCGGGCAAAACTGAATCCTACAATCTTATTGTCGACAGAATCGTGATAAAATACTGATAAAGGGAATAATGCAACATGATATTCATCCATTATTCTACGGGCAAATTCTGTGTCTTTTTCTTCACTTAAATTACTATAATTTAAAAGTTGATAAAAAGTTCCTTTCGACGGAATTATTTCAAATCCTGAATCTTTGAGTAAATCAATTACGAAATCTCTATTTGCCTGAAATTTCTTTTTTATACTACCAAAATCAACACCCAGGTTTAAATAATCAGCTAAGGCATATTGCAATGGAGTATTTATAGTATTTATCTGAAAAAGATGTTTTTTACGAATCTGAGCCATTAACTTTTCTGGACCAATACAATATCCGATTTTCCATCCAGGAACATTAAATGTTACTCCAAAAGAAGAAATAACAATACTTCTTTCGGCCAATTGCTCATTTGACAATATACTCTGATGTTTTTGTCGATCAAATACAATATGCTCAAAAACTTCGTCACTTATTACGTTTATTTTTGTTCCGTTAGTAATTTTCTTTAGCTGAGCAATATCTTCTTCACTAAAAACAGCACCAGTAGGGTTGTGAGGAGTATTTACAATTATTAATTTTGTTCTTGTATTAATCAGTTTTCGAACTGCCTCCCAATCAATATGATAGTCTGGCTCTTGTCTTTGCACAAATACAGGTCTTCCTCCATTACTAACAATTGCAGGAACATAACTATTAAATGCAGGTTCAAATAAAACAACCTCATCACCTTCATTAACAAAAGTACTAATTGCAGTATACATTGCCTGAGTAGCTCCAGCCGATATTGTAATTTCACTCTGAGGATTAAAACTTACTCCGTGCTTTTTCTTTATTGATGAAGAAATTGCTTTTCTTAGCTCCAGAAGCCCGTCAGGATGAGCGTATTCAGCAGATTTTTCTTTTATATATTTTACAGCAAGCTCAGTAAGAGTATCTGAACATGGTATTTCTGGCGATACTTTTGCCAAATTTATTATATCTGTATCCTGAACTAATTCGGAGATAACAGTGTAAATATCTTTTCCTATACTCGACAACTTTTCTTTAATCATAAAATATTGTTTCTAAAATTCGGAACGCAAATGTATGAAAATATCTTAACTAAAAAAGTGCCATATGGCAGGCTTTTAAGCTTTTTCACACTATTATTCCTCTTTTCAATTTTTATGCCGAAATTTTAATGAAAAACTTCCTTTAATACGCTCATAGACTTTATCTCCGAAATTCCTGTATTATGCAACCTATAATACTCAATTATTTTTTCAAGCAACTCTGTTCTTTTTTTATAACTTATTTTTAAACTCTCATGTTGATCTCCTGAAAAACTCATTAACCGACTGAAAATAAAGCTAAGGTCTTTATCAAGGAAAGAAGTGTAAAAAGGCTTAATCTGCATAAAAGCCCCTGCTTTTAAATCAAAAAAACATTTCTCTCCAGAATAATTATTATCGGGGAAAAATCCAAGGTATTTTGATAAATGAATTAAAAAATAAATGTGAAAAACAGATAAACCAGATTCTTTCAAGTCAAGCATCTGAACCGAATTATACAAATATTCAAATAATTCAGTATTAGGTTCCTGCTCTTGAATAGCTCTGTAAATTATTTCTGCCATAAAAATGGCCAGTGTACTTTTCCTAATATCAAAAGGCAATGAAGAAAAAACAACTGCATTTTGAATTTCTTTTACCCTTTGCAAATCTCTTTTCGGTTTATGATAAACCTCCATATCAAGTAAAAACAAAGGTTGAAGAATATTTGCCTTTATTTTCGCTTTTTTACTTCTTACTCCATTAATAATATATGATTGTCTTCCAAAACTTTCAGTGTATATTGTAACAATTACGCTTGTTTCAGAATATTTAATATAATGAAGAACTATTCCCCTTGTTTTATAAAGCATTTATCAGTTTATTATTCTTTACAAAAGTATCTAATCTTCTTTAATCAGGAATCATTTTAAAGAATTGTTTTTGCAACTCCTAAAGCCTCATCTTTTACCTGATAATCAAATTTAATCAAATATTTTTGACATCATTTTTCAAAATTGGTATACTATTTGCACATTAGTAGAAACAAATCTATTTTATGTATATTTCGAAATTAAATTGCAAGTTGTATGAAAATAGAAATCCTCAGTAAAAATCTTAAACGAGTTATTATTTTAATCCTGTGTTTAACTTCTATAAATATAGTAAAAGCACAAAAAGAACCTGCCTGGTTGATGCAATCATGGAGAACAGAACAATATCCATCAAATGTATTTATTACAGGATTTGCTCAAGATGACAAAAATAGCAGTGAGACTTTAGCAGAAGCAACTGAACGTTTAAAAGATTTAGCACGTACAAATTTATCAGAAAGTATTTTAGCTTCGGTTAAAAGCGTTAGTGACAATTATATTCAAAGTGTAACAGAAGATGGTTCCGAAACTTTTACAGAAAAATTTCAGTACGAAACCCAAATAACAACCGATCTTGAAATAAATGGAATTCGAGTAGAGAGTTATACAAAAGACAATATAGTATATGGGTTTGCTTATGCGAATAAATACGAAATTATTGGATATTATAAAGCAAACTTAAATATGTTTGTGCAACAAATAGAGGGATTTATTAGCACAGCCACTGAATTAGAGGAAAAAAGAGAAAAAAACAAAGCTAAGGCAGAATTTAATAAAACACTACCTGTTTTTACTGAAGTTACCAAGGCTCAAGGAATATTAAGTGCTGTTGATAAGAACGCTACTGAGGATGATTTGAAAATGCAAAAAACAATGACGCTTTATAACGAGGTTATTCAGGCAAATGCACGTTTAGAGCAAGGCATTTATGTGTATATTATTACAAACGAAGATGTTTTTGGAGAAAAAACTATTGCTATTGAAAATCATTTAAAAGCAATTTTAGCTGAAAATGGCTGTAGTTTCACCAATGATGAAGATGCAGCTGATTGGAAAATTAAGATAAATGCAAACTCAAGAGAATATAACTATTCAAATAATGTGTACTTTAGCTACGTGGATGCACAAGTGGAACTTTTTAAGGCTCCATTAGATAAGCATGTGTATCAAAATGAGTTTACTCAAAAAGGAGCACATAACAAATCGTATAGTGCTGCTGCAGGAAAAGCTTATATGGAAGTTAGTAAACCTATATCAGAAAAAATATTAACCTGGATAAATAATTAAACAATATAGTCATGAATAAAATAAACCTATTAATCATTATTCTTGTTTTTGCTGCAATTGGCTTGGTGAATGGTCAAGAAGATAAAAAAGTAGCTGTATTTGATCCTGTAGGAGAAGTCTCTGACAACCTAAAAATTATTATCCGTGAAGAGCTAAGTAATGCTGTTGTAAATACTTTAGGATTTACGGTTTTGGAGCGTGAATTGATTAATAAAGTAATAGCTGAAAACAAATTCCAAATGACTGGTCATGTTGATGATGGACAGATTGGTGAATTGGGTAAGAAAATGGGAGCTAATTATGTGTGTTATGCATCAATATCATCGGTTGGAGGAAACTACTATATTTCATGTAAAATGGTAGATGTAATGACAGCTAAAATTGAAAGACAAAATACTGGAATTACACAATCAGGATTAGATGATCTATTTACCGTTGTCTCAACTGTTTCAAGGGCAATGTTACAACAACAAGGAGCATCAGTTAGGAATCGATCAACTAGTTCAAGTCAACCAAAATATGTAATTGATGATTCAGATTCAAAAGATTTAATTGAATTAAATATGATGGGCTTGAGTTTATTGGTTATGCCGATTGATGGTACTCCAACAAAAACAACGTGGCCAGAAGCTAATCAGGCTTGTTTAGAAAGTAATGCTTACGGACTAACAGAGTGGAGATTACCTAATAAACTTGAGATATCAAGAATGTTTGCTAATAAGTCGCAGTTACGAAATATGCAAACTTATTGGTATTGGTCTGCTTCTCCTGAAAAAAGTAATGTCTATTTTCGTCAGGCATTTGATGCTGATAAATTAGTTCCTGCAGCATCTAAAGCAAAATCTTTTGTTAGATGTGTACATAGCAATGGAGTAGTTAATTTAGTTGATGCTGATGGGGTATGGCAATTTAGCATATATGGTACTGATTATCAAGTAATGCCAGAAGATATTTCAGGTGAATATAGATGGGAAGAAGCTCGTAATGCATGCGAAAGTTCTTCTGCCTATGGATATAATGATTGGGAATTACCTACAATTGACATCCTTGATTTTATGTATAATAATAGAATTGCTCTTAATATGATCGGAACTTGGTACTGGTCTTCAACACCAAAAAGACAGGGATCAACAAGCGCTATGTTTGAGAAAAATTTCGAAGATGGAAAAAGATATGATACCGGAGCAAATGCAAGACGACAAGTGCGTTGTATAAGAAAAGTAACTGATTAAAATCTATACTTGAAAATAAATAAAAAGCCGCTTCATTTGTGGCTTTTATTATTTTATAAAAAGAAGTTTCGTTATGTGAGTTTTTGATCCGTCGTCGTTAGTACAAAAAACAAGATATACTCCAGTACTAACTCTACTTCCAGAGAAATTTCGTCCGTTCCATGTGGCCTGACCACCTTCTGCATCCGTTTCATAAACGATATTGCCACTTATATCTGTAATTTTAACATTTACATCTGAAGCTAATCCACGAATTGTAACATCGCCTTCATAATTCTCACGAACCGGATTTGGATAAACATAAACATCCCTGAAATCATCACTACCCATTGTAGCAGTACCTCGATACGAAATTAATCCTTTGTCTGTGGCAAAAAACACTTCACCGCTTTCATGGTTTATTGCAATATTGTTAATCCTATCAGATAATAAAGGGCTATTTTCAGAAGTAAAATGATTTATCTCTTCTGTCCCATCTTTTGAAACTAAGTATACACCAGAGTTTTGTGTTCCTATCCATTTTCGATTTGCACCATCAACAGCAATTGATGTCACTAATTCTGTATTTAGCAAATACTGTGTAATCTCTCCTATTGTAAGTATTATTCTTCGTGCATAAAATCCATCTTCGAAAACATTTTCAGGGTTAGAATAAATTACAATTCCCAGATCAGTTCCCACCCAAATTTCTCCATTTAAATCTTCAGCAATTGAATATATACCATTTGATATAACTTTCCCATTTTCATCAAGTATATCTAATTTTTTATACTGATCATCTTCTTCATCACTTATTGTTCCATTGTTATCAAAAACAAATAAGCCCTCACCATTAGGTAAAACAAGCCATTTTTGATCACTTTCTGTAACAATAATATCTCCTGTTCTTAAATTGCTAATTTCTTCGTCGTAATTAAAGCTAAACCAATCGCCTTCGCTTGTTAAAACAGATACCGGATTGGTTACTTCAGAGTTGGTAATCCACAAATTATTTTCACTATCGTAGGCTAATCCATAAATACGGCAAAAATTATCTCCTGGTATCATAGATTGTAAAGAACTGTTTGTTTCATTATAGGTTTCAATAATTTCATTATTTCTGTATTCAACCAACCCGTTCCCCCAACTTGCGGCAAAATAATGATCTGAATTGTATGGATCAATTTCTACAGAGATATAATCTACTGCATCATAATTGGCAACCGATATCCATCTCTCATTTTGAAACGAAAATAAGATGCCATTTAAGAAAACATTACCAAAAGAAGGACTCAATCCTCCTGCAGCAACCAAAACACGTTCATTCTTTATATCCATAGTAAAGGCGTTGGATAAATAGGGTGCATTTGGCACAATAGTCTCCTCGGTTCCATTTTGATATCTTATTAATCCTCTTCCGTTATCGGCTATATAATACACATTACTTTCTGTTGTAATTGCATCGTATGGATGAAAGTTTGTAATTTCCGAATTGGTAACCGAGGTTATTGGATTTATTTCAGAATCATATACCAAAACATCAGTGTCAGTAATTATATGTATGCGATTATTAGCATAATGTATCTTACTAACAGAACTATAGCTATTATTAAAGATACTCCAGGAATAGTCTTTATATAAATAAACATTGTCGTTTGAAGCCTCATTTACCTGATTCACCAATATATCACCATTGTTTACGTAAATCGAATTAAATTTAGATGTATATGATGGTATATCAGTAATTATCTGCCAATTAGAGTAATCAGCTAAATTAGGATTGTAATAATCAGCAATATAAACTCCTTGGTTGGTTGCCGCATATAAGAAATTATTACTTAAGAATAGCTGATTAACATGAACTTGCGTTCCAAGAGTACCAATAAAATAGGTTTCCTTTATTTCTCTTTTTTCGATATTTACAACTACAATCCCAAATCCGCAGGATAAATAAGCATATTCATCAATAAATAAAATGTGATTAATTGATTTACTACCACTTATCATTTCTCTTTTAATGTCAGAGATATTATAAACTTCGTTATCGAAAATTAAATCGACGTTCCCATTTGAATATCCGACAACTAATAAATTATTTTCATCGGAATATTCAATTGCCGAAACACCAATATCTGAAAGCAAATTAACTTTTGTAAGCTTTTCTACATTTTGGTTTGATTTACTGTACGAAAATATTCCGCTTTCAGAAGCAACATAAATTTTTGTTGGGGATTCTGCAATATGTCTTGAGTATGTAAATGGCAAATGATCACGCCACTCTCCAATGCCTATTTGTGCATATGAAATGTAAGCGGTAAGTATAAAAAAAAGTTGGATTAGAAAATGTTTTTTCATCAATTGATTTATTATCAAAAACCCTTTTTTCTTCAAGATATTGTCATCATTACCGATTTTTTAGAAACTCTACTAATTTTTTGGTAGCTCTTGCACGATGGCTTATTTTATTTTTTTCATCCAAAGACATTTGTGCAAAAGACAAATCATAAGATTCCGGTTTGAAAATCGGATCGTATCCAAAACCATCCAAACCAGTTTTCTCTGTAAGAATTTCACCATCTACTTGTCCCTCAAAATAGTACTCTTTCCCATCTATTATCAGAGCAATAACAGTTTTAAAACACGCTTTTCTGTTTTCTACTCCCTGTAGTTTCTCAAGAACTTTGTTCATATTATCTACAAATGAACAAGATTCTCCTGCATATCTTGCTGAGTAAACACCTGGCTCTCCATTTAAAGCATCAATTTCAAGACCTGTATCGTCAGCAAAACAATTTATTTTGTATTTATCAAAAACATAATGTGCTTTTTGTGCAGCATTTTCTTTAAGGGTTTCGAAATCTTCAGGAATTTCCCCAACACAACCTATTTCTTTTAAACTTCGGAGTTTGATTCTGTCGTCAAGCATAGACTGAACTTCCTTCAGTTTATGCTGATTATTTGTGGCAAATACTAATTCCATAATATTTTAAAAAAAGTGGATGACATTTCTGGTCATCCACATAATTATATATTCGTTTTCAAATTTTTTTAATGAAATCCTTCCCACACAGTTAAATCGTCTCTCGGATTAACTACCATTACTGGTGTTTTTGAGCTGTTTGCAATAATATACTGCTCCTGAGCTCCAATAACATAATCAGCTAATCCAATGTTTTTGGTAGTAAGAATTAAAATTAAATCGGCATTAATGCTTTTTCCAAACTCCATTATTTCAATGCCAAAATTCTTTTTTCCTTCAGCAGTATGAATTTCATAATCTATTCCTTTTGCATCCATTATTTTCCTAGCAAAAACAATATTTGCTTTTATTCTTTTAATAAAACCAACATCAGTTGTATTTGGTTTTACAATATGAAATTTAGGATTGAAGTTTTTTTGCAAATAATTCACCCAGTTAAGCATTTCCTTGCTTTCCTTCTTAAAATCAATCGGTAATACAATGTCTCTTAAATCAGTTTCGTTAGGATTTTCTTGCACAACAACAAAAGGCACTTTTGAACTTACAATTACTTTAAGAGCCCAGCTACCAGTAAGTTTCTGCATTCCTTTAAGACCATGAGTTCCCATAATAACTAACTCAGAATCTACTTCAGAAGCAACTTCTCCAATTGTTGTAAAAATAGTTCCTTTTCTTACTATTGCTTCAATTTCTAATCCATTCTTACCTCTGTTATTATCTGCAACTTCGTTTAGTTTCTTCTGAGCTTCAGCTTCTTCTTTATCATTTTTAATAATATGAACTAATACAATTTTTTTACTATCTGCTTTCTCAGCAAATTTATATGCATGCAATAAAGCGCAATCAGCAACAGGTGTAAAATCCCACGGAATTAAAATAATGTGATTGTCGTTTTTCATAAAACCCCTGATTTATTTATAATCAACGTTCTTAAATAGAAAAAAAATCTTTATATTACAACTTAAAACTTTTGGCTTTTAAAATCCAAAAAAACAAATTATGTATTTTAAAGCAAATTTTCATAAAAATACACTTTTTTCCTTCATTCTATCAATTTGTTTATTCCTTTATTCAAATACTGGTTTTTCTGAGAATATTGGCAACCCATATATACAACGAATAATTCTAAACAATTATGGTATTAATAACAACAATTTTTCAATAATACAGGATTTTAAAGGTGTCATTTATATAGGCAATGCAAATGGGATCATACAGTTTGATGGATATTTCTTTGAAATATTAAAAGTTCCCGGAACTCCTTTTATGGATATTAATAATAAAGGAATAATTTATGTTGGCGGAGAAAATGATTTTGGGTTTGTTGGTAATAAAGCATCTGGAGAATCTTATTTTTATTCGCTTAGTGATTCATTAAGCCCTGAACTGAAAAACTTTGGACAAATAAACGATGTGGCTTGTACCCAAGAAGATGTGTATTATTGTTCAGACAAGATCCTTTTCAAATGGGACGGTAATAACATTTCCGTTATTGAAAATAGTCAAGAAAGGCTTGATTTATTCAAGGTTAACGATCAGATTTATCTTGAAAAAAAAGAAAAAGGAATATTTAAATTAGTTAATAGTCAATTCATATTTATCCCGGGAAGTGATTTTTTTATTGAGAAGGATATTATAGATATGCTTCCGTTTAATGAACAATTATTAATTAAAACAGCAAAGGAAGAAGGATTTTATTTATATAGCAATTACTCCGTTGAACATTTTAAAACAGAAGCAGATCTGTTTGTTTCTGATAATTTATATTCTGCAACCTGTGTGTTAAATAACGGAAATTATGCTATTGGCACCAAGCTTTCCGGAATAATAGTAATTAACAAAAAGGGGGAAATAATTTCGACAATTAATGAATCTGCCGGATTGTTTAATTCTGAGGTGAACAAACTGTTTGCTGATAATAATAATAATCTGTGGGCTTTGCATAATCAAGGAATTAGCAGAATTGAAATTCCGTCTCCTTACAGTTATTTTAATAAAAATCATGGATTAAAAGGCAATGTGACTTCAGTTATCAGATTCAGGAACACCCTATATGTGGCAACTTCAGCTGGAGTATATTATTTAGAAAAATTATCAGAAGATAACAGAGATTGCCCAAGTTGTCAGATTTTTAAACATATATCAGATATTAAATCCGGATGCCACGATTTCCACCAATTTAATAATCAGCTTTTTGTTACATCTTCTAAAGGAATATACGAAATTACAGGAAAGAATGCTTTTGTTTTTTATAATAGAGATGCCGGACAAATAACAAGTGTATTACGATCAACAAAAAAACCTGAGTATTTGTATCTTGGTTATAATGATGGATTTTCTGCAATTAGATTTACAGGAGGAATGCTCATTATTGAGAAAAAAATTAATGGAATAAATCATAAAATAACAAGTATTGTTGAAGAACCTGATGGAACTTTATGGCTGTCGGCTAACAGAAGCGGTATCTACAAAATTGATCCCTTTGAGAGTTATTCAAAAAATTTAAAATTTTCATTATATAATAAAGATAATATATTACCTAAAAATCTGGAATGGATTAATCTATATAACCTTAGTTCAGGGATGCTATTTTCAACTTCAAGAGGCATTTACAGATTTAATAATAAAAAAGAATTATTTTACGAAGATACTGTGCTTGATATTGATTTTATATCTGAATATAGTTGGGTTTACCCAATTATTGAAGATGAAAATAAGAATTTGTGGCTGAATGTAATAGGAAAAAACAATAATTCAAATAAAACATTATTTAGGAATAATAAAGACGATTCGTTAAAAACCTTAAAGCCATTACCATTAAATAGAGCTGAAGATTTTTTTATAACATCAATACATCCTGATTCTAATGGTATAGTATGGTTTGGTGGATTTGAGGGTTTGATTCATTTAAATATGAAAAATGAGTTGCCAGTTAATAGTAATTATAATGTTAAACTTCACAAAATAACTATTGGAATAGATTCTGTAGTTTATAAACAGCCTTTTGGGCGTTCAATAGAAAAAGAAGAAATATCGAGAAACTTTAGTTATGATCTAAATACAATTGCCTTCGAATTTTGTGCAACCGACTATGAAAGTGAAAATCAAATATTATATCAATATATGCTGGAAGGATTTGATGAAAATTGGTTGGAGTGGTCAAAATTAAACTTTAAAGAGTATACAAATCTTTTTGAAGGTAAGTATAAATTTAAAGTTAGGGCAAAAAATCTTTTTAATTCTGTTTCTGATGTTAACACATATGAGTTTACAATAAAGCCTCCTTTTTACCGAACAACTTCTGCTTTTTTTATCTATATAATTACTTCAATATTATTATTTATATTGATAGCAAAATGGAGAGCTTACTATTTTGCACGTGAACGATTCCGATTAGAAAACATTATTCATGAACGAACAGAAGAAGTTGTAATTCAAAAAGAAAAGGCAGATAATCTGTTGGAAAGGGTGCTTCCTAAAACTACAGCTAAAGAACTAAAATCTGGTAAAAAAGCTGGTCCATACCACTACAATATGGTTACAGTTTTGTTTTCTGATATACAGGGATTTACAAAAATATCAGAACAAATGGATTCGGAACTCCTGATTGATGAGCTTGACAGGTTCTTTTTACAATTTGACACGGTTGCTGAAAAATACAATATTGAAAAAATAAAAACGATTGGTGATGCGTATATGTGTGCCGGAGGAATACCTGCAAAAAACAGAACCAATCCTGTTGAAGTTGTTGTTGCCGCTCTTGAAATGCAAAACTTCATGAAAGAATTAAAATCACAGATAAAGGATGATTCAAAACATATCTGGGATTTAAGAATTGGAATAGACACAGGCCCTGTTGTAGCAGGAGTTTTAGGTCGCAGTAAAATATCTTATGATATTTGGGGAGGGACGGTTAATACTGCAAGCAGAATGGAAGCGTCGGGCAAGCCAGGTAAAATAAATATTACTGAAAATACATATATGTTAATTAAGGATTTCTTTATTTGTCAGTACAGAGGGAAAATGCCTGTTAAGTATAAGGGAGAAATTGATATGTATTTTGTTGAAGGATTTATGCCTCATCTGGCATCAGATATAAAAGGCCAGATCCCGAATGAAGAATTTTTTACTCAGCTGCAAATATTAAGAATAAACGATGTAGAGGAATTTGTGCTTAGTAAACTTGAAGATGGATTGCCTGACAATTTATATTATCACAATGTAAAACATACCATTGATGTTGTAACTCAGGTTGAACTCATTGGTCGTTCTGAAAGAATTAAAGATGAAGAAATGTTAATTCTTAAAACAGCAGCCTTGTTTCATGATATGGGTCATTTAGTAAATTATGATACACATGAAGAAGAAAGTATGAAACTTGCAAAAAAAATACTCCCCGAATATCATTATACGCCTAAACAAATTGAAAAAATTTGCGAATTGATACTGGTAACTCAGATGCCTCCTCAACCCAAAAATCTACTCGAAGAAATTATGTGTGATGCTGATCTGGATTACCTTGGTAGAGCTGATTTTGTTCCGGTTTCAATTAATTTATATAAAGAATATCACGAAAGAAAGAAAATAGATTCTATTCAGGAGTGGAATCAAATGCAGCATAAATTCATTAAAAATCACCAATATTTTACAAATACAGCACAAAAATTGCGTGAGGTTAACAAGAAAAAACAGCTTGAAAATATTCTAGAAGAAATAAGACGGGAAATTGAAAAGGATGATGAATAAATATCAAATAGCGTAATCTAATTATCCAATTTTAAATATCCAACAGTACTTCCTTTTATAAATAAAGCTACTATATTTGCTTTTTTCAAATTTAATTAGGGAAATTAATCAAATGAAAAGAATAACTGTCATACTCATATTTCTTAGTATAATTTCATCATTATATTCTCAAACTAAAAAGTCAAATTATGGTTACTTATTATTAAGTAATCAGGATTCAGTAAAGGGTTATTTTCTTAATAAAACTGAATTTTATAGTTCTGAAAGCATTGATTTTATTGTGAATTCAAATTCAAATAAAATACAAAGCTTTAAATCTGCAGATATTATTTCCGGTAAATCTGAAAAAATAGAAATAGTGTCCGTTAACGTAAAGTCTTCTGTTGGATTTGAAAATATCATTGCAGAAAAGTTAATAATTGGCAAATATGCTTCCTTATATAAAAGTTATAAAAATGGTGTAGAGCTATTTTATATTGGAAAAGACACTTCTATAATTGAAATATCCACTAAATATTACATTGGAACAATTAATGTGCTATTGGGTGACTGTAATAAACTAAAATCTGAATATTCTGAAAACATAGACCCAGAATACACTAATTATACTTATAAGGAATCCGTTTTTGCACAACTTGTAATAACTTATAATAAATGTAAAGGGAAAGCCTCAGATATAAATGTAATTAAGAAATCTCCTTTTGTC
The DNA here is from genome assembly GCA_030668615.1 of Bacteroidales bacterium. Lineage (GTDB taxonomy): Bacteria > Bacteroidota > Bacteroidia > Bacteroidales > UBA12077 > UBA12077. The sequence goes on along the minus strand of DAOUTQ010000006.1, from coordinate 199 downwards.
GATCGTTTCGGAATTTTTGTCGGTATAACTTCTAATACAATATCTTATAATAAGATTCCATATAAAAATGTTGATTTTAATGGTAAGATCACTCCAACTTTTGGTGTATTAGGGAGTACTACTTATAAAGATTTTATAGCTTTCGAAGCTAATTTGGCATATACCTACTTAAGAACAACCGCTAATTTTACAAGTCTCG
>DAOUTQ010000128.1 GCA_030668615.1 Bacteroidales bacterium | reverse complement strand
AATTCTATGCCTATTACCGACACGTATTATTATCAGGTAAATATGGATGAAATAATAAGAGAAATAGAATTGAGGGCAAAAAGCAGTATGGAGAAATTTTATAAAGATATTAAGGAGAAGATAGAAAGAGAGAAAATTGAGGGCGTGAAAATAGATTATGATTTGACACGAGGAATAGCAAGCGAAGAAATTATTTTAAAAAGCAAGGAATATAAGCCTGATGTAATAATAATTGGAACACGGGGACAGGGTGAGGGAGCTAATGATTTGATAGGTAGTGTAACGGCTAAAATTATTGATGATACAAAAGTGCCGGTACTTGTAATTCCCGAAGATTCTCTATATAAAGGAATTGCTACAATTAATATAGTGTATGCAACAGATTTTGATGATTCTGATTTTACTGCATTAAAAAAGCTTATGAATATTATGTCGCCTTTTGATATTCGTTTGTACTGTGTACATATAGGATCACAAGAATCAAATGTTTGGGATAAAGCTAAAATGGCAGGATTAAAAGAAAAATTATATGATCAATATAAAGATTATGATATTGAGTGTAGTATTATTGAGGAAAAGGATTTTCTGAAAGGGGTTCAGGAGTTTATTAGAGAAAAGAACATTGACATAATTTCTATGGTAACGCATAAACGAAATTTAATATCTAAGCTTTTAAATCCAAGTTATACCAGAAAAGTTTTATTTCATACAAACATTCCGTTTTTGGTTTTTCATTCTGATAGATAATTCAACAACGTTTCTGCAATTTTGAGGTCAATTTTGGTAGTGACTTTAATATTTTCGATATTTCCGGGAACAAGGTTTATTTCTATACCCGATTTTTCAACAATGCTGGCGTCATCGGTAAAAAATTCCTCCCATTCTTGTTCGTAAGCTTTTTTAATTATTCTGCAATCAAAAGCTTGTGGTGTTTGAATAAGTTTATATTTATTTCGGTCAACAGGTTTATTTGAACCGGAATCAACAAGCCGAACAGAATCAACTATATCAATATATGGAATGGCATTTCCATTAATAGAGGCAATTTCAAATACCAAATCAATTGTAGCCTGATTTACTAAAGGCCTTACACCGTCATGAACAGCAATTATTCCTGAGTTTCCGGTTTTTTCAAGAGCGTTTTTAACGGAATGATATCTGGTCTGTCCCCCTTTTACTATAGTATGATTCACTGTAAAGTCATAATCCACACACAAATCTTTCCATTGCGAAATTTGATTTTCCGGAAGAGCTACAATTATTTCAATAGATGAATCATATTCATAAAAAGCACGAATACTTTTCATCAGAATAATATCATTATTTATTTTTAAAAACTGCTTAGGAGCAGAACTACCCATTCTTTGTCCCGATCCACCAGCAACAATTATTGCATATCGTTTCATTTTCTTACAATTATATAATCAAAGGTATTAATAATTACCAGGGAATTCAATTAAATAAATAGTGAATATTTGGTATAAATTTTGTTTCATAAAAAGGAATAATAGTTTAACATCTTTTAAATTTATATGTTTGTTCAAATTGGCTTTTTAGTTTTACTTTGAAAATAATTAGCAGACAGCAAGGATGCATTAAAAATGCAGGTTGTTAAAAGAACAGAATAATATTACATAGGGTGTAGATTAATTAAAAAGGATGAAAAGGATTTTTGCTTTATATAAGATTATGGTGATTGCTTTGACTATAATTTTCATTGGTGGATGTGAAGATTATTTTGAATATAGCCCGTATTCGGCAAATGTAAAAGATTCTTACAAGAAAATAGGTGTTAAGAATTTAGAGAGAATATTAAGTAATAACGATGAGAGTAGTGAGGATATAACATTTGCTGTTTTAGCTGATTCACATTACGATTATCATGAGTTGGATAATGCTATAGCTAATATTAATTTAAGACAAGAAATTGACTTTGTTATTGTAAACGGAGATATTTCAGAACATGGTTATTTGAAGGAATATGAATTGTTTCATGAAGAAATGAAAGAGCTTAAAATACCATATTTAACAACGATTGGTAATCATGACTACAGATCAAATGGTATTGATATATATAAGGAAATGTATGGGGAGCCTAATAAAAGTTTTACATTCAACAACAACCAGTTTATTCTTTTTGATGATATTTTTTGGGAAAGTAACAGATTGCCGGATATGGATTGGCTTGAAAAAGAAGTAAAGAATAGCAAGCAATACAATAATTGCTTTGTGCTTGCACATATACCTCCTAATGGTGATCAGTTTACAGATGAGATGGAAAATAATTATAAGCATTTAATGGATACCTGCAATGTCGAATTGTCAGTTCACGGACACACTCATAATTATATTTATGATGAAAATGGTGATGGTGAAACTAGCTATTTGATTGTTGGGTCTATTATGAAAAAAGAATATGTTGTTATTATGGTTTCAGGAAATAATTACACCGTAAAACAAGTTAAATATTAGTATGAAATTTGTAAAATTTATATTGTTCTATTTCGCCTTTTTTTTCTGTTCCGAAGTTTTATGTGCACAACTTACAGAAAAGGAACCAGAACGAAAATGGTATTCTCCAGATTACTTAAAAACACAGTATGCAGGGAATATAGGATACATTTCATTTGGTGCAGGGTATCAATGGTGGAAACAAAAAGCACAAATAGATTTTTTATATGGTTATGTACCTCAATTTAAGGGTAATGCAACAATCCACACTTTCTCCATAAAAAATACATTTAGATTATATCAGTTTAAAATAAAGCAAAAATACAATTTAAGTCCTGTTTTTGGATTTTCAGTAAGTTTTGAGCCTGGTGAAAATTCATATGCAAGAATTCCTGACAGATTTCCTGATGGCTACTACATGACAAATAGTATTTATGGTTGTATAAATATTGGTCTAAAATCAACTTTTACACTAAAAAAAGAACATTTTTTTTCTGCTGTTGAACCTTATTTTGAAGCAAATACTTTAGTAGATTATCTTTACTATAATATTAAAGCCCAGCAATATTGGGAAGAAGAAATATGGTCTTTTGCCCTTGGATTTAATTTATATTTTTAAATTTCTAAAGTTCCGCAGCTGTATATAAAAATCGTTTTATACTTCGCTTTGGTGTTTTTTCAAATTCTTCTGGATAGATTTTAATTTTGGATATTTGCATATATTTAGCAAGACTTAAATTCGCTTCCTTTTTGTTTTCTTCCATAATCTCAATCAGCCTTGCTTCATCTATTTTATCGAAGTTAACTAACTCCAGATCAGGATAAACTAAAGCAATTAGCATATTGTCTTTTTCAATCACAACGGACTCCTGAACATACATCATGTTATTTAGCTTGGCTTCAACTTCTTCGGGGTAAATATTTTCGCCCGAAGGACCTATAATCATACTTTTATTTCGTCCTTTAATAAAAATATAATTTTCTTCATCAATTATTCCTAAGTCGCCAGTATGCAACCAGCCTTCTTTATCGATGGCCTGTTCTGTTGCTTCTACATTTTTATAATAGCCATACATTAGGTTTTCACCACGAACCATTATTTCTCCAACTTCATTGAATGGGTCTTCAGAATCAATTTTAACCTCCAAAGTATCAACTAATTTTCCGGCAGAACCAATTTTTGCTTTATCCCAATTTGAATAGCTAATTAGTGGTCCACATTCTGTCATTCCGTATCCAATGGTAAAATTGAAGTCTATCTTTTTTAGAAATAATTCTACATCTTTATTTAGTGCTGCTCCTCCAATAATAACTTCTTTAAAATTTCCTCCAAAAACGTCGGTAAGTTTCTTTTTAACTTTTGAATAAATTGCTTTATCAACAAAAGGAACACTTAGAAGAAGTTTCATTGATGTTTTATCGAGTAATGGAATAATTTGTTTTTTATATATTTTTTCAAGAATTAGTGGAACGCTAATTACAATAGTTGGTTTTACTTCCTGAAAAGCCTGAATAATTATTTTTGGTGATGGCGTTCGTGTTAAAAAATGAATATGACAACCAATCGTAAAAGGCCACAAAAACTCAAAAGCACAACCAAAAGTATGCGCTAAAGGTAGAAACGACACCACATTGTCGCCTGGATCAAGAGGTAAATTATTACGTGCGTAACGAATATTTGCAGCTAAACTATTTAAAGGAAGAACAACTCCTTTTGAAAAACCAGTTGTTCCGGATGTATAATTTAAAACTCCTACTTCTTCGTTAGGGATTTCATCGAAATTAAGTTTCTCAGCAGTTATTCCTTTTGCATATAAATCTTCATATAAGGAGTCAAGTTTATTATAGATATTCTTAATATTCTCACTTTTACCTTCTATAAGAAGTTTATAATCTGTAAGTGAGAATATAGCTCTTAAATTGGGCATGCTTTTTTCATCCAGATTTTCCCAAATAGGATCGCCGGCAAATAAAACAACAGAGTCAGAATGATTTACAATATGATGAACATCATCAGGTAAGAAGTCGGGAAGAATTGGAACAACGGTTGCTCCATATGATATAATAGCCAAATAAGTTATGGCCCAATTAGCCGAGTTTTTACCTATTATGGCAATTTTATCACCTTTTTTAACTTCACATTCTTCGAACATGATGTGAATTTTGGCAATTTTTCTTGCTACATCACTATATTTATAACTTTCTCCCTGATAATCTGATAAAGCCGGAAGATTCCAGTTCTCTTTTAAACTGGTTTCGATATACTTAATAAAATTTTCTGGTATCATAGTTAAAATTTTAAGTGAGAACCAACCAGTAAACTTAAAAAATATATAGCTATTATCAAACAGATAACTGCGTGTATTTCTTGTTAAACAATACATGCCTGCTAACTGTTATGCCAATTCTTCATCAAAATGTCATATTTAAAATCTAATTTAAAGTTTAGAATTGTTAATGCCGTTACATATTCAATTTATATTTGTTTTTACAAATATGACATATTGAATAGTAAACGGTATTATATCCTTATTTAGAATGTAAAATACTGATATAATAATATAAACAGAAGATTATTTTTATAATTTTGTTGCCTAATTAGAATTGGGGATGATGGATAAAAAAGAACAAGCACAAGAATTAACCGCAAAGTTAAAAGATAAATCACCTGAAGAGGTTTTAAAATATTTTATCGACAAATGTGATAATAAAGTTGGTTTTGCTTCCAGTATGGGCGCCGAAGATCAGGTTATCACAGATATGATTTGTAAAATCAATAAAAATGCAACAATTTTCACTTTAGATACAGGGCGGCTATTTCCAGAAACATATAACCTGATTGCTAAAACAAGCGATCATTATGGAATAAAGATTAAGGTGTTCTTCCCAGATCACATTAAAGTAGAGGAAATGGTTCAGGAAAAAGGGATCAACCATTTTTATAAGAGCATTGAGAATCGTGAGCGATGTTGTTATTTAAGGAAAAAGGAACCTTTGCATAGAGCTTTTAAAGGTTTGGAAGCTTGGATTTGCGGTTTACGAAAAGATCAATCAATTACTCGCTTCGACAATAAATTGGTTGAATGGGATGAGCAACATGGATTATTTAAAATCAACCCGTTGATAGATTGGACTGAAGAACAAGTTTGGGATTATATAAAAAAGAATAATGTTCCATATAACGAACTTCACGATAAAGGATTTCCGAGTATAGGATGCCAACCATGTACACGAGCAATTAAACCTGGTGAAGATGTTCGTGCTGGGCGTTGGTGGTGGGAACAACCCGAAAAACGAGAATGCGGATTACATAACAGACCTGAAAAGAAATAATTGAGAGTAGGATTTTATTACGTAATAATTTGCTTAAATTAAGCAGTAAATTCTTAAATTACTGAAAATTTAGAAAAAGGATTTAATTATATTTACATCTACACTAAAATAGTTTAATTTGTTGCGATTAGTTAAAATATTACTTCTCTTGAGCTTGTTTTTAACTTGTAACATTTCTTATAGCGAAGATTTGTACGAAAAAAATGAGACAAATAAAATAGATAGTGTTTTAAAGATTGTGAAGCAATCCCAAAATGAGAAAGAGATAATTGAAAGTTACGATTATCTTTCTTCACTTTATTCAAGTAATGAGAATTTCGATTCAGCTCATCTTGTTATCGATTCAGCAATAACAATAGCAAAAAAATCAGAAGACAAATATTTCATAGCTAAAACATTAGGATCTAAAGGAAAACTGTACCGCCAGGAAGGAAAGTTTCAAAATTCATTGGAAACATTAATGGAAGCATATGATTTAGCAAAAGAGATTAATGAAAAGGAAATAATTATGATTGTTTCTAATAATTTGGGTGTTACTTACAGGCGATTGGCTGAAGATAGTAAAGCACTTGAATGTCACTTAGAAGCACTCCAGCTTTCGGAGGAGCTCGACGATGCAAAAAATATTGCTATTGCATCAAATAGCATTGGAATTATTTATACTTATCAGGGAAACTACGATGAAGCTTTACCTTATTATTATAAAGCCCTTGAATTAGAGCAAAAAAGGAATAATTATATTGGCGTTGCCATTAATTATAATTCAATAGCCTGGATTTATGAACTTAAAGAGGATTATAAAAAAGCAATTGAATTTTATAAAAAATCTTTAGATGCAAATATTAAAATAAAAAATGAAAAAGGAATTGTAATTTGTTATAGTGATTTAGGAAAAGTTTATCATAAAATAGGCGAATATGCTTTAGCTCTAGAGTATTATAAAAAAACATTGGTCGTAAATGAAAAGCTTGGCGATAAAAGATATATCGCAAGAAGCTATATATATATTGGAGAAACGTATAAGGATTTGGGAAATTATTCACAATCGCTTATTAATTTGGAAAAGGGATTAAAATATGCCCATCAAGTAAATTCCAAAAGATTGCTCATGCAAGTATATGAACAATTGGCACTTATGTTTGAAAAAACAAACAATGTAAATGAGGCCCTTTGGAATTATAAAAAATTTAATGTGTATAAGGATAGTGTTTTCAATGAAGAAAAAAGCAACCAGATAATTGAGATGCAAACGAGATATGAGACGGATAAGAAAGAACAAGAAAATGAACTTTTAAAAAACAAAAACAGTCTCAATGAAGCACAAATACAGCGTCAACGTATTGTTGTTTTCTCAGTTATATCAATTCTTTTTTTAATATCATTTTTAGCACTTGTGTTATTGAATAGCAGACGTAAACAAAAAAAGGCAATAGTATTACTGGGAAAACAAAACAATGAAATCCGTAAACAAAAAGAAGAAATACAAAATCAGGCATTTGATCTAAAGAAAGCGATTAATACAAAAAATCGGTTTTTCTCAATTATAGCTCACGATTTATTGAGCCCCTTTAATACTCTTATTGGGTATAGTGATTTCTTAAAATCAAATCTTAATGAAGTAAGCAAAGAAGAAATAAATGAATATGCTGATTTAATTTATCAAAGATCGAATGAAACGCACGAACTTTTAATTAATCTGCTTGAATGGTCTTTGTCACAAACACAGGGAATAGAATATGAACCGCAAGAGGTTGACATTAAGAAATTAATAAAGGAAAAAATAAACTTACTCAAAGGACAGGCAAAAGAAAAATCTATTAACCTTGAATTTATTGAAGGAGATGAAGTTATAGTTTTTGCCGATCTAAATATGCTAAAAACAATTATTAGAAATCTTGTATCAAATGCAATTAAATTTACTAAAGAGGGGAAAGTGACAATTTTCTATATTAAAGAATCAAAATTTTGTCGGGTAATAATTGAAGATACTGGTGTAGGAATATCTGATGAAAATCTTCGTAATTTATTTGAAATTGATAAGCCTGTTTCAACCAAAGGAACTGCAGGAGAAAAAGGAACAGGTATAGGATTAATTCTTTGTAAAGAATTTATTATAAAGAACAAAGGAAAGATATTTGTTGAAAGCACTGAACATGTAGGTAGTAAATTTGAATTTACCATTCCTTTGGTTTAAAAGAAGAGATCGTACTATTAATAATATAAAAAAGGAGCTTTATAAAGCTCCTTTTTTATATTATTATTTTCTAAGTTCGTTTATTCAATTAGGAATTGAGTTGTTCCTATTTCGCCTCCATCAGCAAAAATATAAACTTCATATGCTCCAGTTAAAAGAGCTCCGTTGTTATCCCAATAAATATCGATATCTATGTTTTTGTTTACATAATCGATAGGGCGTTTTGCAGAATAAACAATTTGCTGTCCTTCATATTTAAACAAATCATCTTCTGATTTAGCTAAAATATAATCGTCTGGTCCTGCAATTCGAACATATACATCTCGCTCTCCAGCTTCAGCTAAAACATTTGCTTTTATTTGGAAACTAATTTTGATTTTAACAATCTTATTAATTTTATTATTAGGTTTTCCTCTTTTATTTAATGGAACAGCAACAAGATTTTCTGTTGTTAATGCACTTGCCAACTCAACTTTTCCTGAAAGATCTTTGTTTTGTTCTTCAAGCTTATCTTTTGTTTGTGTAACTTCTTTAATTTCATTTTTTACCATGATGTTTTCAGCTACTAAAGCTTGATTCATGGTGTTTAAAGAGTCAATCTGACGTACATAGCTTTTTGCAACAGCACGTAAAGTCCCTAACTCATTTTGCAATGATTTAATTCTTGCATAGTTAGTAGCTTTAACTGTTTTTATTTCTGCTAAAAGATTATCAATTTTTTCTTTTTCTTCAACCAAGTGTGCATTAAGCGAATCGTTATCAGTCATTAACTCATCGTATCCGTCGCGTAGCTGAACTAAATGAGATTGCAATGAATCTTTTTCAATAGTTAGAGCAGTTTCTATTTTTTCAGTTGTTGATCTTTGGTTAATATACAAAAAGGTAACAACTGCCAATAGTGTTATAACAAGTATAAGAATAAACATTAAACCACGTTTATTTTTTTGTGGTGCAATCGGAGCCTGATTGTTAGTTTGTTGTTCGTTTTCTAAATTTTGGTTTTTGCTTTGGTCTTCCATTTTTATTTTAGGTTAGGATTATTGATTTGATTTGCAAATGTATATTATATTTTAAACAAGATCAATACTTTGCTGTTATTAAACGAACAAAATCAAATAAAATTATTTTATTCAACAGCTTCTATTATAGACGATAAATAATATGTCCCCTTTATTACAATTTCAGCATTTAGCAATTCATTGTTTATTTCAGTTATTTCATAATGATTGTTTTTTTCAATGCCGGTTTTAATTTTTACCGTCTTAAATGTATTTTCTGTTTTAATAAAAACGTACGATTCATCTTTAAAAGTAACAATGGCTTCAGAAGGCAAAGTGTATGATTCTCTTTCATTAATCAATATTGAAGCACTTACAAATTTGCCTGGCTTAAGTTTTAAACTCTTTTTTTCGGTAATACTATGAACAGTTGTGGTTCTGTTGTTTTCTTCTATTCCAATGCCAATTCTTTTTACTTTAGTTTCAAATTTTTTCGGATCATTTAATAAGCTAAAACTTATTTTTTGTCCTAATGATACCTTCTGAATATCTTTCTCATATACATTCAAATTCAGGAATAAATAATCATCGTTAATAATTTCGTAAACTGGATTTTCAGGATTTACAAGTTTCCCTTTGTTAGCATTTAATTTAGAAATTGTTCCGCTGATTGGAGAAAACAGTTTAAATTCTTTTTCAAAATCTTCTTTTTCAATTTTAATAGTGTTAACACCAAGCAGTTCCAGTTGTGCTTTTAGCGATTTATAATTAGCCTCTGATGTAAGATAATCTGCTTTTGCTTTTTGCATTTTCTTAATTGAAGCTGCATTTTCAACAGTTAATTCTCCTTGGCGTTTATATTCTTCCTTGTAATAATCGACCTGACTTTTAGCCTCAAGATATTTTTGTTGCAGTTGAATAAAATCAGGATGTTGCAATGTTGCTATAACTGCACCTTCTTTAACAAAGTCTCCTGGGTAAAAATTCATGGTTTTAATAAAACCACCAATTATTGGCGAAACTGAAGCTGTATTTTCTGGTGGAACCTCAATTGTTCCTGTACATTCAATAGTCTCAGAAATATTCTGTTTTTTAATTTTTCCGGTTTCTATTTT
>DAOUTQ010000044.1 GCA_030668615.1 Bacteroidales bacterium | reverse complement strand
TAAGGAATACGCTTTTGTCTTGTTCGGGTATCAAAATCGGAATAGCGTACTGTTACTGTAATACAGGATGTTAACTTGTTTCCGTTTCTAAGATAATACGTAAGTTTTTCTGCCATTGATGTTAAAATATTCTTTAACTGACGTACATCAATAGTATCTTTTTCAAGGGTTAAGGATGATGAAAGTGACTTTCGCTCATGATAAGGAATAACTTCGCTATTATCAATTCCTTGCGCCTTTTTCCAAAGAGCTATTCCATTTTTTCCCATAACACGATCCATAAGCTCCATAGGCATTTCCTGCACAGTTTTCACATATTTAACTCCCATATTAAGCAACATCTTATACGTTTTATCGCCTACCATGGGGATTTTCTTTACAGCTAATGGTGCTAAGAATGGTTTTTCTGTTCCTTCGGGAATATTAATGTGATTATCGGGTTTAGCCTCGTTAGTTCCTACTTTTGCTACTGTTTTACTTGTTGAAAGTCCAAAAGATATGGGTAATCCGGTTTCTTTTGTGATTTTTGTGCGAAGTTCCTGTGCCCATTTATACGTACCGAAAAACTTATCCATTCCGGTTACATCAATATAAAATTCATCGATAGAAGATTTTTCGTACAATGGCGATTGTTCTTTAATGACATCTGTAACCATGTCGGAGAATTTGCTGTAAATGCCACTATTTCCTCGAATTACAATTGCTTCTGGACAAAGCATTTGTGCCATTCGCATGGGCATAGCAGAATGTATACCATACTTACGCGCTTCGTAACTACAAGCAGCAACAACTCCTCTTCCACTGGTTCCGCCAACAAGCACAGGTTTACCATTTAGGCTAGAATCGAGCAGCCGCTCACACGACACAAAAAATGTGTCTAAATCAATATGAACTACAGACTTATGCACTTAAATCAATTTACAATTAACAATTCTTCAATTATCAAAAATTTAAACATTAAAATTAGAACCAACCCAATACTTAATTACAATCTAAATTTTGAAAATTGATCACTGATCATTGATATGGTGGATACTACAATCCCTTGTACAATAAAATTCCGTGAGAGAATAATTGGTGTATGCGTTTTGTTTGATGAACGTGGCAACAATAACACGTTATCATCATTAATTCTTAATTCTTTAATAGTTGCTTCATCATCGATTAGAGCAACAACAATATCGCCGTTATCGGCAGAGCTTTGCTGTTTTACCAAAACTAAATCGCCATTGTTAATTCCTTTCTCGTTCATAGAATCGCCTTTAGCTTGTAATAAGAAATATTTATCAGTTGGCTTGGCCAGTTTAGTAGAAACAGCTATCATAGCCTCAATATTTTCTTCGGCTAAAATAGGTAAACCACAAGCAATTGCACCCAATAGCGGAATTTTTACCGTTTGCTCACTTGTAGTTTCATTTTCATTAAACTCGTATTGTATAAACTGAATGCTTCCGTCATCTTTCTTCTTAAGGATGTTTTTATCAATCAGGTTTTGCAAAATAACAGCTGCAGAACGTGGTGATTTATAATCCATTTCTTTCATTAACTCACGAACACTGGGCATTTTACCATATTTCATGAGGAAATCTCGCATGACGCGTAGTGCTGCTAATTCTTTATTTGAAACAGAGTTTTGCATACACAAATATACACTATGTATAATAAAAAATCAAGTATTATTTTGTGTATAGTGTATAATGTACAGATAATCTGATTTTTTTTTAATAAGTGTATGTATAAGCTTGTTTTTATTTTTGGAGCGTCATATTAATCTCTTTTTCCAATAAAAGTCCTAAAGGAAAATAATAATTTAGTTGATTACCTAAGTCCATAGCTTCGTTTATAGTATATCCCTTTTCTTCAATTAAATAAGCCATAAAAAAGGTTTTAACCCTTCCTCCACCTGCACAATGAATAAATACTTTATTTTCATTTTCAAATAAGGCTTGTTTGAACTTAGCTAAAGTTTCGGTATTGTACGAATCAGGATAGCTAACAGGGATTGAAATGTAATTGATTTCATATTTCTTTAGTAAATTTTCTTCGTTAAAAGCGGTGTTTGTAAAACTTTCATTCTCGTTTTCTGTTCTAAGATTTATGAATAGCTTCACTCCTTCTGATTTAAGATAATTAATGGCTTCCAGTGTTGGTTGTCCACCAAAGTAATAATCGCCGGCTTTATACATGCCTTTAAAATGATCTATTTTCTGTACAGAGTCTAATGCAGGTTTATTATCGGAAACAGATTTAGATATTACAGGGTTAATACAGAATAAACTAAACCATACACCAATCATTAAATAAGTAAGAATTGTTTTCATAGGATTTGATTTTAGGGTTAATAATAAATCAATATTACTTATTTGAGTTGTTAATTTCAATTAATGATTTGTGAATGTTTGTTAATGAAAACTAAATCTTTGCTAATTTAGTTTTTATGCTTGTTACACTTCGACAAGCATTTATTTTTACATAACTTTTAACAATAATTAATAACTATGAATGCTTAATAGCTGAAATATTTCTGGAAATTAAATAAGTACAATACCGATACTAGTTTATCGCTTAGTGGAATTTAAGTTATTAATAGCTTAAATTTGTTTAAACTAATCTTATCTTTAATAAATGGATTCCTGGCAATTTACACCATATGCTATTTTCTATATTATTGCGGCTGTAATTGCTTTTTCACTATCGGCATTTGTGTGGAGAATGAAAACTGTAAACGGAAAAGGCTACTTTCGTTATCTTACTTTATTCTCAGGCATTTGGACCCTTGGATATGCGCTAAGTGTTTTTAGTGCTAATATTGAAGTGAAGCTGATAATGCTTAGAGTGGAATATATAGGTATTATAAGCGCTGATATTTTCTGGCTGTTTTTTGTCACAAGTTACACTAACTCTGATAATTGGTTGACTAAATGGATGAAGGGATTAATATTAATAATTCCAATATTAACATTTATCCAGGTGTTAACATTTCAATATCATAACTTCTATTATCTTTCTTATGAATTTATTGAAAAAAATGGAATGCTTATTACTGATATTGATTATGGACCCGGCTTTTATATATGGATTTTCTATTCGTATTTTATTTTACTCACCGGCGGTATTATTTTAATACGCGGTATATTAAATATGCCGGAAAAATTTAAACGACAGGCTATTTATATAATTTTTGTTTTAGCAATTATACTTACAACAAACATATTATACATTTTTGGTAAGAACCCAATAGCACCATACGATCCCACTTCTTTATCGTTTGTATTGGTTGGAATAGCTTTTTTCATTATTATTCATTTTGATAAATTCTTAAATATTGTGCCCATTGCATATAATCTTGTTTTTAGGAGTACCAAAAGCGGTGTAATTATTATTAATGATAATGGAATAATTCTGGATATTAATCCATCTGCTGAGCGTATTTTTAATTTGAATCAGAAAACAGTAGTAGGTTATAATATTTTAGATCATTTTACTGAATTTAATGACGTTTATGATAGTATTCTCGAGGATAAGGATTTTAGAACTGAACTAAAGTTTGAAAAAAGTGAGAGTTATTTTGAGTTAATAACCGCTTCACTTATTAATTCTAAGAAAAGAGTTATTGGAAGAATTCTTGTGTTCTATGATATTACAATGAGAAAACAGGCTTTGTTTGAACTTGATGCGTATGCAAGAACAGTAGCTCATGATCTTAAAAGTCCAATGAATTCAATTAAGGGATTTACTCAACTTATTACTCTGGAAAAATCACTTAACGATGAACAAAATACTTATATTCAATACATTCATGACGGAGTTGATAAAATGAATGATATAATTGAAGGTCTACTTCTTTTAGCCAGAGTACGAAACAAAAAAGATATAGAAACTTCGCCGCTCGAAATGGGAAGAATTGTTGATAAGGTTTTATACAGATTAGGAAGTTTAATAAAACAAACAAATGGGAAAATAACTCATAACAACAAATGGCCAATAGCAATAGGATATCCTATTTGGGTTGAAGAGATTTGGATAAATTATATATCTAATGCTCTTAAGTATGCAGGTGATCCTCCTATAGTTGAACTTGGTGCTACTGAACAAAAGAACTCAATACAATTCTGGGTTAAAGATAATGGAAAAGGACTTACTACTCACGAGACAACAGATTTGTTTAAAGAGTTTTCTCAATTAGAAAGTAAAAACGGAACTCGGGGACATGGGCTTGGACTATCAATAGTTAAACGTATTGCATCTAAACTGGGAGGAACTGTAGGAGTTGATAGCAAAATTGGTTATGGCAGCACTTTTTACTTTACTCTCCCTAAAAAATAGTTTGTAAAAATTCTTGACTTCTATTAATTTCTGTTTTAACTTTATAGCAAGAAGACCAATCTTTTCTCTCATTAACATGCAATATTAACAGGTAATTACAGGTTCTAAATCAAAACAAAATAGCTTATGTCACACGAAAAATCAATTAATGACGGTAAAAAGAAAAAATCACCTCTAAAAAAACTTAAAGAAAAAAGAGCCGAACGAAAGGCTAAACGTGCAGAAGCCAAACACCACAGAAAACCAAGGCATAAACCACAGTCTACGGTTGAAAGCTAATAAATCCGGGTTAAAACCCGGATTTTCTTTAAAGAGTTATTCTAACGTATTATACCAATTCTTCATCAAAATGTCGTATTTAAAATCTAATTTAAAGTTTAGAATTGTTCCCCGAAATTCGGGATGTAAACAAATGCCGTTACATATTCAATTCATATTTGTTTTTACAAATATGACATATTGAATAGTAAATGGTATTATTTTTTTAATAATGCTTTTATAAACTCATTTCCTTTTAACAAACCATAAAAGCCATTTTTAGTAGCTTCTTCATCGTAACTCGTTACGTTGTCGTGGCTTTCGTCCGGATGATAAATGATAAAAGGAACAGGATCATGAGTATGAGTTTTAAGTTCACATGGTGTTGGATGATCCGGAATTAATGCAATAGCAACATCTTCATCCATCTTCTGAGTTTCTTCCATAATATATTTTACAACTCTTTGATCCAAATATTCAATGGTTTTCTTTTTCAGTTCGTGATCACCTTCATGACCGGCTTCATCACTCGCCTCAATATGCAAATAAACCAAATCTACATCTTTTAATGCATCAACTGCAGCTTTTGCTTTACCTTCGTAATTGGTATCATATAATCCGGTTGAACCAGGTACTTTTATTGCTTTCATCCCGGCATATTGACCAATACCATACAATAAATCAACAGCAGAAATCATCGCTCCTGATATACCATAAGATTCCTGTAAAGTACTCATTTCCGGTCTGTTTCCAGGAGACCATGGCCAAATAGAATTACCAGGATCTTTTCCTTCAGAAATTCTCTTTTTATTTACAGGATGATCTTTTAAAATTTCCTGTGATTTTAAAATCAAATTGTTCAGAAGTTTAGCTGTTGTTTCATCGCTATTTTGTGCTTTAATTAAAACATCTTTAAATGGAGTACCAGGAACATCATGAGGTGGTGTGCAATCGATATTCGATTTTCCATTCTTAATTACCAAAAGATGACGATAGCTAACTCCAGGGTATAGCTTAATTTCATCTGTTTCAATTTCTTTTTTGAGGCTTTTTATTAATTCATGTGCTTCTTCGTTACTAATATGACCTGCAGAATGGTTTTTAATTTTTTCATCTTCTATACATATTAAATTACATCGCATGGCCATATCATTATCATCCAAATCAATACCCATACTTGCAGCTTCCAGAACACCTCTTCCCTGATAAACTTTTTTAACATCATAGCCTAAAACAGCCATGTTTGCAATTTCACTTCCCGGAGGCATATCTTCAGGAACGGTAATTAATTTTCCACATCTCCCCTTTTTACAGAGCGCATCAATATTAGGAGTGTTGGCGGCCATTAATGGAGTTTTATTTCCAAATTCTTTAATTGGATAATCGGCCATTCCATCTCCCAAAATAATAATATACTTCATTTGAAAATAATTTAAATTTTAATAGCTAATCAATTATTATTTATAGTTGTTTATTAAATATCCCTTAAAATCAGAATATTTATTCTCAAGATTATCACAATATTCTTCTTTATTTTCCAATCCTTCAAGACTTGGTGGTAATTCCGGATCAAATTTTAGAATTTCAATTATTTCTTCTGGAAATTTTGCTGGATGAGCAGTTTCGAGTGAAATACATAATTGGTCTTTATCTACATTAAATTTCTTGCAATATTCCATCAAACCTTTCCAACCAACCGATCCATGAGGCTCAAGCAATAAATTGTGTTCGTTATGCGCTTCTTTTATCATTTCTTTCGTTTCCTTATCGGTAACACTAATAGAGTAGATATCGTCTCGCATTTTAACCAAATCAGGTATTTGAGAAATCCCGCCTTTTTCATCCATTACGCCATCATACAATGCAACCAATCGTGCTAAATTGCTTGGATGACCAACATTCATAGCGCTTGACAGACAGTTTTTTGATGGCTCTATTTTATTGTATTTTCCTGTTTTTAAAAACGTCGGAAACTCATCATTTTCATTTACCGAAATAATGAACTTTTTAATTGGCAATCCCATATGTTTAGCAAAAACACCACCCATCATATCTCCAAAATTTCCGGAAGGAACAGAGAAAACAACATCATCGTTTTCTTCTCCTTTTCTTAACTGTGAAAAAGAATAGAAATAATAAACAATTTGAGGAACTAATCTACCAATATTTATTGAGTTTGCCGATGATAAATTAAGATAATCCAAATCTGAATCGGCAAATGCTTCTTTAACCAAAGATTGACAATCATCAAACTTTCCTTTAAGCGAAATAATTTTAATGTTTTTACCTAAGGTTGTCATTTGTTTTCGCTGACGATCAGTTACTTCTCCATCAGGAAATAACACTGCAACCTGAATATTATCAAGTCCATAAAAAGCATTTGCAATAGCACTTCCGGTATCTCCCGAAGTGGCTGTAAGAATTAAAAGTTTTCTATTTTCCTTTTTAAGGTAATAATTCATGAGTCTTCCCATCATTCTGGCAGCAAAATCTTTAAATGATGCAGTCGGACCCTGATCAAGACGCATTACGTACTTATTTTCATATCCTTTCTCTAATGGTACAGGATAATTATAAGCATCTTTAACCAATGCAAATAGTTCTTTATCATCAATTTGCCCAACTAAAAATTTTCTTATTACTTCAAAAGCTATCTCGTAGTATTCCTTTTGCGAAAAACTCCTAATTTCTTCCTTTGAAAAAACAGGAATTTCCTTTGGCATATAAAGTCCTTTATCCGGTGCTATACCTTTTAGTAAAGCTTCACTAAAAGTAACTTCGTTTGCATGCAGATTAGTTGAATAGTATTTTATAGATTCCATTGTCATATAATAATTTATAATTGATCTTTTATACACTTTGAAAGTCGCTTAATTGCTTCTGTAAGCTGATCTTGTGAACTAAATGAGAAATTTAAACGCATATTATTTCTTGCATGATTTTCACCAAAAAACTGACTCCCTGGTACAAAAGCAACCTTGTATTTTATAGCTTCGAAAAACAATTCATCTGTATTAATTTTCTCAGGTAATGTTAACCATAAAAATAAACCTCCTTCAGGCTTTGTCCATGTTACTCCAGTTTCTTCTGGGAAATATTCTTCAAGAGTATTAAGAAAACCTGCAAGTTTTTCTCTATAGTAATTAATAGATTTATCAATATGATTATCATAATTCATATCTTCAAGAAAGGCTGTACAAAGATCTTGATTGTATTTAGGAGTATTCAAAATATTTCCTTCTTTTATAAAGGTCATCTTCTCAATTACTTCTTTGTTTCCGATATTAAACCCAACTCTCATACCAGGACAAAATATTTTTGAAAAGGTATATAAACCAATGACATTTTCTCCACCACGTTTTTGGTCAAGACTAAATATTGCTGGAATTGTTTCTCCATAATACCTTAAATCCCTATATGGACTATCTTCAATAATTGGGATATCATATTCATAGCTTAAATCTAAAAGTGCTTCTCTTTTATCATATGACATTGTAATTCCCGTAGGATTCTGAAAATCAGGAACAACATACATAAATTTAGGTTTTTTTCCTGTTTTCTGCAGTTCCTCAATTTTTTGTCTGAATCCACCAATATCAGAACCATCATCCAGAATATCAACACCAATAAATTTGGGCCTTTGCATTTGAAATGCAACTACAGCTCCTGCAAATGTTGGCCTGTCAACTAAAACAATATCATCCTGATTTAAGAAAAGCCTACCTGTTAAATCTAAACTTTGTTGTCCCGAAGTAGTTATAAGAATATTTTCGGCATTAACATTTATATTATCCCTCTTTAAATAGTTTATAATTGCATTTATTAATGCAGGTTCGCCTGGTATAGCCGAATATTGCATAATTTTATCAATATCACTATTTAAATACTTTTCGGAAGCAATTTTAAATTCTATTTTCTGGAATATTTCAGGTGAAGGTAAACCTCCGGCTAAAGATATTATCTCTGGATCGGCAAGATACTTCAATGTTTTGCCAATAGGATAACCTTCATAATCCTTTATATTATCAGAATATCTGGAATACCAATTATTTTTCATAATAACTTATTTAATTGAAAATAACCCTGATTACAAATAATCAGGGTCATAAATTCTTAATATGAAGTTTTACCAAATACTGGTTTAATTCCTTTTTTCATCATTTCAATACCATCTCTTGATGCCTGAAGTGATTTATAAAATATTACATCACCAATTTTCTCCGCAGCTTCATCTCTTTCTTCATCTGAAAGGAAATAAGCAGCCATAGTATCCATTTCGCGAGCTGTACCATCACTTTCATATTTATAGGTCATGTTAGTTCCACTTTCCAAAACATTAAAAGCATGCTTTGTCCAGTTGAAATTTGGCATACCTAAATCAGGATTAATATAAATGTGAGCCGCAAGGCTAACGCCTTTTATACCACTCTCATCAAGTTCTTTTGCGCATTGAATAAATGTTTCGGCAGTTGTACCGTTCCCAATATTAATTTCATAAATTGGCGAAGTATTATCATCACGGATATATTCACTAATAATATTCAATAACATTCTGAACTGCATAGTGTTTTGAGTTGCAAGAAGCATTGAAACTTTAAAATTAAGATTAGGAATATTTCTTCCAAAATAACATGCAGCTATAATAGAGCTCCAGCTTGGATTTAAGAAGAAATCTGCTCCATTTTCTTTAGCAGTTCTTGCAATGCCATCAAGATAAAAGACATGATTATTGTTGGCAACTTCAATTCCACCAAAATTTCCAAATGGAGTACCCTGATTTTTAAGAATAAGACTTGAAAGGCCATCTCCAAGAGATGCTCTGTCGAATTTTTCTCCTGTTACTTTTTCTAGCTCAACAAATCTGGATTCTGGATGTGGAATACCAATTAAGTTTGTGCTACAAAATTTAGAAGTTTGCATAATATTCTCAGTCATAGCTAATGTTGCCATTAAATCACCGCTATAAACATAGTGATCAGTTAAAGCAACAACTGATATCATCTCTGCAGGCACAAAACAAGGTTCTGCATCGATAGATGTTTCGGCAATTCTTTTCATACATTGATGAGTAACACCAGCACCTTGGAATCCAGAAACTTGACTTGTAGCGATCCCTTTGTCCGGATTATAAGTAACTCCGATTTTTTTCTCTAAATCAGTAACCTTTGGAAACATTTTAACCAGTTTCTCAGCATCTTCAAGCATAGCTCCATAGCCTTTATTTGCAAGAATATTTTTCCTTGTTTCATAATTGCGCATTTTAGCAATAGTTGAATTAATATGCTCAGCACCTCCATGAAACTCTAATAAAGCATCAATGGATTTTAAATCAGCGTTAGATAATAATTTGTACTTCATGATTGCAGTTTTTTGTTTGTATTTTTAGGATTAATTATTTTTTAATTTAAAAACTAAACATATCAATAATCTTCGTAAATGTCAAGTTCTAATTATAAATCAATTCAGTATAGCTAAAATTGCTTTTAAATTATTACTTAATGACAAGTATTTGGACATATATGTAAGCAATTTAATATTGGAACACCTAAACACTTGGAATTCCAAATAAAATTT
Source organism: Bacteroidales bacterium (assembly GCA_030668615.1). Taxonomy (GTDB): domain Bacteria; phylum Bacteroidota; class Bacteroidia; order Bacteroidales; family UBA12077; genus UBA12077. The sequence goes on along the minus strand of DAOUTQ010000044.1, from coordinate 12,139 downwards.
ATTAGCAAAGTTTTTAACGGAACAAATTGATTTAACGCTTACTAATAAATAATTCCTACTATATATACTTCATAATCAACACTCTTGTATTGTTAGATGCTATTAATCTTACTAATATGATCACGCACCAGTTTTCTACATAGTTTATCAACTTCACGGTTATAATTGAGTGTTTCTGAGCTTTTTTGGTGTGCTTTTACTTTAATAAACTCAATAACTGAAGATTCTAATAAAATAATGAGTTTTTGAATTAAATCCGGGTTTTGAATTGATTTTCCGGATTTAGTTTTAAAATTATTGGAAACCAATTTCTTTGTTCTTAAAGGGATTCTCTCAACATACTGACTGTCAGTAAATATTTTTAACAATATTGTTTCAGGATGAGTTTTTTTCACATATGTAATAGCATTTATTACTGCTATTAATTCCATTCTATTGTGAGTTGTATTTGATTCAGTTCCTTGTAAAAGAATTTTTTCTTCAGAATCAAAGATTATTGAAGCCCATCCGCCAATTTTATATTGTGGATTACAGCTTCCGTCGGTGTAAATTTCTATTATATTTTTATTCAATGACTTATTGGCTTATTTTAGATTAAATGGAAAGCAAAGTAACGGATGGATATTATTCAAAATGTACTGTTGAGCATCATTTATTCTTTTTATCTCACCGCGAATTTTTTCATGTTCTGTATAATGAGAATGTTTGTTTGAAATAGGATAATCAACAGCATAATATCCCATCTCAAATTCCATTGTTTTTATTTTATTCTTTATAGTTTCTAAAGCTTCTTGCTGCTTTTCTAATGTAATATGTTGTTTTTCGTCAAATAAGAATCCAGATTGTTCTTTTTCAAGTACTTCTACCCTTCTTTTCATTAACTCTAATTCCTTATGATAAAACTGAAGCTTGTTTTTCCATAGTTTATACTCAAAATCAAGATCCAATATTTCAATATTTCCGTCTTTCATAATCGTATAATTTTGATTTAATCAAAGTTATAACATTTAAAGAAGAAAATAAATAGTTAATCTTAATGTAAGTATCTTTGATCAATCAAAATTCAAAAGAATTTAATGCAAAAATACGATACTATAATTGTTGGTGGAGGCGCTGCTGGTTTAATGGCTGCTGGTCATTCTGCTGAATTAGGCTCTAAAGTGCTTGTTTTAGAACGAATGAATCGTCCTGGAAGAAAGTTAGGTATTACAGGCAAAGGTCGCTGTAATATTACCAATACAGCTCCTATGGATGAGTTTATAAGACTTGTACAACCAAACGGCAGATTTCTACGTTCATCATTTTCTAATTTCTTTTCGGATGATTTAATTGATTTTTTTTACAGAATTGGTGTTAAAACTGTTATTGAGCGCGGTGGTAGAGTTTTTCCTGAAGGTGGAAAAGCCATTGAAGTTGTTAAGCGAATGACAAAATGGTGCAAAGAAAGCGGTGTTGAAATTAGAACCAACTTTAGGGTTAAAGATTTGATTTTAGAAGATGATTCTGTTATTGGAGTTCGTGGAATAGATGTTAATAGTAAAAATAAATCTGATATATATTCGGATAAGGTAATAATTGCTACCGGAGGTGTTTCATATCCTGCTACAGGATCAACTGGTGACGGTTACGAGTTAGCAAAATCGGCAGGACATAAAATAAATCCTGTTTGGCCTTCATTAGTACCTTTAGAAACCGAAGGTAACAAAGCGAAGCAATTAAATGGACTGGAATTAAGAAATATTAAAGGAACCGTTTGGATTGATGGCAAAAAAGCCGGTGAAGATTTTGGTGAAATGAGTTTTACTGATTTTGGAATTACAGGTCCTATTGTACTAACTTTAAGCAGAATCATTGTTCAAGCAATTAATGAAAATAAAGAAATTATTTTTAGTATTGATTTAAAATCGGCTCTCGATGATAAAAAGCTTGACAATAGGCTTTTACGTGACTTTAACGAAAAAGGGAATGAACCATTCAGAAAAATTTTAACAGGATTATTGCCACATGTTTTGATTCCTATTTGTATTCAGGATACTAAAATAGATCCGGATAAGGCAGGACATCAAATTACTTCAAATGAAAGAAAAGAATTAAGAAAATGGCTTAAAAATTTCAATTTTAAAATTACTGGGCATAGACCATTCGAAGAAGCTATTATTACTGTTGGTGGTATTAACACGAATGAGGTTAACCAGAAAACAATGGAATCTAAACTCAAAAAAGGCTTGTATTTTGCAGGCGAAATACTCGACTTGGATGCTCCTACTGGTGGATTTAACCTACAAATAGCATTTTCTACAGCATGGACTGCAGCTCAGAATTTATAAGACTATTTTATCATAATCATTTCCGTCTTCTAAAATTCGTTGTCTTGCATCATTGTACGCTTCGTTAAAAATACTTCTTGTACTATCTAAATATGGACTTTGAATATTATTTAAATCCATTATCGAATGAAATAAATCATCAGATGCAAAAGGTTTAGCACTTTTAGATTTAAATATTTTTGTATTTATTTGATTAATTTTTATATACGCTGGCGAAAGCCAAACAATAAATGGTACTTCTACGTTTGCTTTAGGCAAATTTTTAGAATAATCATGACCAACTCTATCCTGCTCATCATAAACATTTTCTCCGTGGTCGGAAATATAAATTAAAGAACTTACTTGATTTATATCTTGAGATACTATATTAATCAGGCTATCTACAATAAAATCGTTATAAAGTATGGAGTTATCATATTCAGCAATAATCTTTTCTCTCTTTTTTTTTGCACTAAAAACTTTATAATCATTTGGGTATCTTTTTGAATAAGAAGAGTGACTTCCAATTAAATGAAGAACAATAAACTTTTTGCTAGCATCTTCATTTAATGCTGAAATAAATGGCTTAAATAATTTAGAATCGTAAGAGCTTGTATATGTTGCTTCTAATGACGAATTACTCGAGGTGTTTACAAATTTAACATAGTCAGATTTTTTAGCAAATACAGTTACAAGATTATCCCAAATTCCAATAGGAGATTGATTTGAAATCCAGTAAGTTTTAAATCCCGCAGAATGAAAAATATCAATTATGTCTATACTATTTTCGAAGCTTATTTTTTGCTCCATATTAGATTGTGAGAGCATGGATAATACAGAATTAAGAGTATTTGAATAAGGAGAAACCACGTTATTAAAGACAAATAAATCATTTCTAATTTCTAATTTTGGATTTGTCTTTCTTGAAGCTCCATAAAGTGACATATGCTGTCTGTTGCAAGATTCACCTATTATTAAAACGAAAGTTTGTTGGATATTTATAGAAGAAGATTTTGCATTAATTATTCGAGGAGAATTTGTTTGCATCGCTTCCTTATAAAGATTTCTTTTATCAATAAAGGAAAACATAGTTTTTGCAACTTGAGGTACTCCTTTTCTTATTAATCTCTTGTGAATAGCATTCTCAAAAATAAACGTAACAGAAATAAGTAAAATTACCCCTATTATGTAAGGTTTAAGTTTTGATTGATAATATTTAGGAGAATGTTGGACTGAAGAAATATATAAATACATATAAGGTATCAACACTATTAGCCATAGTGTAGCTTTTAAACTTAAGAACTCTTTTGCTTCTTGTAAATTTGTATTTGATATTACTAAAAGACTTGTAATTGTAATTGGACCCTTAATAATAATCCAATGACTAATTTCCATTAAACCAGTTAGGAATATTACTGAAATAAACAATTGATATACAATTCTTTTCCGTATGAAGATGCAAGGTGTTGTGAAAATAGGAATCCATATTAAATTTATAATAATATATCTGTTATCAGACAATTCGTGATCAATAATAAATCCAACAATAATTGGTGTAAAAACCAGTAGAACGAAATGTAGTGGGTAAACTTCTTTTAATGTTTTGAATATTAAACTAAACCTCTTCATTAATTATTATATCAAGAAAAATATTTGATTATATAATAAATATTCCTGTTAACTTACAAAAGTATTTTAATAGTTCAACATGATCTCCTGGTATAATCAAATGATGATTTCCTAAAGGATTATCTTTTAGCTTCTGAATATCCGATGTTGGAATTTCGACTTTTATTTGTGTTCTGCATGAATCCTCTCTTTCAGGTCTTTCCACAATATTGCCATAAGAAACAAATGCCTTTGACAATTCATTATTTAGCCTAAATACAGTTGCATTTTCGGCTTTAAATTTACCCTGAACTGCTGTTCCTTTATTAGTTTCAAAGTGAGTGTTAATTTTGTAATCAGAAATTAAATCAGTTGCTATTGTGCAATGAGCAAAAAAGATTTTATCTTCTTCAATTGCGGCCAAATTAGCCATCCATGGAATCTTACCTATTAGTTCTTTAACAATAATTTTACCGGCTATACTTGTAATATCACCTTCACAACCGGAAGCAAACCCTTCTGTATTTAGTTTCGATAATGCTAAACATGCTGTTACCGCATTTTCTCTTACCAATGGGAAGCACTCTACTGTTATAGCATTTACTTGTTTTTGCTGTATGATATCTTGAATTAGATTAAAAACTTTTGAGGAATCTTCAAGATTGAAGCCTGAATTTTCGAAATGATTTATAAAATCATTATTTACAGGATATTCATAATATTTGGGGAAACTATTCCATTCAATTTTTTCTAGTTGTATACCAAATTTATTATTCAATAAATCCTTTTCAATGTCCGATGCAATAAGCCATTCAGATACTTCACCAATTAAACCAATTTTAAAATTATTTAGCTTGTTTAGGGTTTTTGTGCTTTTAAAATAATAGTTCAGTTCAGTTTGTAAATCTTTCTCATTATCAATATTATATAAAACAGAATCTATGTTGTTTTGATTGCAATATGCTTTAATTTCCGATGCGGCTGCATAACTATTATTTTCAGTCATAGCCAAAATAAGTATTTGCTTTTTATCTTTTAAAAGATTTTTAGCTTGATTTTCTGAACCTCCTGTTACAATAAACAATACATCAGGGTTCTGATCAGTTATTTCAATATTAAAATCAGTAAGTTTATTTCTTAAAATTTGTTCTCCTCTAAATATAACTTCTTTAGAAGCTTCTGGAAACGCTATCAGTTTAACTTTTAATGTATTCATTAATTTTATTTAAAAAGTTTACGAAGTAGAGATGGTGATATATATAGTAAAATCAATACTAACAGAATAGTAATAATGCCCGAACTGAGCCATTTTCCAAAGCTTAATCCCCATTTTGGAATAAAGTTCTTCAATGACAAACTTTTATAATATGGCTTCGGAGCTTCCATTTCAGGTAAAATCTCTGAAGGTATTTGTATATCCCAGCTTCCGACTACAAAAAGTGGCATAAGAAAAGTATATTCAACCTGCTCGTCGAATTTTTTAGTTCCAAGCAATCCTTTTTGCCTTGAACCTATGTTAGCAGAATATAATTTTATGAAATACTCTTTATTCCAGATATTCTCGTTTTTAACATTCTCTAAATCAGTTAAAACATTTAGTATTGATTCGTCCAAATCATTCGATAATGGATCATCGTTTTCAAATGCCTTATGGTATAAAGGTGCAGCCATCCCTTTATATGTTTGCAGATGAATCTTATTTTCGTCTTTAGGATGTTTTATAAGTTGCTGACAAAACACTGCTCCAACTGCAATATCAGGTATTTCCGTTTGAGTATTATCTGTTTTTATATACCAAGGCGAAGCATTTGGATTCACTTCCAATACAAATGTAATATCACTGTACAAATGATTCTTATACTCTTCCTTATGTTCTAAATCGTTCATAGAAACAAACCTACGTGAATCTTTATACCAATAACCAGGGTAAATTCGCTCATTTAGAGCAGCTTCTGTGGGATCAATCTGTGGTTTATCTCTGTCGGCAATTACGGTTATATTAACTGTAAAAGTGGTGAGCCATAACTGCATCTCAATAAACTTATTTTGAATGCCTAAGCTATCTATTATAAGGCGTTTTTTATATGTTCTGTATGGTTTAGGCTTATTGTCTATACCTAAATTGATTAATGACTCTAAAGTCGATTTTTCGGGTTCGAAATAAGCAACTGGTCCAACAGCGATTTCTATATCAGGTAATCCAAACATCGGATGATCCGGATCGAGTTTTGCACTATTGCAATTATAGGTATAATAAGGTTTTTTGCTTTTTTGACGGAAAATACTATCATAAACCTGAATTCCAGCCAGTTTTACTTCAGCACCTTCAAAGTTTGAACCTATACATTCGTCAACACGAATAGATTTTTGTTCATTGAACTGGATCTTATATTCATCATCCAACTGATCAATGATTTCATTGTATTTTTGTTCTGTATCAGCCTTATAATTTTCAATATATTCTTGATATTTAGGATTTTGCTTTTTATTAGCTAATTCGTCAAAATCAATGATGATTCCTGTTATCCAGATTATTACAATGATAGCAATTGCCCAAGTTATTTTTTGTTTCATTATGATAAACAGCGTAATAAAGTTTATTGAACTGAAAATTAAAATTAATCCTTTTTTTAAGGTATACAAATAAAATTTTAAAGTGAAAATTTTATTAAATTCTAACTTTCGTTAAATCTAATGAACATTTAAGCTATCATTCCAAACTATTGAAAATATTAGTTTAATTTATCCTTAAATATTTTCTTGAATTTATCCAGTTTAGGAGTAATTACAAAATTGCAGTATGACTGAGTCTTATTGTTGTTATAGTATTCCTGATGATAACCTTCAGCCTTATAAAAAGCCTCAAACTCACTAATTTCAGTTATTATTGGATTATCATAAATTCTCGCATTATCCATATTTTGTTTAAATGTTTCAGCTAATTCTTTTTGATCATTGCTATGATAAAAAATTACAGACCTGTATTGTGTTCCTACATCATTTCCCTGTCGGTTTAATGTTGTAGGATCGTGTGTTTGCCAGAATACTTCCAGTAATTCGGTATAACTTATTAATTCGGGATTAAATTTTACCTGAATAACTTCTGCATGACCTGTTTCTCCAGTACAAACTGCATCATATGTGGGATTTTCAACTTCTCCTCCCGAATATCCTGATATTGCTGACTCCACTCCTTTTAATTGTTGGAAAACTGCTTCTGTACACCAAAAACAACCTGATCCGAATGTGGCAATTTCCATATTTTTTCTGTTTTGTGAATACGATTTTATGTTAAATAATAACACAAGTATAAAAACTAATAATAACTTTTGATATTTCATTACTTCTTGTTTTTAATTTAACACATATCATGCGTGAATGTTTATACAATAGTTTGTATTTTTAGCTTCTTAATTGAAAATAAATGAATTTTAGAGAACAATTATTAGCAGAACTTTCAAAGAGGAATACCGTTTATATGGCATCTGTTATTGGAACAGATGAAAAGCTCTTTAAGAAGGTTTTTGAGTTAATTTTAACTAATGAAGAATATGTTTCGGGCAGAGCAGCATGGGTTATCGAACATGTTTGGCTTGATTATCCTGAAATGATAGAACCATATATTAATGATATGATTGATTTTCTGCCTAAATCAAAATATGATAATCAGAAAAGGCATTTTACAAAAATTCTATCTACGATCGACTTGCGTAAGCTTGATGAAGAAAGGCTTGGAGTCTTAATCGATAGATGTTTTACCTGGCTTGAAGATCCAATTTACCCAACTGCTGTTAAAATGTTTTCGATGCAGATTATATATAATTATGTTGAAATTGAACCTGTAATCGCAACAGAGTTGATCGCAATTATTGAAAATCAGTTTAATGATAGTACTCCAGGTTTTAAAAATCGAGGTGAAAAAATCTTAAGAAAGCTATATAAATTGGTAGATTAAGAATAATTTCTACAAATTTATAAATATACATATATGCATATTGCAATTTAAAATATTTCTTCTATTTTTGCATGCGTGTTAAAATTAAAAAATCAGAGTAATGAGAAGGAATATTGTTGTAAATGAAAACTATTGTCCTCAAAATCATCCATGTCCATCAACCGGAATATGTCCTGTTGGTGCAATAACTCAGAAGAGCCCGTATAATGCTCCCGAGATTGATTATGGCAAATGCACAGGATGTGGAATTTGTATTGGATCCTGTATGGTTTTTCAATGTACCAATTGCTAAATAATACCGTTTACTATTCAATATGTCATATTTTTAAAAAAAATATGAATTGAATATGTAACGGCATTAACAATTCTAAACTTTAAATTAGATTTTAAATACGACATTTTGATAAAGAATTGGTATAATAAAAAGCCGGTTAATTCCGGCTTTTTATTTTGGCTCCCAAAAACATCGTTTGGGTGATATTATTTTTTCCTCTTCTTTTAAAACTTTCATTGCTTTATCAACTTCTTTTTTATCTAAACCAGTTAGTTCTATAATTTCGCCTGCTTTTAGAGCCTTGCCTGCTCCTTTCATAGCCTCTATTATCTTTTGTGTAGTTTCCATGTAATATAGGTTTAATGATTCTTAAATTGATTGGTTTGTAAAGATAGTAAAAATCGTATTGTATAAGTTAACTATTGAATATATAGTATTTTAACATTATTTAACTTCTAAGTACGAAAATAATCGTAGATAAATTTGGAAGTACGAAACTTCTCGTATATATTTGTTGTACGAAATTATTCGTAACGCAGCAAATGATATAATTATTCGTCTTTAATTTATGAGTATGAAAAAGTATAATCCAACAGAAACAGAGTTAGAAATTTTACAAATATTATGGAAGTCCGGACCTTCTACAGTAAGATTTATTAACGATAAACAAAATGAGAATAAAGAAGTTGGTTATACAACAACTTTAAAAATTATGCAGATTATGGCAGAAAAAGGTGTGCTGAAGGTGAATAAAGATAGCCGTCAGCATATCTATACTCCCGTTCTAGACGAAGAAGAAACCAAAAGTAAGTTGTTAGATGGATTTTTGAAGAAAACTTTTTCGGGTTCTGCAATGAAAATGGTTATGCAAGCCTTGGGTAATCATAATCCATCGCAAAAAGAGCTGGATGAGATTAAGAATTTGATAAATGAAATTGAAAACCAGTCTGCCGACAGGCAAGATAAATCGAAGTAAAAATGAGAATATTATCTGATTTATTAAATGAAAGTATAGTAAATGCTCTTGGATGGACTATTTTTCATATACTTTGGCAAGGTGCTTTAATAGCTCTATTTACAGGTTTTTTATTACGTATTTTAAATCGTAAATCATCTCAATTAAGGTATTTAATTGCATTAAGCTCACTTCTGCTAATTATTGGATTGTCTGTTTTTAATTTTTCAGATAATTACAAAAATAATGGATTGTCTTTAAATCAGGATATAACTGCTTCAAACGAATTTGTAAGTTCTCCTGAATTTCCCTTTAAGGTTTTTAGTAATTCGGATAATGAAATTTCCAATTTAGATATAATTAAACGTATTTTTAATGGAATAGACAACTTATCGGATTACTTTCCTTTAATAGTAAGTTTATGGTTTGCCGGTGTTATTATTTTTCTAATCAGATTTGTATATAGCTATTTATACATTGGGAGGTTGAGAACATTTGGAACGCTTGATATTCAGGATAAATTGCTGAAAAAATTTGATAAAATAAGAAATGAGCTTCATGTTAAAAGAACAGTTCGTTTTATTGAATCGACTTTAATAAAAGTTCCTGTAGTTTTAGGTTATTTAAAGCCTGTTGTTTTAATTCCTACAGAAATACTGTCAGGAATGCCAATGAATCAAATTGAAGCTATTATAGCACACGAATTAGCTCATATCAGACGAAACGATTATATCATTAATGTAATTCAAACAATTATTGAAACAGTGTTCTTTTTTCATCCCGCTGTTTGGTATTTATCATCAAAAATTAGTAACGAACGAGAGAATTGTTGCGATGATATTGCTTTGACAGTATGTGATGGATCGCTAATTTATGCGAAAGCACTTGTTTCTATTCAGGATTTAAGCTTGAGAAAACACTATGCTGCAGTGGCTTTCTCAGGAAGAAAAAAACATTTGTTAAACAGAATTAAACGTATGATTATGAAACCAAAAGGAAAATCAAATTTTACAGATAAAATTATTGCTGCAACTATTATTTTATCAGCAATAATAGCTTTATCATTTACTTATAAAGCAGAATATCCTTTGGAAAAGGATATGTTACACGAAATTAATAAGCCTAAACCTGTTGAAAAAACAGAAATATCTGAACCTTCTGTTCCTACTACGCCTACTGTTGTTAAAAAAATTGTAGCACCTGAAAAAACTATTTTTAAGGATACAACTAAAAACCTTCACATTAGTGGCGATTATTATGATATCGATGATAATACCATAAGCAAAATAGTTAGAACAAAAGATGGTAAAAAAGAAGAAATGAAATTCACTCTTAAAAACGGGAAAGTTACTGAACTTTATATTGATGGTAAAGAGATTCCTGAAAGCGAATATGAAAAATATCAATCGGAAGTTGATGAAATAATTGATGATCTGAAAGATGCTAAAATTGATATTCGTGAAGCTATTCACGAGATTGAAAATCTTGATTTAGATGAATTGCATTTAGAACTTGAAGAGGCAATGAAGAATGTTCATATTGACATAAAAGCCGTTCAAGAAGATATTAAAAGAGCAATGGAAGATGTTGAAATGATTGATATTGAAGAAATAATGAAGAATGTTGAAGTTGAATTAAGAGAACTTGATGAGCTACATGACTTCGACTTTGATTTTGACTTTGGAAGTGAATCATTTCATTTTGATATAGATGAACTTGATCTTGAAGAAATTCGAGAGCAATTGGAAAAAGCAAAAGAAGTAATGAAAGATCAAATAGATATGGAAGAGATACAAAGAGAAATGTTGAAAGTGCAAGAGGAATTATCTAAGATAAGCGAGGAAAATATTAAAATGCAGATAGAAGAAAGTGCTAAACATATTGAGGAATTCAATAAAGAAGAAACCATTAAAGAGATGGAAGAAACGTTAGAAGAGTTAGAAAATCTGGAGTTAGAGGAAAAGTAATCTAAATTTTAAGCTATAAAAAACGCCGATCTATAATAGATTGGCGTTTTGTTTATACGTTTATATGTAATTAGTAATATTGAATATTTTCAAGGACATCCTTAAAATGCTCAGATAATTATTAATTTTCTAAACAAGTTCCACAACTTGAGCAATATTTATCGTGTGAATTCCTAATTTCTGATCCACAGTTCTTGCAGTGTTCTTTTTCCTTTTTTAGATTTTGCTTTGTTATTTCAGCAGAAACTATTCCTGTTGGAACAGCAATAATAGCATATCCAATAATCATGATAATGGAGGATATAAACTGTCCTAAGGGTGTTATTGGCGAAATATCGCCGTAACCAACCGTTGTAATGGTAACTATAGCCCAATAAATACTACGTGGAATACTATCAAAACCACTATCCTCTCCTTCAACAACATACATTATTGCACCAATAATTATAACAATATTTAATATTGCAAAAAGAAAGACTCCAATTTTACGAAAACTGGCTTTTAATGCAATGATAATAAGTTCACCCTGATTTGTAAAATAATTTAATTTGAAGATTCTGAACACCCGCAATAACCTTATAGCTCTTATAACAATAAGAAAGTGCGTTCCAGTGAGAATCAAACTAATATATGTTGGTACAATTGATAATAAATCAACTAATCCAAGCGTACTAAAAATGTACTTAAAAGGTTTTGGAGAAACCCAGATTCTGGTAATATATTCTATGGTAAATAAAATGGTAAAAACCCATTCGGAGTAAACAAAAAACGCTGTGTATTCAGTTCTTAATGATTTTAAGCTTTCAAATATTACAATTGTAATACTAAGTAATATTGCCCAAAGCAGAATAATATCGAATAAACGACCCATATTGGTGTCAGTACCAAATATAATTCTGTTAAGCTTATTCCTGAAGGATTTCATAATTCACCTGAAATTTAGCATTTGTACAAATTTAGGTAAATTTTTATGCCTTAAAAATATCAGGTCGTGAATAGTGTCCGTTTACGTCAAAATCGAATTTGTCTTTTATTAATTCTTCTTCAGTTAAGTCTGCATACAAAATACCTTCT
>DAOUTQ010000034.1 GCA_030668615.1 Bacteroidales bacterium | reverse complement strand
GTTAAAACCGGATTTGGAGCTGTTTGTCCCAAACCACAAAGTGAGTTATCTTTAATTTGATATGCCAGTTCTTCAAGTTTCTCAATATCACCTTCCTGACCATCACCTTGTGTAATTCTTTCCAGAATTTCAAGCATTCGTTTTGTTCCAACACGACAAAAAGTACACTTACCACAAGATTCTTTACAAGTAAAATCAAGAAAGAAACGTGCAATATCAACCATACAGGTTGTTTCGTCCATAACAACCATTCCACCAGATCCCATAATTGCTCCAGTAGCATTTACTGAATCGTAATCAACAATTGTGTCTGCTAAGTATTCTGGAATACAACCTCCAGAAGGTCCTCCTAACTGAACAGCTTTAAACTTTTTACCATCAGTTATTCCACCACCTAATTTGAAAATGATATCTTTAATTGAAACTCCCATAGGAACCTCAACTGAACCACCATGGTTTATTTTACCTGTTAATGCAAATACTTTAGTTCCTTTGCTTTTTTCAGTACCATATTTTGAATATGATTCAGGTCCGTTAAGCAGTATGTAAGGAATATTAGCAAAAGTCTCAACATTGTTAATATTGGAAGGTTTTCCATATAATCCAGCTTCTGCAGGAAATGGAGGTCGTTTACGTGGCATTCCTCGTTCACCTTCGATGGATGCCATTAATGCAGTTTCTTCACCACAAACAAATGCTCCGGCACCTTCTTTTACATATAAATCGAAATTAAATCCTTTAATTCCCATTATATCATTTCCGAGATATCCTTTTTCTCTTGCCTGATCAATAGCAATATTTAATCTTTTAATAGCTAAAGGATACTCAGCACGACAATAAATAACACCTTCGTTTGCGCCAATTGCATAAGCTCCTATTACTAATCCTTCTAGCACTGCATGAGGATCTCCTTCAAGTAATGAACGATCCATAAATGCTCCCGGATCACCTTCATCGGCATTACAAATAATATATTTAGTATCAGAATCATTCTTTTGTGCAAATCTCCATTTTAATCCTGTTGGGAATCCTCCACCACCGCGACCACGAATACCTGAATCTAATACAGTTTGAATTACTTTCTCCTGTTCAATTTTCCCTTCAAGTATTTGTCTTATGGCTTTATATCCTCCTTGCTCTTCATATTCATTTATATTTTCAGGATCGATAACACCACAATTTCGTAATGCAATTTTTACCTGACCATCCCAAAAATTATCATCTTTTGATTCAAACAAATCGCTTTTTACTACATAATCTTTTACTGGTTCACCTTGCTTTAGGTGTTTATCGAATATTTCAACTGCTTTTTCTTCGTTTATTTCGCCATATAAATACGAACCAGTTTCGTCAATAACTTCAACTAATGGTTCTCTATAACACATCCCAATACAACCCGTTTTCTTAAGTTCAATATCCAGTTTGTCAGCTTCCTGTAAAGCTTTGAGTTTATCAAATACTTTATTAGCACCAGCGGCAATTCCGCAACTTGCCAGTCCTATTAAAACTTTAGTTTTTTCCATTTTAAAATCTTTTGATATTTCCAGTTGGAATAAATTAATTACTTTCTTTAATCTTGATTTCCTTTACGATTTTTACAGCCTGACTTCCTGTTAGTTTAGCATAAGTCTCATCACCGATCATCATAACCGGAGCCAAAGAACAACAACCAAGACAAGCAACAGACTCTAAGGTAAAAAGTCTATCTTCAGTAGTTTCTCCATCTTTAATTCCTAAAGCATCTTCAACAGCTTCTGAAATTGCAGTGGCATTTTGCACATGGCAAGCAGTACCATGACATACTTTAACTATATGCTTTCCAACCGGATTTAATCTGAATTGAGTATAAAACGTAGCAACACCATACATCTCACTAAGTTTTAATCCTGTTAATTCAGCTATTTTTACAAAGGATTCTTTCGGCAAATATCCATATATATTCTGTGTTCCCTGTAAAATCGGGATCATATTACCCTTTTTGCTTTTGTATTTATCAATTAGCGGATCAATTAAGGTTAGATCCACAGAAGCCTGTATTGTAGCTTCTTTTTCCTGTAGTATTCGTTTTACACGCATAGACTTAAAAACGCTTAGTTTATAATTAATGGTTTCAAAAAATAATTGAGTAATATAGAATTTAGATTTATGAATACAAAGATTTATAATATGTCCTATAATATCTTTATTCCAAAACCTAATAAAAATAGACCTTACAGAAACAATTTAAAATAATTCTAATTACAATTTTGGGGCTTTTTATAATATGTATTTATTTTTACATACACATACTTTGATTCGAATCAAATTTATATTTTATCTCTTTCGAAACACCAAACAAATATCTATTAAAAAACAATTATAAAACATAATTCAATTCATATTACTTACCCTTTATTAATACACAGAGAGTTTTTTTGATTTTTCTTTTTAAAAAAGAAAAATAATATCACTCCATATCTCTGTAATTATCTATCTTTATAAGATTTTTAAGAAATTATATTTCAAAATTCATGCAGCAAAAAGAATTGATCATCGGTATTGTAAATCATCCTTTATTTGGGCATATAATGGTTCCATATATTATTGTGATTAAACCTAATCATGGCTTTTATCATATCGAAGCAAGAATTTCTCAGCTTAATATAAGTAGATATGCAGATGATTTTTCCAAGAATGAAGAACAACTGATTAAATGGATTGATGAATATAGTGATCAGAATTTACATAAGATCTTTTCAAAAAAACAAGGGCAAACCACAGTTGAGTTTATTGGCAAATTAAAAAAAGAATTTATTAGTGAAAACATAAGACCATTTATTGAAAAACGAATAGTAAAATGCACTGATCTACTTCAAGAGATGGATATTGATCTTTACTTTAAAGAAAAACCTAAATATGTAGATTCAGATGATAAGATTAGAGTAATTAAAGGTAAAGCTCAGTCTGTTTTTAATATTAGCAAGCTTGAGAATGAAACCCAATATTATTTAACAATAAGACATGATAATAAGGAATTAAATCTTCTTGAGAAATCAGGATTTATTTTAACTGAAAATCCCTGTAGAATAATCATAGAAAAGGAGCTTTACATATTCGACGATATAAATGCTAAAAAGCTTCTACCCTTTTTCAATAAAGAATGTATTCATATTCCCAAAACATCGGAAAAGAAATGGTTTGAGACTTTTGCACTTGAAAGCATTAAACAATACAATGTAAAACCAACTGGTTTTGAGGTAAATAAAATTATTACAAATAAAAAAGCTGAGCTCAGTTTTGAACAAAATTTAAAAGGTGAACCAACACTTATTCTTTCGTTTAAATATAATGATCAAATTCAGTTTTTAGCAAATTCGGGCTCTAACTCATCAGTTCGATTTGAAGATCGAAATGGAGATTACATTTTTCATAAAATTGAAAGAGATTTTATTTGGGAAAATGCGTTTATTGATAAACTGAAGTTATTAGAATTGAGAAATAATCAGGATTCTGAATTCTCACCTGTTTCAGTTGAGAGTTATAATAAAGAAGAGAAAATTTATGAGTTTGTTAAGTGGCTAAGCTTAAACAAAGAAAAAATTGAGACATTAGGAATTAATCTGATTCAAAAGCAAAAAGAAAATCAGTATTCACTTTTTGAACCAAGCGTTGAATCTGATGTGAAAGAAGATAATGACTGGTTCGACATACATATAAATGTTCAAATTGGAGAATTTAATATTCCTTTTACAAAGTTTCGTAAAAATATTTTAAAAGGAATTAGAGAATATAAATTACCTAATGGTGAAATTGCAATTTTACCTAAAGAATGGTTTGAGCAATATATGGAAATATTCCAATTTGGTCGTGATGAGGGCGCACACATCCAACTGGAAAAACATCATTTTGGATTAATTGAAACAAGTGTTCCTGAAAAAAGTAAATCAATTATAGAAAAATATCAGAATCTTATAAAGAATTATAATCAAGCACATTATGATCTGCCAAAAGGATTAAATGCAACCTTAAGACCATATCAGAAAGAAGGTTTTTCGTGGATGCAGCTATTGCGGGAAAATCATTTTGGAGGTTGCCTTGCTGATGATATGGGTTTAGGAAAAACAGTTCAGACTTTAACACTTTTGTTAAACTCAAAAGGAAAAGTAAAAGGAGAAAGCTATACTCTGGAAGAAAAACCTGCTTTAGCACAATTAAGTATTTTCGATCAGATAAATGCCAAAAAAACAAATTCGTCGGCTACGTCAATTATTGTTATGCCAACATCGCTTATCCATAATTGGGAAAAAGAGATTAAGAAATTTACACCTGAACTAATATGTTATAAATTCATTGGGCAAAACCGGCCAAAGGATATCAGGTTTTTTAAGGACTTTGATGTTATATTAACTACTTATGGAATTATAAGAAACGATTTTGAACTTTTAAAGTCTTATAAATTCTTTTATCTAATTTTAGATGAAAGTCAATACATTAAAAATCCCGATTCAAAAATTTATAAAGCTGTTAATCAATTAAATTCAACACACAGATTAGTATTAACAGGAACTCCAATTGAAAATTCATTAACCGATTTATGGGCTCAAATCAATTTTTTAAACAAGGGTCTTTTAGGTAATCTTCGTTTCTTTAAACGTGAGTTCGTTCTGCCAATTGAGAAAAATACAGATCCCGAGAAAAAAGAAAAACTACAACAATTTATTCAACCTTTTGTACTTAGGAGAACAAAGAATCAGGTTGCTAAAGACTTACCAGACAAAATAGAATCGGTTATTTATTGCGACATGACCGAAGAACAAAAATCTTTGTACGAAGAAGAAAAGTCGAAGATTCGAAATTCTATAATGGAAACAATTAAAAAAACTGAAGACAAACCAACAATTCTGGCTATTGAAGGACTAAATAAACTTCGGCAATTATCAATTCATCCTGTATTAATAGATCCGGATTATGAGTCAGGATCAGGTAAATTTGAAGAAATAACCCGAAATATTGAAAATCTTATTGCAGAAAAGCATAAGGTTTTGATTTTCTCGGCTTATGTAAAGCATTTGAATTTATTTGCAGAATATCTAAGGGAAAATAATCATCCGTTTTCGATGTTAACTGGCAGTACTCAAAACCGCAACCTTGTAATTGATGATTTTCAAAGTTCAGATGATAAACATGTTTTTCTAATACAGATTAAAGCAGGTGGAGTTGGCTTAAATCTTACGGCTGCAGATTATGTCTTTATTATTGATCCATGGTGGAATCCTGCAGTAGAAGAACAAGCAATTAATAGAACACATAGAATCGGACAAGATAAAAAAGTAATGGTTTATCGTTTTATTTCATCAGAAACTGTTGAAGAAAAAATACAGCAACTAAAAGCACGGAAATCTCAATTAGCAGATTCATTTATAAATATTGAACAAACTGCACAGAAAATGAATCTTGCTCAAATTTTAGAATTCTTAAATTAGAAGTAATAAATACTTATTTAGTAAATAACTTTGATAGAATTCTGTTTTCTGTTGATTAATAGAATTCTGTTTTGTAACTTTTTGCATTAAAAAAAGTAAATATATAGAAATAACTAATCCTAAATAATTATGAAAAAAACTGTACTTAAATTAACATCATTTTCTTTCATTCTCTTCTTGTTTTTTATAAGCAACCAGACATTTGCACAGGATCCTACAACTGAAACTCTTAGTAAAGAAGAGCTTAAACTCAAGAAACTTGAAGAAAAAGTAAAAAACTATGAAAATAAAATTTTACTTACCGAGGCAAAAATTGCAGTAGCAGATAGCCTAATTGATACAGGATATGAAATGGCTATGGAAGCTAATGAAGAACTAAAAGTAATTAGTGTTGAAGAAAAACTTTTCGTAAAAGAAAACAATGCACAGCGAAAGGTTCTTGTAAAACAATTAAAGAAAGCAGATGACGATGATGTAAAAGCATTAGAGCAAGAATTAAAAGCTCTTGAATCAACTTACAAAAGTGAAATAAAATCATTTGATAAAAGATATAGTACAGAAAATAAGAAAATTACTAAAGCAAGATCTAATGACACAAAAGGAAAAGAGAAACTAAAACAATACAATCCTAAGTTGAAGGATTATCAGAAAGCATTAGAACTTGCAGAAGAGCAATTAGCTACTTTTAAAGCTGAAAAAGAATTATAAATCAAAATTTACGTATTTATTAATTAAAACTCTAAATGAATTCCAAAGCTAAGAGCTATTGGGAATAAATCTTTGAAATAGTATCCTTTATCCTTGATTGTATCTAAATAATCAACAGATTGTGAAGTACGTATAGGTATTATTAGGTCTATATTTATTTTGTAGTTCTTATTTGCCACTAACAAGAATTCGTTTCCGAGAACAAAATTTATCCCAAAAAATGTCTTGTTCAAAGTTGGATCATCGGATATTACATACATTGCATTATATCCATAAAAAGCTCTAAAAGCAGGTCTGTATTTATTTTTATAGAACTTTGGAATTGGATATAAGCTGGTGCCAAATCCTCCTACAGGCTCTTCCCCATTGTAACCAATAAATCCTTCTAAAGAAAAATAAGATATAGGCAAATATGCTGAACGTAAACCAAAACACCCGTAATTTAAACCGTAGCCAACACCAACATCAAAATGATTAATATTTCTTTCTTGCGCATACAATACAATTGACAACATTGAAAAAAGAATAAGAGTTATAATTCTTTTCTTTAAACAAATCTTTGCCCTTTGTTTGTACATGATACAATATAAGTTTCTATTTTAGATTGAAGAAGTATAATAATTATTCAAAAAGTTATCCAATAAATCTTGCTCCTGCTATAGCAACACCAATACCCAAAAGTGCCGACATCAGTAAAATAGGGATGAACGATTTTTTATCATTCTTCCATACCATAATTATTACAGGTATTGCGGACAGCTCTCCGATAATTAAACCCTTTAACCACGGATCAATATTCCAGCTAACAAATGGAATAATCAATCCTAAAACAACCCAATGAGTAAAAGCAGAAAGGTTTGCATACTTATCCAATTTCTGAATCAACATCGGAATAACATCAATTATTCCGGCTATTATCCCAATTATTAAAGCAATAAAAATGTTGTTCATGATTTTGAGTTTTATTTTTCAGATCTTTCTAAATTACAAATAATTACAGAAACATAGGTGCAGATGGATATTTATTTTCAGGCGTATTTTCTATTGCATATTGAATAGATTTAATTAATTGATCTCGATCTTTAGATAATGTACCTTGCAATGGTAGGTTATTCGAAACATGATTACTTCTGTAAATAACATTTTCAACATCTAAATTTCCAATAAATAATTTCAGTTCTTCGAATAATTCAACGATAGTTTGTTGTTGAAATTCTCCATTAAATCTATTTTGAAAATGATCCAATCCATAAGGCAGGCTTAGTGTTAAAGTAGAAAGAAACTTTGGGTTTACTTTATTTATTATTTCAGCTGATTTTAACGCATGTTTTTCTGAATATTTCTTTCCTCCAAGTCCATTTATTATCATAATTGATGTGTCGATTCCTGCATTATGTGCTTTTTGAATTCCATCAATGGTTGAGTTATATGTTTCTCCTTTATTTATAAGCTTTAAAAGATCGTCATTGCCAGTTTCTATTCCAATATATAATAGCTTTAAGCCCAATTTTCTTAATTCACTTAATTCACTTTCTGATTTATTTAAAATATCCTTTGGCAAAGCATATGAAGAAACACGCTGAATTTTCCCAAACTGATGATTAATTTCGTTTAGTATTGGAATTAATTTACTGGCAGACAATACAAAAGCATTACCATCTGCTAAAAAAAATTTCTTTACTCCTTTATATGTTTTTGATAAGGTTTCTATTTCTGGTTTTAGTTCTTCAAAACTTCGGGCTCTGAATTTTTTAGATGTATACATTTCACAAAATGCACATTTATTCCATGAGCAGCCCAAAGTAGCTTGTACTATTGCTGATCTTGCCTCAGCTGGTGGTCGAAAAACCGGCTCGTCGTATTCAATTGGAGTAATAAACATAAGGATTCGAAAATAGTACTTTATGATGAATTCACAAAAAGTACAGCAACAGAATACGATAATTTATTGGTTATTTTTACGCTCCGGAAATTATCCACTCTTTTGCTGCTTCAATAGTGCTGAACGGACGAACTTGCACATCCAATTCAGTTTGGGCAAGAAGTGGGAATATTGATTTGTTGGGAGTATCAACAACTGTAGCAAATTTCATATTATTAAACTTGCTATTTTGTTTAATATAATTAATCACTTCTTTAAAATCTTTAGCTTCCATATCAATTGCAGCATTACAAAAATCTGAAATAACACCTATACAATCATCTTTAAATAATTTATTATCAATTATATATATAAAAGAGTTAATAATATCATCTACCTCAATTTTGCCGTAAAATTTTCTTATCATTATTCCTTTTCCATTAATATTCTCATATGTATACTCTACCTTACCCATAACCTAAAACCTAAAACAATAATTTCTTTGATTTTAATTTCCTCAAAACCCTTTTGGCAATTAAACTATAATAGCAAGTTAATACATTTATTATTAAGTTCAAATCAACTTAATTTAATATTTCATTTTAAACTTTTCAATCCTTTTTGACATCAAAGAAAAGAAGTAGTAACTTACATTTCTATTTTAATTAAAACTATTAACTAATGAAAAACACAAAATTTGCATATTTAATAGTACTATGTTTTATAGGCATTAATTCCATTTTTGCCCAAGGAAACCAACTATGGCTAAGATATCCATCAATTTCTCCAGATGGAAAAATGATATTATTTAACTACCAAGGAGAGATATATAAGGTAGATGTTAATGGTGGCGATGCGATAAAGCTTACATCACATACCGCATACGATTTTAGACCTGTTTGGTCACCCGACGAAAAAACTATTGCTTTTTCATCGGACAGGTATGGGAATTTTGATATTTTCAAGATTCCTTCGGAAGGTGGACAAGCAAAACGATTAACATTTCATTCAGGTGCTGACAAGGCTAATTCATTCACTCCTGATGGTAAATTTATAATTTTTTCAGCAAATATTCAGGATGTAAGAACAAACTATCAATTTCCATCAGGCGGTTTAAGTGAACTCTATAAAGTGCCGTTAGAGGGTGGACGTGTAAAAAGAATTTTATCAACTCCTGCTTTAGATGCAGTATACAGTGAAGATGAAAGCATTCTTTTATACCACGACTGGAAAGGATACGAAGATGATTATAGAAAACACCATATCTCTGCAGTAACACGTGATGTATGGAAATATGAAACTTCAACAGGAAAGCATACAAAACTTAGTTCTTTCGAAGGTGAAAACCGAAATCCGGTTTTAGCAAGCGATAGAGATCAATATTACTACTTAAGTGAGCAATTCGATTCAACTTTTAATGTATGTCTGGCTTCATTATCAAATCCAGATGATATAACACAAGTAACTGCTTTTGAGAATCATCCTGTTAGGTTTTTAAGTATTTCAAATAATGATATGCTTTGCTTTGGATATGATGGTGAAATCTATACCAAAACAAAAAATGGTGAACCACAAAAAGTGATTATTAATATTAATGCAGATTACCAAACAAATCCTTTGGAATATAAAAAACTCACATCCGGTGCTACGGAAATGGATGTATCACCAGATGGTAAAGAAATTGTATTTGTTGTTCGTGGAGAAGTTTATGTAACATCTGTCGAATACAAAACAACAAAAAGAATAACAAATACACCCGAGCAAGAAAGATCAGTCAGTTTCAGTCCTGATGGTAAGGCTATTTTATATGCTTCAGAACGAAATGGCAGTTGGAATTTATATCAAACCAAGGTACAACAGAAAGAAGAGAAGAATTTTACCCTTTCAACAGTTCTGAAAGAGGAAGCTATTCTTGAAATACCTGAAGAAACTTTCCAGCCTTCATATTCTCCAGATGGTAAAGAAGTAGCTTTTCTTCATGAAAGAACAACTTTAAAAGTGATCAATCTAGAAACAAAAGAAATCAGAACTATTCTTGATGGTAAGTACAATTACTCATATTCCGACGGAGACCAGTGGTATCAGTGGTCGCCAGATGGAAAATGGTTTTTAGCTACATATACTCCATTTCATCTTTTCTCAAATGAAGTTGCTTTAATTGATGCACATGGAAAACAAAAGATCATCAATTTAACAAAAAGTGGTTATTACGACTCTAATCCTAAATGGATGATGCATGGGAATACAATGATTTGGTTTAACGACCGCCAGGGAATGCGTTCTCATGGAAGTTGGGGTTCGCAAGATGATGTTTATGGTTTGTTTTTAAACAAAAAAACTTTCGACCAATTTAACTTAACCAAGGAAGAAACTGAACTGTTTGAAGAGAATGGTGATAAGAATGATGATAAAGAGAATGGCGATAAAAAAGACAAGAAAAAAGATGATGAAGATAAGATTGACGATATTGAAATTGACCTTATTAATATTGAAGATAGAAAAGTTCGCTTAACAATTCATTCTTCTAATTTAGCAGATGCATTAATGACACCTGATGGGAAAAAACTTTACTATTTAAGTAGATTTGAAAAGGGATTTGACCTTTGGATGCATGATTTCAAAGAAAAGAAAACTAAACTTGTTACCAAGCTTGAAGCAAAAGGTGGAACACTAGATATAGACAAAAAAGGTGAAAATATTTTTGTATTTGCCGATGGTAAAATGTTTAAAATTGGCACTAAAGATCATAAAAAGAAAAATATATCCTATGCGGCAGAGTTTAAACTGGATAAGTACGCAGAAAAGGAATATTTATTTGAACACACCTGGCGACAGATGAAGAAGAAATTCTATGTAACAAACATGCACTTTGTCGATTGGGATTTTTATAAAAAAGAATACAAGAAATTCCTTCCTCACATTAGCAATAACTATGATTTTGCGGATCTACTAAGCGAAATGTTGGGTGAATTAAACGCTTCGCATACAGGATCGGGATACAGGCACAAAGATCCAAACGGTGATAAAACAGCAGGTTTAGGAGCAATATACGATTTTAATTATTCAGGTAACGGATTAAAAATCGAAGAAGTAATTGATAAAGGACCATTAATTAAAGCTGATTCTAAAATTAAAGCAGGAGTTATCATTGAAAAAATTGACGGAGAACCAATCATTGCAAACCAGGATTTTTATCAATTATTAAATCATAAAGCTGGTAAAAATACGTTGTTGTCCTTATTCAATCCACAATCAAAAGAAAAATGGACAGAAGTGGTAAAACCTATTACTCTGCGAGATGAAAATCAATTGTTATACAAACGTTGGGTTGAGATAATGAGAAAAGAAACAGAACGTTTATCAAATGGCCGCTTAGGTTATGTTCATGTAAGAGGTATGAACAGCGCTAGTTTCAGACAGGTATACGAAGATTTATTCGGCAAATATCCTGACAAAGAAGGTATTGTTATCGATACACGATTTAATGGTGGAGGATGGTTACACGACGATTTAGCAGTTCTTTTCAGTGGGGAAAAATACGTTACCTATGTTCCAAGAGAACAAAAGTTTGGACATGATCCAATGGCACGCTGGACAAAAAAAAGTATACTTTTAATGAGCGAAAGCAACTATTCCGATGCACATGCATTTCCATACGCATATTCTACACTAAAAATTGGCAAAACAGTAGGTATGCCTGTACCGGGAACCATGACAGCAGTTTGGTGGGAGACCTTGCAAGACAAAAGCTTATATTTCGGAATGCCGCAAGTTGGATCGGTTGATATAAATGGTAATTATCTTGAAAACCAACAACTTGAGCCTGATTTTAAGGTGCGGCAGGATTATGAAATAATTACAAAAGGAAGAGATCCTCAACTTGAGAAAGCAATACAAGAGATTTTAAAAGAATTAAAATAAAATTCAATTATTAAAAAATTTGAATATGAAGAAGTTAACCTTGTTTACAATACTAGCACTAGCATTTGCATGTACAAGTAATAATCAACCTGAAGTAGAATTAGAAAAAGAAATAACATTTCTTAAGTTAGATGTAGAACAAGCAAATAATCTTGCCCAAATGCCTTTGCATTGTATGCAACAGGAGTTTCCAAATAAATTAGGTCAAACTTTAGCTGATGAGAATGACCTGGGAACTCCTAAAGAATTACATCCGGCATTTTATGGTTGCTTCGACTGGCATTCATCTGTTCACGGTCACTGGACGTTAATCAGGCTGCTTAAAACCTTTCCTGAATTAGATGAACGTGAATTAATTGAGCAAAAACTTAAAGAAAATATTTACGCAGAAAATATACTTCAAGAACTCGAATATTTTAAAAGATCAACAGAAAAATCATACGAAAGAACTTATGGCTGGGCCTGGCTTTTAAAACTTGTAGAAGAATTGCACACATGGGATAATCCTTTAGCTCAAGAGTTGGAAACAAATTTACAGCCGCTTACAGATTATATTGTTGCTAAATACATTGATTTCCTTCCTCGTTTAAAATATCCTATACGAGTTGGCGAACACACAAATACAGCCTTTGGGCTTACTTTCGCCTGGGATTATGCAAATACTACAGGTAGTTCTGATTTAAAAACTCTTATTGAAAGTAGAGCCAGAGAATTTTATTTTACAGACAAACAATGTCCGTTATCATGGGAACCAAGTGGATTTGATTTTCTTTCACCGTGTTTGGAAGAAGCTGATCTGATGCGACGTGTATTATTAAAAGATGAATATAAAATATGGCTCGGAGATTTTCTTCCGCAATTATCTGATACAGATTTCAGTTTAGAAACAGCACAAATTTTAGACAGAACAGATGGTAAATTGGTCCATCTTGATGGTTTAAATTTTAGCAGAGCATGGTGTTTATATGGTATTGCCAATAATTCCGAAGAATATAGGCATTTAAAGAAAATTGCAAATGAGCATATCACATATTCCTTACCAAATGTTGTTGGTGATAGTTATGAAGGAGGCCACTGGTTAGGTTCGTTTGCTATTTACGCACTTTCGCAGGTTCCGGATTAAGGTGTTAATCTTTAAATCGTTTTAAATCTGATTTTTTAAAGGTCCATTCAGGTGTAACTATATCTCCTTCAAAATTTAGCTTATACCATGGGCTTAATTTATTGTTATTTGGATTAGCAAGTATTTGAATATCCTGCGCAGGCATATAGCTTTGTGCTAATAAAAATACTTTATTCTGGTTTGAATCAATTGCCATGTCTACAACAATAACTGCATGTCCGGGACTGCCGCCCTGAATAAAAACATCCCCTATTTGAATATCATTAATATTGATTGAAATCATTTCATTTGAAAGAGAAAGGGTTCCGGCATAAGCAAAAATAATATCCATATATTTTCTAAAACCGGAGTAAGTATTTGAAGGTGAGGTTTGGTCAGACCAATAGGTTTTATTCCCTTCAACAATTATTCTTTTGCCTTTCATCCATTCAGAATAATCTACACGAAAACCATTGGTGAAATTAAAATGTATTTTATTGTATTGATTTGATTTATAAAGATATTCTGCTTTTAATCTCATTACAGCATCGGCACATTGCTGAAGATTTCTTTCACCAATTTCCATATCAACTACCGCATCATAAACCCAAAAATTAGGTTTAATCAAACCATTGTAATATTTAACTTTAGAACCATGAGATTTTAATTGCAGATTTCGGAGATAATATTGAAAGCTATTTGAGTCAAGCTTTATTCTCTCAAAACCTATGGGTAGGATAAATCGTTCTGCAATTGTTTTGCCATTTTCGTTTATCAGGCTTTTATTATCAGCGTCCTGAGCACATGCTACAAATACGAATAGAAAAGTATAAAAAATAAAAAAGGTAGATTTCATATTATATTAGTTAAATCAAGTAATTAATTAACGGTAAAAGTTTAAATAATATTATTAGTAATTTTCATTCCTTAATCAAATAAATAAATTATTAACATTGTAAACAAAATTTCTGAATTTAATAATTAAATATGAAAATGACTTTAATAATAACTATATCAATAATAGCAGCAATTTTATTAGGCATAAACCTATTCATTTGGATTAACCCAACGTTTGGAGCTAAAGCTAAATACATTAATCAAAAAAAGTTAGAAGCATCTCCAAATTTTAAAAACGGCAAATTTCAAAATCTTGAAGAAACCGTAATGATGACATCTGAAGGTTCTCGTGGAGGTGCAATTAAAAAATTCATTAAGGGTGTTGAAAACGATAGACCTAATGAAGCATTGGAAACAATTGTATTTAATAATGAAGAATTCCTAAAGAACGATACTGGAATAACTTACACCTGGTTTGGACATTCAACTCTTTTAATAAACCTCAATGGAAAAATAATTATTACCGATCCTGTTTTTACCAAAGCAGCCTCTCCTGTTCCATTTCTTAATAAATCATTCAATTATGAAAATGAATATTCTGTTGAAATGCTTCCTGAAATTGACGTTGTTTTAATTTCACACGATCATTATGATCATTTGGATTATAAAACTATAGTAAAGATCAATTCTAAAACAAGAAAGTTTATAGTTCCCTTAGGTGTTGATGCTCATTTATTAAGATGGGGAATTCCGTCGGAAAAAATTGAAATTGCAGATTGGGGAGATTCAATCACATTTGATACGAATTTATCTTTTACTTCTACTCCTGCCCGACATTTTTCAGGACGCGGACCTAAAGATAGAGATAAAACACTATGGTGCTCTTGGGTTATAAAATCAAACAATGAAAAATTATTCTTTGGAGGCGATTCCGGTTACGGAAAACATTTTAAAGAAATAGGAGAAAAACATGGTCCATTTGACATTACTTTTATTGAATGTGGGCAGTACAACGAAAACTGGGCTCAAATTCATGCAATGCCGGAACAAACTGTGCAAGCACATATTGATTTAAAAGGCAAAACTTTATTACCAATTCATTGGAGTAAATTCAGGCTTAGTATTCACTCTTGGACAGAACCAATAGAACGCGCCATGAAAGCATCAACTAAGAATAATGTTTTAATACAAAACCCGAAAATTGGCGAGGTTGCATCGTTATAAAAAACAAAACCCGGACAAAATTGTCCGGGTTCATCTTCCGCAGGAATCTAAATAAATCTTACAAACTTAGACTGCAAAATAATTTTCAAGTTCTTTCAATGTATCTTCCTGTGTTTTTATATCGTGTATTATTTTTCCTTTATCTAAAACAACTATTCGTTCACAAACTTCAGTTACATGATTTAAATCGTGACTCGATATCAACATAGTAACGTTTTTTTCCTGTTTTAATTGTTTCAATAAATTTTTTAAACGGATTTGTGACGATGGATCAAGACTTGCAAATGGTTCGTCAAGGACTAAAATTTCAGGATCTGTTATTAAGGAAGCAGCTATACCAACTTTCTGTTTGTTACCGCGAGATAATTCCCTGATATATTTTTTCTTCCCGATTATTTCACCATTAAAGAAATCTTCAAACTGATCCATAAATTTCTTTACATCACCTTTTGATAGATTATTTACACTTGCAATAAAATCAAAGTATTCTTCAGGTGTTAAAAAATCAATTAAAAATCCTTCATCTAAATACGAGCCTGTATATGATTTCCAGATTGTAGTTTTCTTTACGTCAGTTCCTTGTGATAAAACTTCACCTTTATTGGCTTTAATTAAATCGAGTATTAATCTGAAAAAAGTAGTTTTCCCCGCTCCATTATTTCCTACTAAACCAAAACTTTCACCTTTTTCAATTTTCAACTCAGGAACATTTAAAACTACCGTTCCGTTATATGCTTTTGCTAAATTATTTACTTGTATCATAATTCTATGTTTTTATTCTTTTTTACTATTTAAATAGTGGCTTAAGTTTTAAGTATTTAAAGTACTTCTTTTGATTATAATTCTCTAAAACCTTCTGCTATAGCATGTTTCTTTTCTTCGAAACGTTTTACAACAATTTTCATTAATGATTTATGAAAAGCCAAACTTACTACTCCAATTAATCCAATAAAGGCAATTCCCCAGTTTGGAACTCCAAACAAGTTAAAAGGAATCCAAATTAAAATTGGCAATAAAAAGAAAGGTAATATCATTATCCAGTTTGTAGCTCCCAAACCCTGATAGTTAAATGCAGAACTTTTTGTCATATCCATACGTTTTCTGCTATTGCTTGAAAAATACATTAAAAGTAATGACAGAAAGCCTAAATTAAACAAGAAAGTTGCGGTATTTATTATTAAAACTTTAGTACCAAAAAACACATAAGGTATCGTAAGAATATAACTGATAATTACAGTTGAAATAATCATTATATACTTTGCCCTAAAATGTTTTTGATAATCGATATTATGTGCTAATATTCCATCGAAATAATTACTTTCCCAGCTAAGCATATACTGACCGTAATTAAACATTATACCACCGGTCATAAATACTCCAACAAAAATCAAGAATCCAAATCCTTCTAAATATATTTCCTGCGGATAAAAGAAGAAACCGTATAATAGAAATATCGGACTCATATTAATAACAGAACGACATCGTTTATTTCTCCACACTAGTTTAAGTTCTAAAAGTATCATTTCTCCTAAATCACCAAATGAATCGAGATATTTTAATTTTGATAATCCATCAACTTTTCTTTGCTTTTTAACATTCACTTCTTCAATACTCATTCTCGATTTCAAATAGGTATAATTTATAACATACATCAATGCTAAAATAATTACCGGAACAATTATAAATAAAGGATTATATGAGATATAAGTAAAAATATTTGATGAGATTTCTGATAAGGAATAAATATCAAATTTATCCAACAAAATAGCTGATACAATTATCAAAGCTAAAACACCAACAAAAGCAGGTTTATCAATAAATTTTCGTTTCAAGTAATGTAGCAAAAAACTAATATTTAAAACCAGTATTATCATTAAAACAAACCATGAAAGCGCCAAGGTTCCTGAATAATTTACAAGAACTACTTTTAATGCAAAAGGAATAAATACAAATAAAGGCAATACATTAAAAATATTTACAGTTGATTTTAAAAGTATAAAATTTAAAATCTTTGATTTCTTAATGGGCAAAGGCAGATACGACTCAATATTTATTACGGGTAAACTATACATGAAAAACCTTACAAAAAGGTCGGCACCTACATAATAAATTATTCCTCCATTAAAAATTTCAAATACATCACCTTCAGGATAAATATCCAGTAAAATTTTATCGATAAATAAACCCAGTAATACTAAATATGAGAACATAATAAGCATAAAAAAACCAATGATAATATTTATCACTATGCTTTTTTGCCAGAAATTAGAGCGGGTCATCTCTTTCCACTGATGGGATAAAAACCATTTAAACATACTTTTTCAATTTTTGAGTTTGATTTATTAGTTGAGAAAGTAAATAAATTATTACAATTAAAGAATGATTTTTTTTATGAATTAAAATATTTAGAAGTTTACCAGCGAGATCTCATCAATTAGTTTTGCCATGTTATAATCTTTACATGTAATTTGACCTTCATCATGAGTAAAAAGTGAAATCTTTACCTGACTATAGGAATGAATTAAAATATCGGGATGATGATTTTCGGCTTCAGCAATTTTAGCTATTTTATTTACAAAATTAATGGCTTTTAAAAAGTTTTTAAGTTTAAAAACTTTTACTAATCCATTTGAAGTTTCTTGCCAGACTTTCATAGTAACTTTATGTAGTACAATATTTAAGGAGTAATAATATTTTAGTTATGTATTATTAAAGGAAACAATTATTCCCTCTTTCTGTTTCAATAATTATAATGATATTGATACTAAACTACAAGAATTCCATTATAGATTCTTCAATTTCTTTCATATTAAAAGGCTTTCTAAAATATTTATGAATTAATCGCTCGTTTAATGCATCAGCAATTTCTTCATTAATATCAAAACCTGTTAAAATAAAATAAGAAATATTCGGAAAATCCTTTTTTGCTAATTTAATAAACTCAATACCACTCATTCCTGGCATTTTCATATCGCTAATAACAACAAGTACCTGATCATTTTCAGTTAATACTTTCAGACCATCTGAACCCGATTCTGCAGTTAAAACATTAAATTTATTTTTAAAATTTATTTTGAACAACATGAGATTTAAAGGCTCATCGTCCACATAAAGTAATGTAGTTTTTTCTTGCATTATTTTTTTGTTTCATTTAAAGGTAATGTTATTTTGACTGTAGTTCCGTGTCCTACTTTTGAATCAATCTTTATGGATCCATTATGTTCTTTTATTATATTATAAGTTATTGATAATCCTAATCCTTTACCCTGTCCTGCTTCTTTTGTTGTAAAAAATGGATCAAGAATTTTAGGCATATTTTCAGCAGTTATTCCGCAACCCGTATCCGAAATAAAAATAGCTATATTATTCTTTGAAATTGTTGTTTCTATATTTATAGTTCCTTTATCATCAATTGCCTGTACTGCATTTGACAGAATATTTAACATTGCCTGATGCAATTTGCCTTCATTTGCAAGTAATGAATATGTTTTATCTGTATAATCCTTTTTAATATCAATGTTATTAACAATCTGATTACGAAGCATTATCAGACTATTATCAATTATTGAATGAATATCACATTCACTAACATTTGAATTATCTTGGCGACTATAATGATTCAGACTTGTAACTATATTAGCAGCCCTTTCAATACCAACATTTACACCTTCAATTAGCGGAGCAACTTCATTTTTATGTTCTTTCAGGTTTTCGTCAAAATATTGCTCCAAACCAAAAATGCCACCTTTTATAAAGTTAAGAGGATTATTAATTTCGTGCGCAACACCTGAGGCCAAAACTCCAAGAGAAGCCATCTTTTCTGCTTGAACAAGTTGTTTTTGAGCATTTTGCAAATTTAACAGTACAGCTTCAAGTTCTTCACGTTGATTATGCAAATCTTCATTTGTTGATAATAGTTCTTCATTTGATGTAGCTAACTCTTCTGTTCGTTCCTTGACAAGAAGCTCGAGATGATTTTGATGCTTTTCAAGTTCTTTTTCTGCTTGCTTTCTATCAGTTATATCCCTAACAACGGCATGAATTATTTTTTTGTCAGCATCATTTGAAATTGCAGTTAACAATACCTCTGCCGGAAATATTTCTCCATTATTTTTACTGTGTAACCATTCAAATCTGTGTGTTCCGTTTTTTAAAGCAATTTTCATCATTTCATCTGCTTTTTCAACTGAATTTCGACCATCGATTTGAAACTCGGGCGATATTTGTGATGGACGAATATTAAGTACATCTTCCTTCGAATTATATTCGAGTATTTCTATAGCTGCCTTATTACATTCTACAAATTTTCCATTCTCAATTATTAATATTGCATCTCCTGATTTTTCGTAAAGTTCCTTGAACTTAACTTCACTTTCTTTCAATGCTCTTTCTGCTTGTTTGCGTTCAGTAATATCAATCATATTTCCTATTGACCCAATAATTTTTCCTTCAGAATTTCGTACGGGAGCTCCACTAACCAAAAAATCTAGCTTATTACCATTCTTCGCCTTTAAAGTTATTTCATACTGACTAATAATATTTTTTATTCTTTGATTATTTGCATCTACAATAACTTTCTGATCTTTTGGGCTAGTAAGTATTTCATATCCGATTTGACCAATAATTTCACTCTCTGAATAACCTAATATCTCACTAAATCTTTTATTTACGTACAGAACCTTGTCATTATTATCAACCATCATAACAATATCATTCATGTTTTCCATGAGTGTACGGTACTTTTCTTCACTTTCCTTTAAATCTCTTTCCACCTTTTTGCGTTCAGTAATATCAACAAGTGAAAACTGTAAAAGTGTTTCATTATTTGATTCAAACGATAACAAATGAACTTCTGCATCCCAAAAATTACCATTAGGTCTTTGATGAAGCCATTCAAAAGTAACACTGCCATCCTTTAGTGCTTTATCAATATAAGATACTGCTTTTTGAGACGATGGAGTACCATCATATTGAACAGGAGCAGAAACATCAATTGGGGTTTTTCCCAAAGAAGCTTTTATTGATGAAAATCCATACGCTTTTACAGCAGCGGGATTTATATCTATATATTCAAAAGTATTAGAGTTCATTACTACAATTGGAATTTGAGAGCTATCAAAAACATTTCGTCTAAGTAATTCACTTTGTTTTAACGCTTCCTCTGCCTTTTTTCTTTCCTTATAATCGTATTCAACTTTTTCAAGAGATTGCTTATTAATTCTAAAAATGTTGTACCCAACTACTCCAGAAAAAATAATTGCAATTGATGTATCCATAATAAAATCAATTGCCGTTGGATTAGATAAATTAAGCTGATCTTTTGTAAAAAAAACAAATACTATGAGCATTAATAAATTAGCCAGTATGTAAAATACAATTGTAATTTTATATTTAGTAATAAATAATGGTGTAAGGTTTATTAATGCAATAATTAATATAACAGTATCAAGCCGTGCAATATTGTTACCCTGATGTACCCACAATACAATCCACACACAAGCCATTGCAGTAATCATAAACAAATGTGTAGAAACACTATACTTCCCTTTTATTAATAGAAATATACAAAGCCCAAAAACCATTAAAAGTACAATCTCTGAAAAAACAACAGGAGAAAATAGTTTATTATATTCAGAACTATTTAACTGAACATAAACTGATGAAAAAGTTAGTAAGAGTACACCTACAATAGCTGCAATGCATAAATAGAAAATAAAACGGGCTTTCTGTTGTGTTGAATAATCCGATTTACTATAATAGTCCAATACTTTTGGAAGCTCTATTTTTTCTTTCATTTAATTTACTTTCAGGTAATATTGCAAATATTATTTTTCTTTTAAGAAAGACCTATTTACTACCTGATTATTAACCTCATATTACCCATAAATTTAAGTAATGTTTTACTTATATGCAAGGTGAAAAAACAAAAAGGGTAACATCTCTGCTACCCTTTTAAATTAATATATTTACGTAATTTTATATTTTGCTTTTTATATCATTCCAGGTTTCAGTACTCATTTTTGACCCAATTACTTCTATAACTTTACCAGCACACAAAGAACCTATTTGACCACATTTATCCAATGGCATTTTGTTTGTAAGTCCGTATAAAAATCCAGAAGCAAATAAATCACCAGCACCAGTTGTATCAATAGGGTTTACTTTAATAGGATCAATTCTATAAACCTGCCCATTACTTTTAACCATTGAACCTTTACTCCCAATTTTTACAACGGCAATTTCACATTGCTCTGCTAACTCATTTAATGAATCTTCTGGTTCTTTGCCCGTAAATGCTTTTGATTCTTCTTCGTTTGCAAAAATTATATCAACGTAATTCTTTACATAATTTTTAAGGAATTCAAGATTATCTTCAACTACATTAAAACTTGCCATATCAATAGAAATTTTCATATTATTGGCTTCTGCCAATAAAGCAGCTTTTAACATCAAGGCATGATTCTGCACAAGGTAGCCTTCGATATGTAGAATTTTATAATCTTTAAACTGATCAGCAATTAAATCAGAATCAGTTAATTCAATAGCTGCTCCAAGATATGTTGCGAAAGTTCTTTCGGAATCAGGAGATATAAGCGCTATTGCTCTTCCTGTATCTGTTGTGCTTTTAAGCATAAATGGCTCAATACCATTTGCTTTCATATCGTTACTAAAAAACTCACCAAATTCGTCGTTTCCAACTTTACCAATATAACCTGTTGCTGCACCTAAATTTGCCAAACCATGAATAGTGTTTGCAGCAGAACCGCCCGAAGATTGCGACTTATCACAATTTGCTGTTTCATTATTTATTTTATCGGCAAAATCTCTTTCAGATAATTGCATACTTCCTTTTCTTAACGAAAATTTATCTAATGTTGAATCATCTGGTAATTTGGTCATAATATCAACCAGTGCGTTTCCTATACCTAATACTTTATCCATTATTTAATAATTTAATTCATAGTAAGCTACAAAAATAAAAAAGATTATTTGAAAAGCCTTTAAATTCTACAAAAACAAATTCTTTTATAAAAAACTTTGTAAATCATTTGGTTTATTTTATCAACTACTTTATGTTTGCAACATATTTAATTAATAAAAGATAATTATGGAAGAAAGTGAAAAAGTTTTAAAACCTGAAGAGAGTCTTCAGATAATAGAAAAAATGATCAATCGGACAAAAGGCAATCTTCATGATAACAGCTTCTATTTTTTACTTTGGGGCTGGATCATATTAATTGGAAACATAGGACAAATCATTTTTAGTAGATTTCCAAATTTTGAAAAGCCGTATTTAATTTGGTTAATAGTAATCCCCGGGATGATAGCTAGTTTTGTTTATGGTATGAAACAAGGAAAAAAAACCAGAGTCTCTTCGCATCTCGATCGAGTAAATTTCCTAATCTGGATGTCATTTTTAGTGAGTTACGTTATCGTAATTATTTTTATGAAAGAAATTAATTATAAAGTTACACCCATAATTTTTTTACTTGCCGGAAATGCTACTTTTTTAACGGGTATTGTTATAAAGTTTAAACCATTAATATGGGGTGGGATTGTTTTTTGGATTGGAGTTTTAGGTTTATTTTTAATCCCTGCAGGCTATGTTGAATTTGTTTCTCCAATAATAATCATATTAGGTTATCTTATTCCAGGTTATTTATTAAAAATTCAAAATAAGAAAAATGCTTAAGAAATTAGATCCTTTATTACATTCAGAATTGCGTTTAGCAATTATGTCTCTTCTGGTTTCTTTAGAAAAAACAGAATTCACGTATTTAAAAGAGCAAACTGAAGCGACAGCAGGAAATCTAAGTGTTCAAATTACAAAATTAGAGAATGCCGGTTACATTATGGTTGAAAAAGGATTTAAAGGCAAAATACCACAAACAAGCTGTTCAATTACAAAGAAAGGTAGACAAGCATTTGAACAATATGTTAATGATTTAAAGGAATATTTGAAACTATAATTTACTATAATTACTAATTTATACTATTCTGTTCCGGAAGACTTTCTTAAGAAACGAATCCGGAACTTTTTTATTTTACCAACCAATCTTTTGCTGCTTCTATATCATCAAAACCAACAACACTGGTACCTGAAAACAGGTTAACAGTATTCAGGATTAACTTTTGTGATTTTGATAAACCAATCATTGCTTTTTTCCCACTATAGGGTTTCACTTTAATGTTTACAGCTTTTACTTCTTTTAATGTTTCACCGGTCCCATACGATCCGGTAGTATCAATAATCTCGAGAAGTTTCTTCTGTCCAAGCTTAACAATAAAATCTGAAGTTTCCTTCATTACCAGAACAGCTTCTTCAGTAGTTTTTAAGTTAGTCCAATCAGAAAAATATATCTTTTTTCCTTTATGAAAGATGGGGTAAATCCTTTTTAACATGATTTTATTTATTAAATATTAAAAATTCTATATTTCTATATTCTTACATATCTTTATTCGTAATAAATAAAAAAAGGTTACTCAATTTATGAATAACCTTTCTTATTATCAAGTTAATTTAATGTTTATAGTAATTCACTAAGTTTCTCTGTTACATTCTTTTCAATTCTATAAAGGACTTCACTGGCATCTGCTTTTTGGAACTTATCTCCTGTAATTTTTTCGTAAAGCTCAACATAACGATCAGTTACCTGATTTACAAACTCTTTAGGCATGTCAGGCATTTTATCTTCTTCTTTTCCCTGAAAATCATTTTCCATTAACCATTCGCGAACAAATTCTTTTGATAACTGTTTCTGATTTTCATCTTTATCTTGTCTTTCCTGATATCCTTCTAAATAAAAATATCTTGAAGAATCTGGTGTATGAATCTCGTCAATTAAATAAATCTCTCCATCTTTTTTCCCAAACTCATATTTTGTATCAACTAAAATCAGACCCATTTTCTCGGCAATTTCAGTTCCTCTTTGAAATAAAGCCAATGTATATTCTTCTAACTTTTCATATTCATCTTTCGAAACTAAACCACTATTTATAATTTCTTCACGAGAAATATCTTCATCGTGTCCTTCGTGTGCTTTTGTTGTAGGTGTTAAAATTGGTTTTGGAAATCTTTGATGTTCTTTCATACCTTCGGGCATTGGAACACCACAAATTTCGCGTTTACCTGCTTTATATTCACGCCATGCATGTCCTGTTAAATATCCTCGAACAACCATCTCAACAGGATATGTTTCAACAAAATGACCTATAGTTACCATTGGATCTGGTACATCTATTTTCCAGTTTGGAACTATATCTGATGTTGCATCTAGAAATTTATCGGCGATCTGATTTAACACTTGTCCCTTATAAGGAATTCCTTCAGGTAAAACTACATCAAATGCAGAAATTCGATCACTAACAACCATCACTAAATATTGATCGTCGATATTATATACATCGCGAACTTTTCCATGATAAACATCTTTTTGCTTTGGAAAATTAAAATCGGTTTTTACTACTGCTTGTGTCATAATTTAGTTACGAGTTAAAAGTTACAAGTTAAAATATCTTATTTATTTTCCTCTGAATTGAGGTTACTATATGCTTTAACAATATATTTTACAAGATGATGCCTGATAATGTCACGTTCATCAAACTCAACAATTGAAATTCCTTTTATACCTTTAAGAATTTTCATTGCTTGTATTAATCCTGAATTATTCTTTGGTCGTAAATCAATCTGTGTTGTATCGCCATTTACAATAAACTTTGCATTTTTACCCATTCGAGTAAGAAACATTTTTAACTGATTAATTGTTGTGTTTTGAGCTTCATCAAGAATTACAAATGCATTATCTAATGTTCTACCACGCATATATGCTAATGGAGCAATCTCAATAACATCATTCTCTATTAATTCAGCCAGTTTTCGTGGGTGAATCATATCCATTAAAGCATCATATAATGGTCTTAAATAGGGATCAAGTTTCTCTTTTAGATCTCCAGGTAGAAACCCAAGATTTTCGCCCGCTTCTACAGCTGGACGCGTTAAAATAATACGTTTTACTTCTTTATTTTTAAATGCTCTAACTGCTAATGCAATTGCTGTATATGTTTTTCCGGAACCTGCAGGTCCGATCGCAAATAGCAAGTCATTTGTATCATATTCATCAACTAATTTTTGCTGATTAATTGTTCTGGCTTTAATCGGACGAGCATTATTACCATAAATTAATGCATCATCAAAATCTTCTTTTCTTTTTAATAATTCCCGACCTTCTCCTCTTATTAAAGCCTCAAATTCAATATCTTCCAGTTTTTTAAACTTCAGAAAATATTCAATTACCAGCTGTAAAGTTTCTTCAAAATCATTAATCTGGCTTTCTTCTCCCTTAACCTTAATCTCATCGCCACGTGCAATAATTTTAAGTTCAGGATAAAAACTTTTAAGAATCTCAAGTCTGGTATTCTTAACTCCATATACATTTACAGGTTCAACTCCTTCTAAATAAATAACCTTTTCTATCATATATCATCTTGTTACTAACGAATAAAAGCATTCAGCAACGTATTACATTCAATATCAGATTACAAAGTTAAAACATCTGGTATAAGAATCATCGAAAATAGTAAAAAATATTTGTGCCCTATTTTATTTAAGAATAGAGTTACAACAAAGTTTTTAACAAAATATCTTAGTTTAAAATTTATTTATTAAATCTTCGGTTCTTATCATCTAAAATCTGTAATAAACCTTTAAATTTGTATCTTTAAAAATAAATCATGTAAAAATGATTTAATATTAATCTATGTCGATAATTACATTAACAACAGACTGGAATAAAGATGATTACTACGCAGGTGCCGTAAAAGGGACTATCTTCAGTAATTGTCCTGATGTTACTGTTGTTGATATTACGCATCAGATTAAGCCATTTAACATTTACCAGGCAGCATTTATTTTAAAAAACAGTTATAAATATTATCCTTCGGGAACGGTTCATATCATTGGAGTAAAAACGGAACCATTTGCTGATCACAACTATTTGATAGCAGAATTCGACAATCAATTTTTTTTGGGAACTGACAATGGTGTTTTTAGCTTGCTTTTTAAAGATGATGATCCTGTTAAATATTTTTCATTAAAGGATTACGAACAATCAAGTTTCCCGACACTTAATGTTTTTGCAGCCGTTGCCTGTAGTCTGGTTCAAGGCGAAAAACCTGAATCAATAGGAACTGTAGCAGAAGGAGTTAATCGAAGAGTTCCTTTAC
>DAOUTQ010000099.1 GCA_030668615.1 Bacteroidales bacterium | reverse complement strand
TCATTTAAAAACGTAATTTCAGGAACGACTTTGAATTCTCCTAAAATATTATATTCTGCATCAATCATACTTTGTGTAATCCCTGCAGGAGAACCTTCATAAGATTTACCTGCAACAATTGCGGTTGGCACACCGGTTATATCATAATAATCGGCCCGTGCATTTTCCTGACTATAATCTGCATTAAAAAAATTCATCGGATCATCACCTGGTCCTGAAGTATGATATCCTATATGAGCAATTTTATCAGGGTTATCTCCTTCGTTTGATAAAGCTTCTAATGCAGGATTTTGAGATGCACATGGGCCACAACCAGCATTTGTATAATGCTCTATAAGCGCTCTTCTTTTTACAGCCTGACTTAAAATAAATATGTCTTTAATCTCAATAGTGTCATTATCCGGGTTTTCATCTGTCTCACCATTTGGATCAGACAACCACACTTTTAAATCTTTTGTAATTTGTGCAGTAGAAATATTAAAAGGAATGTCATGTGTAAAATCATATTCACCATATGTGGCAACGTCAATTCCTGTTAAAGCATATGTATTTGTACTTCCTCCATCTTCCTGCCAATTAATATCCAATGTTGTAATATTATTAGTTCCTTGATTAGAAAAACGACCTTTAATAATATTATCTCCAGCAGCCAAATATTTCCCTATTTCAAGTGACATTAATTCTGCATTTTCACTCGGAGGAACCGATGCATAAAAAGTTGTCGACTCTCCATAGCCATAATTACAACCTTCTGCGTAAATAAAATCATAGACCGAAACAGTGTAATAACCATCTCCTTCTCCTGAACAAATGCCATCTCCATAATTATCAATAATGGTAAATACTAATTCAGCATCAATAGGAACGCATACTGTTTGTTCGTCATGATTCTCAGATCCATTACCATAAGGGCCTCCTGAAATATATTCTGGTGTGCCTCCGGGTCCTGTCAATTCCCAGGTTACCTCTGAGCCCCAATTGTCAGTATGTACAACAATAGAAACTTCAGTTTCTCCAGCCGAACATTGAGCATAAATATTTGTGTTTGCAAATATTACTAATAAAACTAAAATGAGTAAATTTCTTTTCATAGACGTACTTTTTAAGGTTTAATAAATTGAGTAAAAAATCACCCGAATGTATAACTTTAAACTATTTTATGCAATGCTTTTTATAGGAAGCTATTTTAATATCTTTATATCCAAATATTTGCATAAGCTAAAAACTCTTATTTATAATAAGTTTAAATATTTTAAGTAATTTTACCTTTCTAAAAGCACTATCTATGAATAAATATCTCTTTACTCTAACATTACTTATTTTATCCTCGAATTTATTTTCTCAAACTTTTGGAGGTGGCGTAATGGCTGGTCTTTCAGCTTCTCAACTCGATGGAGACAACTGGGGTGGATATAGTAAGGCCGGTTTAAATTTTGGTATTTATACAAATACAGCTTTAAATAAATATGTCGATGCACAATTAGAGATAAGGTATGTGCAAAAAGGAAGCAAATCAGACACAAAAGATAAAAGTGTTTATTATTTGTCGAAATTAAATTACGTGGAACTTCCTTTATTTTTAAAATACCGTTTCCTCGACAAATTTAGTGCTAACATAGGGCTTGCTGCAGGATATTTACAGAGCTCAACAGAAGATAAAGATGGAGTTGGTGATTTACCTGCCGACCCAGAATTTAACAAATTTGAATTTTCAGGATTAGCTGGTGTAGAATACGAAATCATCAAGAATTTCTATTTTAATGTTCGATTTAACTATTCTATTTTACCAGTAAGAAGTCATCCGGGAGATCAGACTTTTTTTTTAGACAAAGGCCAGTACAATAATGTGCTTACTTTTTCTATTCATTATCAAATAGCAAATGCAAATAAAAATGGAAGAAAGAAAGCTTGTGATTGCAATAACGGGCGCAAGTGGTTCGGTTTACGCTAAGCAATTAATTGAAAAACTGGCTCTTATTAAGAATCAGTTTGATAAAGTAGGAATTGTATTCTCAAAAAATGCTAAAGAAATTTGGGAATATGAGCTTGAAGACAAATCATATTCTGACTTCCCATTTAAAGTTTACGAAAAAGACGATTTCTATGCTCCTTTTGCCTCGGGATCTGCAGGATACGACACTATGATTATTTGTCCTTGTTCCATGGGAACTCTAGGCAGAATTGCCGGGGGGATTTCCGATGATTTAATTACCAGAGCTGCTGATGTAATATTAAAAGAAAAAGGAAAACTAATTTTGGTTCCAAGAGAAATTCCATATAATATAATTCATATTAAAAATATGGAAACAATTACATTGGCAGGAGGAATAATTTGCCCTGCAACTCCTTCCTTTTATACAAAACCTCAAAGTATTGAAGATTTAGTTTCGACAGTAATAAACAGGATTTTAGACCTTGCTGGTTTCAAAATTGATTCAAAACGATGGGGCGATTAAGCTATTGCGAGTGCTGCAACGCTCACCTTTGTATCCGGCACTTTTAAAATAGTATTTATACATGCCTCCATTGTTGAGCCAGTTGTTATAACATCATCAATTAGTAAAATGTGCTTTCCGCGAAGTTCTTTTTCGTTAGTTACTTTAAATATATCCTCAACGTTTTGCCAGCGTTCAAATCTCGATTTGCGGGTTTGTGTTTCTGTAGCCACAGATCTTATTAATGATTTTACATCGAGTGTTTTTTGCATTGTTTCTGAAATACCTATAGCTATCCATTCACTTTGATTAAATCCTCTTTTTTTGAGTTTGCTTTTATGAAGTGGGATAGGAATAATTAAATCAATTTTATTGAAATCGCTATTTTTGATTTGATTTCCAAACGATTTTCCAAGCACACATCCAATTTCTTTATTACCATGATACTTAAATTTATGCATCATTTCCTGATACGTACTTCCTTTATTAAACCTAAAAAATGCTGTTGCAAACTCAACTTTGGTTCTTCCCCAAAAAAGTTGAGAAACCGGATTATCTATCTCTTTGTGGTAATTTGTTTTTGGCAGATTATAAAGACATTTTGTACAAATCAAATTTTCTTGATTTACGAGATGCGTATTGCAAACAATACATAAATCAGGGAAAAACAGATTGAAAAAATCTTTTAAATACTGAACAACCATTTTCATTTCTTGAGTTTCTTTATCCTAATTTGATAATCTTATTTTAAACTTTCCCACTCACTATAAAACTGCTCCAGAAAAGTTTCCATATAATTATGTCGCTGTTCAGCTATTTGTTTTGCAGTATTAGTATGCATGCGTTCTTTCAGTAATAATATCTTTTCATAAAAATGATTTATGGTCGTGCCTTTATTCTTTTTATAATCGTCGAAGTTGTTGTGCATTTTACTTTTTATTTTAGGATTGTGCATTTCATTTGCGAATTTTCCACCAAATGCAAAAGTGCGAGCTATTCCTATTGCTCCAATAGCATCTAAACGATCTGCATCCTAAACAATTTTTCCTTCAACAGAAATCATTTTATCTTTAACTCCTGCTCCTTTAAATGAAACATTTTTTATTATATCTATTATCTGATCTACAATTTCATTTTCTAAATTTTGTTCTGATAAAAAATCAATAATTACCTGCAATCCTTCTTCTTCATTATCATAAAATTTCCAGTCGGCAACATCGTGCAATAAGGCTGCCATTTCTATCATGAATAAATCTCCTCCTTCAGTCTCCTGAATTTTCTTAGCCATATTCCATACCCGAAAAATATGCCACCAATCATGACCCGAGCTATCTCCAGCAAGTTTTTCCTTAACAAAAAGTATTGTTTTTTCTATAATTTCTATTCTATTCATAATTACCACATAAAAAAACCCGCCGCAGCGGGTTCTAAAAAATATTCTTTGTTTATTCTCTTAATTTTTCTTCTCTTTTCCATTCTACTTCTCTTCCTAATAGAGAGAAACCAATAAATCCTTTTACATGTAATGTAACATCATCTCCTTCTTCAAACCAAATAAAACATTTATATGTTTTTCCGTTTTTAGGGTCATAAATTGTTCCATCAACCCACTCCTTATCTTTTGAATCAAATTCAAAACTTTTTAATAACTGAATTCCAAGAACAGGTTTTTTTTGTAATTCAGGATCAGGATTATCATCGTCAAGTTTTGGAGTTCCGTCCTCTTCGTTTGGCTCTTCAAGCCACTTTATATTTCCATAATATTTGCCATTTTTAGCTTTAAAAATTTTCACCTGAGAATCACCTTCCTGAGTTAACCAAAATCCAAGAACGTCATCAGCATCCTGAGCAAATAAGTCTGGTGATAAAAATGCAACAAGCAACAGAGCAATAAATAAAAATTTAGCTTTCATGATATCTGTTTTTTAAGTTTAGTAAATGCCAAGATAAGAATTTTTAACAAAATCATTCAATTTTTACAAATCATAAATCTATATTTACTTGTTTTATTGAAAATCAATAAAATAATTTTACGTTTTTTAAGTTAAAAGATATTAATACATAAATTAAAACAAGATTTACTATGAAATTAACACACTACCTAATTATTAGCCTTGTATTTTGTTTATTCTTTAATTCTGCTCAAGCGCAGAAAATTGAAGAATACAAACTCAAAAACGGACTTACCGTTTATTTAAACGAAGATAAAAATACCCCTGAAGTTTTCGGAATGGTTATTACCAACGTTGGAGCAAAAAATGATCCTGCTGATGCAACCGGTATGGCTCATTATCAAGAGCACATGCTTTTTAAAGGAACTACAGAACTGGGAACTACAAACTGGGAACAAGAAAAAATTCATATAGACAAAATATTTGAATTGTACGATAAGCTCGGAAAAACAACTGATGAAGATGAGCGAAAAGCTATTCAAAAACAGATTAATGCTGAATCGGTAAAAGCAAATGAATATGCTATTCCGAATGAATTCAGTAATGTTTTAAACAGCATGGGAAGTAAAAATGTTAATGCTGGAACTGGTCCTGATCAAACGGTTTATTATAACTCTTTCCCACCAAACCAGATTGAAAAATGGCTGGAAATATATTCACACAGACTTAAAGAACCTGTATTTCGTGGATTTCAATCTGAATTAGAAGTGGTTTACGAAGAAAAAAATATGTACTCCGATCAGTTTATGTCTAATTTGATTGAGGAATTTCAAAGAAATTTCTTTAAAAATCATCCTTATGGTCAGCAAACAACTATTGGAACAATTGATCATTTAAAGAATCCATCGTTAACTAAAATGTATGATTTTTTCAAAACATATTATGTTTCAAATAATATGGCATTGGTTCTTTCCGGAAATTTTGATTCTGAAACAGTTAAACCTTTAATTGAAAAAACATTTGGAGAACTTGAAGAAGGTGTTGTTCCAGAACCTAAGGTTTGGGAAGAAAAACCTTTTAATGGTCGTGAATTTGTTGAAGAAAAGCTTAGCCCTATAAAAATTGGATTACTTGGCTTTAGAACGGTAAGCAATGGTCATCCTGATAAAATTGCTTTGGATATTGCTCAAAACATTTTAAGTAATTACAATCAATCAGGTTTACTGGATAATCTTTCAATTGATAACAAATTAATGTATGCTGGTGTTGTTCCATTACCATATAATGATCACGGTGCAACGCTTATATTTTTTGTTCCAAAAATTATTGGTCAAAAATTAATCTCAGCTGAAGAACTTGTATTGGAGCAGGTGAAGAAATTAAAAGAAGGAGATTTTGATGACTGGAAGATTGATGCAGCTAAAAAGGATTTATATGTTAAATTTCAACAATCTATTGAAAACCCCAAAGATAAAGCTTACTTAATTAGCGAAGCATTTGTTAGAAATGAAGATTTAGAAGAAATTTTAAGTTACCCTGAAAAAGTAAAAGCTATAAGCAAACAAGATGTAATTGACGTTGCTAATAAATACTTTGGTGATAATTATTTAGCATTTCATTCAAAAATGGGTTTTTCAAAACCAGAAAAACTGGACAAGCCAGGTTTTGAACCTGTGGTTTCCAACACAAACGAGAAATCTGAATACACAAAATACATAGAATCTCTACCTTTAATTTCGGTAAAACCAGATTATATAGATTTTGATAAAGATATTACAACAACAAAACTTAAAGACAATTGCACTTTATTTCATGTTCATAATCCGGTTAATGACATTTTTTCTCTTGACATAAAATTCGGAGCAGGAGAAATTGAGATACCTTTATTGGAATATGCAGGCAATATTATGAATTATGCAGGTACTACAACCAAAAAGGTAAGTGAGCTCAAAGAAGAATTTAGCAAAATAGGTTGCACTTATTATGTTTTTTCAGACGATAATTATACAACTATAAGTATTGAAGGTATAGAAGAATCTCTTCCGGAAGCAATAAATCTAATAAACGAATTTATAAATAATCCTGCATTAGAAGAAAACAAAATAAATAATATTCTTGACAATGTTAAAGCAGACCGCAAAATGGAAAAATCGGAAGCCGATGGCGTTGCTGATGCCTTGTTTGA
Organism: Bacteroidales bacterium; assembly: GCA_030668615.1. GTDB lineage: Bacteria > Bacteroidota > Bacteroidia > Bacteroidales > UBA12077 > UBA12077. Next base: position 6,445 of record DAOUTQ010000099.1, on the reverse strand, counting down.
ATATGTGAAATATGGTGAAAAATCGGAATATGTAGATCGCTTAACAATGAAGGAGATTAAAAAACTTACTACTCCGGAATTAGTTGCTGCATTTACAAAAACTATGGGTTTTGAAACTGAGATTCATTATGTTGGTCAAAAAAATCCTGCAGAAGTAGTAGAAATTTTAAATAATACGTTTAAAATAAAAGATAATTTAGCTGAAACTAAATCTCCTCAGGAATTAGAGCTTAATCAGTATAAGGAAAACATTGTTTACTTAGTGAACAAGAAAAAAGCGCTTCAAAGTAAAATTTACTTTTTCGCTAATCAAGATAATTATAAGCCAGAACAACAAGCTTATATAAATGCATTCAAAATGTATTTTGGTGGTGGTTTCTCTGGTCTTGTTTTACAAGAAATTCGTGAATATCGCTCATTAGCATATTCAGCTGGTGCATCTATCCGCACTCCGTTAAATTTAAACGGACAAAGTTATTTTATGGGATATGTTGGTACACAAGCCGACAAAACACTTATTGCTCTGGAAACATTTAATGGACTTATTCGTGAAATGCCCGAAAAAGCTGAAAGAATGCCAATGATTAAGGATTATCTTATACAGTCATCTATAATTGACAAACCCAATTACAGAGATCTAAGTTTTTCTGTTCAGAGCTGGAAACAAAAAGGATTTGCAAATGATCCTGCAAAGATTAACTCAGGAATTTATTCGAAGTTAACATTTAATGATATTGTAGAATACAATAACAAGAATTTAAAATCGAAACCTGTAGTTATAGCAATTGTAGGTGATAAGAAAAGGATTGACCTCGATGAGCTTAAAAAGTATGGTAAAATAATCGAGATTAAAGAAAAAGATCTTTTTAAAGATTAAAAACAAAAACCCCGGCAAATAGCCGGGGTTTTTTATTAGTCATAAAAATAATCGTCCAGTGTCCAGGAGCAGGCTGTTATTAATTCGTTTTCATTAAATGACTTTTGATTAAATTCGCGTACTATCTGCATTATCTCTTTTGCTCTGTTATCATTAGAAAACTGCATAAAAATAGAAGTATTATGCCCTGGCCAAACAGAAGTATTTAATCTTGGATCACCTTTAATATCTTTTGCTATTACCTCCTCAATAATTTGATAATCTCTTATGTTGTTTTCTTCAAGCAATTTTATTAACGGTTCTCTTACACTTACATTGCATGTTACATATATCATTTTCATATTAATTCGAGTTATGAGTTATAAGTTATGAATTATAAGTTTTTTTTAGTTGTTATTATTGAACTTCTAAGCATTTTAAGTAATTCTGTTGCTATACCGTTTACATCTTTAAATAATTCTTCGGAGATATACTTGGATTGAAAAAGTAGTTCTAACCAATATAACGTTTCATCGCACTCCTTTTGCGAAATAGATAATTTGTGTATAAAATCAGCCTTGCTTTGTGCATTTTGTGCTTCTCTAATATTAGCTCCTATTGATGTACCTGATCTTAATACTTGTTTACTTAAAATAAATTCCTTTTGAACGGAAGTTAAGTATTTATATAATTCTATTATTTTAAGTGCAAAGCCAAAAGATTTATCTTTTAAAATGCTTTTCTTATCACTCATAATTTCTAACTTATAATTTTGTTTTCTTTTTTATGAAAAATACTATAAATCGTTGGTACAAATATTAAAGTAATTATGGTAGAAAATAGCAATCCTCCAATAATTGTAACTCCAAGTGGAGAATACATTTCGTGCCCCATTCCTTTACTTAATGCCATTGGCAACATTCCCAACATTGTTGTAAATGAGGTCATTAGCACAGGTCGCATTCTTGATCTTCCCGATTCAAGTATGGCATCTTTTAAACTATAGCCTCTTTTTCTAAGCAAGTTTGTGTAATCAACCAAAACAATACCATTATTTACAACAATTCCCATTAACATTATTATTCCAATAAAGGTTGTAACACTTAAAGTTAATCCGGTTACGAAAAATGCGAAAACAATTCCAACAATTGTAAACGGTATAGCAAACATGATAATAAACGGATCTTTAAAAGACTCAAATTGTGCTGCCATTACCATATAAACCAGGAAAATACCTATAAAAAGTATTAAATATAAATCGTCAAAAGATTCATCTTGCTCAACCAATTGCCCTGCCAAATCAACATCGATATTTTCAGGTACAACTATTTCACTTAGAATATTTTCAACCTCAACAGCAGCTTCACCAAGAGATATTCCATCAAGAGAAGCCATTACTTTTACGATTCTTTGTTGAGATTTATGATCAATAACCATTGGAGCCATTCCTGGCTTAATATCTGCAATTGCTGAAACAGGTATTTGTTTTCCTCTCAAATTAGTAATCATTATATCCGACAGATCTTCAATTTTCTGACGATACTCCGGAGCATAACGTATATTAATTTTATAATCATCTCCCAATTCACTATAACTTCCAGCTTCAGCGCCAAAAATACTTTGTCGTACCTGTAAAGCTATCATTGCAGTATTCAAGGCCATCGACGATGCTTTTTGCTTATCAATATTGATTTGCATTTCCATCTTACCATCATCAATAGTTGTTTGAACATCAGCAAGTCCTTTTACATCTATTAATTTGTTGTATAACTCTCTTGCAAATTGGTTAATTTCATCATAATTTAAACCTGTTATTTCAATTTCAACGGGTTTAATGCTTCCGGTAATTACCTCAGAAAGAATACTTCCTGCAGTAACATGAAACTTATCAATTTCAGGAATTTCGGCTACGCGCTTTCGTAATACTTCACCAATTTCTTTTGCGGAGCGATCTCTTTTATCGGGTAATATTAAATGTGCCAAAACAGTACTTATATTTTTACCTTCTGAAAAACCTACAGATTTAAGAGTTCCTCCATCGGTTTGTCCTGTTATCGATGATAATGATCCGGGAACCATTTCCGGAACTTCTTCAGTATATATATTCATTACCTTTTGAGCAATACGATCTGTTTCTTCTGCACTTGTGCCTACTTCCGTTTCAAACACAAGAACTAAATCGCCTGCATCAAATTCCGGGATATAATCAGAACCCATGTTTTTTCCTAAAAATATACTCCCAACTAAAAGAAGAAGTGCAAAAAATATTGTCAAGAATTTATGATCTAAAGACCAGCTTAATGCTTTTTTATAATTACTTTCAAGAGATACAAATATTTTTTCTGTTTGATTATAAAATGCAGATTTTTTTCGTTCACTTTTTTTGATTTTTGCTCCTTTAAGTAATTTTGAAGAAATCATTGGAGTTAGTGATAATGCTGTAACTAAAGAAGCAATCATTGTTACAGATGTAATAATTGCAAGCTGCTTAAACAACAAGCCAACAACACCTCCAACAAAAATCATTGGAATAAAAACCATTAAAGTAGTTAATGTAGATGCAGTAATTGCTGTTCCCATTTCTCCGGTTCCGAATACAGCAGCCTGCTTTGGTCTCGATCCCTGCTCAATATGTTGAGTTATGTTTTCAAGAACAACGATAGCATTATCCACAACCATTCCAATTGCAATTACAATAGCCATTAAGGAAAATATATTAATAGTATAATCAATAATAAACATTACGATAAAAGCAAAAATCACTGAAAATGGAATTGTAACAAAAACTATTAAACTGGACTTCCACTCACGAAGAAATGCAAAAACAACTAATACTACAAAAAACAAAGCCCACCATAATGTCTTTGTAAGATTGCTAATTGACTGAACTATAAGCTCATCTGTATTCATTATCTCAAATACATTCATGTCATTTGGAAGATTCCCTTCGATTTCTTCCATTTTATCACGAACAGCATTAGCTACTTCCATTGTATTTACACCAGACTGTTTCTGAATCAATAAAGCCACTCCAAGACCTTCCTTAGATCTTGCAAATTCATCTTTTTCCCTGTATCCGTCTTTTATTTCTGCAATATCTTTTAATCTGATAACTTTATTATTAAAATTTATCAGTACTATATCACCTATTTGTTGAATATTTTCAAACTGTCCGGGAACTTTAACAGCAAAATCAGTTTTTCCTACTTTAACATTTCCACCAGGCACTGTTATGTTTTCTGCCTGTAGAATTACTGCTACCTGACCAATAGAAATTCCATAGGCAGATATTTTTTTAGGATCAATGTTTATGGCAATCTCTCTTTCGGGCTGTCCTATATATACAACTGAACCAACACCTTTTATTTTTTGTAAAGGTCCGGCTACTTCATCTTTAATAATATTATTTATTCCATAATAATTCTCCGTTGCAGTAATACCATAAACAAGTATCGGAAACATGGAAGAGTTTATTTTATAAATAATGGGATTTTCAGCATTATCTGGAAGTTTTCTTTTAGTAAGCTCTAACAAGTCTCTTGCGTCATTTGCGGCATCGGTTGTATTTATTCCCCACTCAAATTGCAGAGAAATAAAAGAAACATTCTCTTGGGAATTAGACTTAATATCCTTTAATCCTTGTGTTCCGGCTAATATTTCCTCTATTGGTTTAGTAACCTGCTCTTCAACTTCATTAGCCGAAGCACCTGGATATATTGTCATTATAGTTAATGAAGGAATTTCCATTTCGGGCATAATATCCAGAGGAAGCCTTTGCAATGATATTATACCAAATAATAAAACAGCAATAAAAACCATTGTTGTAGCAATAGGCCTGTTTACTGTTATTTTAGGCAATTTCATATTAATAATTTTTTAAAACGATTATCTAATCTTGTTTTACTACTACTTGGGTTCCCTCATTCAGTTTGTTTTTTCCGGCAACTGCAATAATAACATCAGGATTAATTCCATCAACGGCAACATTATCTTCAATATTATACAATCGGCTTACAGCAACTTTTTTAGCTATATTTTCGGATATAGCAAACACAAAATCATTCGCTGTTCCAGGCTGTCTGTATATTGACTGAGCAGGAACAAAAACAGCTTTTTGTTTTGGCAGCTCAATGCTTACATTTGCATACATACCTGGTTTAATTAAATAATCACTATTTTTTATTTGTATGCTTGCTTTTGCTGTTCGGGTAATAGTTGAAAGTATCGGGTCAATTTTTGCTATCGTTCCCTCATATTTTCTATCTGAATATGCATCAAATACCAATTCAGCTTTTTGTCCAATTCTTAGTTTTGATAAATCTTTTTCATTTACATCAACTTCAACCATGAGTATATCTAGTTGCATTAACTTAACAATACCTGAAGTCATTGAATATCCAATCTTTAGACTGGGTGCAAATAAATAATTCTCACCTTCGTTCACAATATAATCAACAATTGTTCCTGAAAAAGGAGCACGTATTTCAGAATTTTTCTTTAACATTTCTGTTTTTGCAACCGAAGCTTCATATCTCGCTTTTACATGATCGAAATCCTGTTCGCTCAGGCTTCCTTTTTCTCTTAATCTGGTTACTCTTTCAAAGTCTTTTTGCAAAGTATTTCTTTCGATAAGAGCTTGCATAAATAATTCTGATGATAATTCAACTAACAATTCTCCTTTCTTAACATTTTTCCCTTCTACAAAATACACTTTCTCAACTCTACCAGGAATAGCTGTTCCTAAATTAGCTTCCTTGTTTGCAAATGCAGTTCCTGAAAAATCAAGTGTTGAATAAAATTCTTTTTCAATCGTTTTCGTAACTGTTACGGGAATTTTAGTTTCGCTTTGTTTTATTTCGCTTTTTTGCTCTGTGCATGCAAAAGCTAAAATTATAATTGCTAAAAAAATAGATTTCGTTTTCATCGTCTTTTATTTAATTTCTTAATTGTCCTGAAACTCTCAAAATTTCAGACTCATACAATTTATTTTCTGTTTTTGCTTCTATAAATTCTGAATAAGCACTCTGCCACATCGTTTGTGCTTCAAGCAAATCTCTCGTTTTTGAAATTCCCTCTTCAAAACTATCTTTGGTCATTCTTAAGTTCTCCTGAGCTTGTTGTAATGAAATTCTTGTCATCTCAACTTTTTTTAATGATTCGGAATACTTAAAACGAGTTTGCTGAACTTCAAGACTAATTAACTCTTTTGTTTCTTCATACTGTATTCTAAATGCGTTTGTTTTGTGTTGTGTTGCGTTTAAACTATGCCTCTTGTCGCCCCAATGATATATTGGAATGTTTACAACAAGGCCCAAATTCCAGTCGCCTCCAAATTCCTTCTCAAATCCGTTATATGGATTTGGATTTGTAAACAAGTAATTTGCTGTTAGTCCAATATTTGGAAGATATCTTGATTTCATAATTTTCTCACCAGACTCAGCCATAGCAATCAAATTGCCTACCATATCCATTTCAGGTCTGTTTTTCAAAGCCATATCTGTCAAAGGATCTTGATCCATAAAATCAATATTAACAATTATTGAATCTGATAACTCAATTACAGTATCAAGAGGAAACCCAAGCGTTTGA
>DAOUTQ010000219.1 GCA_030668615.1 Bacteroidales bacterium | reverse complement strand
TCGAATCCCTGAGCATATGAATAAGTTTTCCCTTCGAAATTAATTTTATCAAATGCATTTTGATCCAGTTGATGAATTTTTAGATCATTAATAATTCCAACATATTTAAGGTATTGATGCAGATTTTGACCTTTTCCTAATCCACCAACGTAATGAATTCCTGTATCGAAGGTTTTTCCATCACGTTTAAAGGTTTGCAAATTACCACCAAACTGATGCTGTTTTTCCAGAATACAAACATTCAATCCTTCTTTGCTAAGAATATTACCGCATAGCAAACCGCCTAATCCACTTCCAATAATAACTACATCGTATTTTGGCATTTTTTATTTCTTATTCTTTAAATGTTGTTGTCTACCTTTCGATAAACTCAAGATGACAACAAACAATAAAATAGCTGTCACATTGAGCCTGTCGAAGTGTTATTTCTTTAAATTCACCCTCTGTCCTTCGGACATCTCCCTCAAGGGAGAATAAAACTGTGTCCACTTGAGGGGACAATAGGGGTGAATATTACTTTTGTTTTTTAATTATATATACCACATTAGAAGTTAATTTTGTTTGATCAACAATTTCAACTTCCATATTATGTTTTTTAAATATCTCGAAAATATCATCTGAAGATACAAAATATAGTTCTTTTGATTCACTTTTAGTTTTATTAAAACCAAATATTTTAGTTGAGAATATCTCTGTAAAACGAGTTCCTTTATGTCTTTCTTTCAGTTTTGTATTGGCATCACGAATAATAATCATTCCATTATCATTCAGGTTATTAATACAGTTTGAAATTACTTTTTCCTGATCTTCTTTTGGAATATAATGCAGTACATCACTAAATAAGAAAACATCAGCTGGTTCAAAATTGTATTTAGTAATATCGGCACTTTCGAAATTTATTTTTTCATTCTTCGATGGGCAATTATTCGCAACCAATATTTTTTCTGAGTCGTGATCAATTCCTGTAACTATTCTGTCTTCAGAAATGAAATGAAGCATATAGGAAAGATAACCGTAACCACATCCAATGTCATAGATTTTACCTTTGCGAGGTACTAAATCATTAAATAATTCGTAGTTTTTTTCTAACCTGAGCTTTACTTTCAGATACCATTCTAAAATTGGTCCTTTATATAAATAGTTTTTTATTAGTTGATTCCTGTTTTTTGCTGTGTCTTCAAGTTCTAATCGCATTTGACTATATACTCCCCTAAAGTATTGTCCTATTTTTTTAGCTCTTTCTGAATAATTCTCTCCATAATTTTTATTTTCTGGAGTTATTCGATCTAAATATTTAACAGTAATCGTGCTGTTTTTAACCAATAAATCATCGCCTTTTGTCATGCAGTAACCGGCACCATGCAATACAATTGGTAAAATATCCAGATTAAGTTTTTCTGCTAAATAGAATGCTCCTTTATGGAACCTTTTCATTTTATAATTTGAACTTCGGGTACCTTCAGGGTAAACTAAAATAGAGTATCCATCTTTTACTTTTTCAGTTAGCTTTGGAATTAAGGCCTCGTAACCATCAGTTACAGGATAAAAATCTATAAGTTGAACAAGTTTTCCATAAATTTTACTTTTTTGAACCCAATCATTAGTAAGAATAATGATTTTAGAACTCATGGACATATTGTAAATTAAATCGATATGCGATTGGTGATTGCAAATTATTACACAAGGTTTTTTAAACTTTTCTTTATTAGGATTTATAATCTTTTTACGAATATTAAACATTCCATAAAATAATGCCTTGGTTGAAAACATTATTGAATAATTAAGAACACGCTTAATTTTTTTATTCTTAATTCTGAAAATATCAAATAATATGAAGCCTAAAATAGTAATATAAATTGATCCTAAAATAAATATACTCCATGCAATAATTGAGTTTATTAATTCTTGAAATGAAAAAGCGATTTTTCCTTTCTTCTTGCGATTCAGGATGAATAGTTTAAATAATGCAGGTTCTATTGTATAAGAAATAATAATTACTGAAAGTATTCCAATAATTGATAACAATGCCATTGATTTCAAGGCTGGATGTTTAGCAAAAATTAAAACTCCAATTCCAGTTACAGTAGTTATTGCTGAAAGTAAAATGGACGTTTTGTAAGAGTTAAGATTTTTAGTTCCATATTTATATTCCTGAAGCATTCCTCTCATAATGAAAATCGAGTAATCGATTCCCAATCCAAAGATGAAAGTAGAAATAATGATGTTGAAGATTGTAAACTTTATACCGAATATTCCCATTAAACCTAATGTCCAAATCCACGAAATAGCCATTGGAATAAAAGTTAATAAGGCTAATTCAATTCTTCCGAATGATAATAACAGGATTACGAAAACAATTCCCAGTGATAGTTTAACAAGTAAATTGAAATCATCTTTAAGAACACGAACCAGATTGTCTGTCATATATTTCTTGTCGAAAACAACAAGCTTGTTATCATTTTCAAATGATTTATATATGATTGGTTTGTTTGTTTCATCTGCTTTTAGAATGCTTACAATTGTAGTGATATCATCGTGTTCAGTTATATATTCATTTAAAAAGAGCTTACGTAAATCACCTAAATCTTCTTGTTTGACTGTTTTAAAATCTTTTTCAAATAGCTCATAAAATGATGAAAAAGCATCTGATTTGAATTTATACTTTTCTCCAGAAGCATGAAGATTTAATTTCAATTGATTTACTTTCTCAGGAGTCCAAAATGCATTCCATTTCTTGATTCTTTCCTTCTGAAGCGAATCTGAAATTAAAATTTTGCTTACTGATGTATATTGATTTATGACATTTTTTTGTTTTAGTTTTTCAAGCTCAGGAATTGCTTTTTCGCTATTCATTAATGCCTCTTGCAGATCATCTCCAGTGCTAATAAGATAAACTGATTTGAGCGTTACATTTGCTATTTTATTCAGATTATCTTCTGCTGCTTTTAAATCTTCCGATAAATAGCTCATTTTATCCATATCTCCATCGAAAGAAGTTTTACCCGAGAAAAACATGGCAACGATTGTAAATGCAACTATTACCAGAATTAAATATTTGTTTTTTTCGAATGGATAAGATGTAATTCTTTCGATGATTGATTTTTTGTTTTTTTCTTGTACTTTGTCAAAATCCTTTTTCTTCAGAAAGTGCGGAAGCACAATTAATGAAAAAAGAGCAGCTACAACTACACTAATTGCTGCAAACATTCCTAAGTCTTGCAATGCTTTTGAGCTAACAAAGAGCAAACACAAGAATGCAGAAGCTGTTGTTAAGGTGCTCATTAAGACAGGAGTTGTAATATCTTTCATTACTTTTTTCACATCACCTATACTTCGATAATGTGTAAACAGATGTAATGAATAATCGACAGTGATTCCAAGAAGTACAGATCCAATTCCAAGCGATATTGCAGATATTGATCCTTTTATCAAATAAAGAATTGCTAAGGATAAACTACCACCAAAAATGGCAGGAAGAAATAAAATTAGGAAAATACTTTTCTTCCTGAAAAATAAACTCATAAATACCAATAGCACTATTAATGCAATGGTAACTGTAAGTTTTATGTCTTTTTTAATGCGATTTGCATTCCCAACAGCTACTGCTGCTGCACCATAATATTGCGCATTTATTTCCTGATTAAACTGTATTTCG
>DAOUTQ010000118.1 GCA_030668615.1 Bacteroidales bacterium | reverse complement strand
GAAGAAACAGAAGATGATGTTCAGGAATGCATAAATAATCTACATTTTTTACGATTTTTTTACAATAATAGTATAGTTTCATTTTCGCATATATACGTGAATTTAGTGCTTTCATCAATGACAAAATACTACTCTTTAATGTCGGATGATGATATAAATAAATATAACACTGATGATATAACATATTTATTGCCAGACTATTTTTCAAAGAGTAAAGATCGTTTCCATTTATTCAGATATGAGAAGAATGTACCAGATAACGTTAAAGAATGGGATAAACTAATTGAAATTGAAAATCATTATAAAAACAATACGTTTTCGTACAAAATTCAAGAGAACTACGGCATATTTTATTATACAGAATATTGCAATGATATTGAAATAGAAAATATCGTGTTTGGTGAACCTGAATACGGATATGTTCTAAAAGCTCTTGAAAATAAAATTTGTACGTTTAATGAATTGTATTCAGATTTGAAAAAAGTTTTTATTGAGCTATCTGAGAAAAAGTTAAAAGAAATACTTACAAATCTCAAAAAATCGTATTTGATTTATTGTAATACTGATTTTTCGAACATTGTTTCCGTAATTGAATTAAAAAATTAGTATTCGAATTGAAAAGCCCCCTATTCTATAGTTTTTAAGCCGAATAAAAGCAAAATCTATCTAAACTTAATATCCCTTTTATTTTAAAAGTGTAATTAGATACCTTCCTTATACTGATTGTTAATTGATGGATGAATAATGTGTTTGAGTTGCTGTGTTGATTCAGAATTTCCATTAAGATGATTTTCAAAAAGCTTAATTAATTTTGCTTTATCCATCTCAATTTCGGTTTCAGTTTTAATATCCCTTAAATCAATGAAAAAACTGGAAAAGAGATCAGGTATGTCTTTAACAATATCTGTATTCAGTAAATTAGCCGCATTATAGACACTGTGATAGTTTCCTTTTGTTTTCACAATTAAGAAAGACTCCTTTTTCAAATTTGTAATTACTGAAGACTTTTCACATTGTTGAATACAGCTATCGTCTATTTTATTTTTTTCACATCCACTTACCTGATGAAACAAACATTGTCTGCTCGTCATTAGTACAATAGGTTGATAAATACTAAAGAATAGTTTGAAATTATCAGGCTTTTTAATTGACTTTAGCTGTTGCTTATTTATTTCATTTGAAAGAAATGAACCAATACAATTAAAATTTTCTTGTAAACATAATAGACTATAGGAATTAGCAATATTAAGGTAAGGTCCTGCGATCCATGGAATCCCATTTTTATTAGCTTCAAAAGCAATTCCTGTATTATTTGTTACAATGAGTTTTGGCTGCAGCTGATGAAGAAATTCTACCGCAGCAATATAGTCTACGCCTATTAAAATGGATGGAAACCAAGGTGTTAGTTTTTTATTTTTAATAAAAAGATCTTTTACATTTCCATTTTCATTCTTGAAACTATTCGGAAGCTGAAAATAGATATCTGCAGAGGTATTATTACAAAGACTAATATCTTTATGCGAGGATATTAAAACAGAAAGGGTTGGCTTAGTGTTTTTGTTGTTTGATTTCTTTAATACGGGAACAATAACTGGAGAAACAATTTCTTTTGAACCATTTAAGATGAATTGCAACCTTTTTTTAATTGAAGTGAGTTCTTTAAAAGGTAGATATAAATCAGTATCAAGATAGAGCTCCATGTGCTTTATGTAAAATTCCGTATCATCTATTGCTTTTAGCCTTTTAAGTATCATCTCATAACTTAAGGCTTCTGTACCAACATCTACCAAATTAACTTCAGAGAGCACATCAAAGGATGTGTCAGGAGTTTTTACAGATACTTTTAATGGCACGCCACTCACACCCAAAATGCTTATTGTTAATGGAATTTTAGCAATACTAATTTGATCAATTTTATTTTTAATATCAGTTCTGAGATTTTCTTTTTCTTCATAAAGTTCTGTTTGTCCCTTAATCATTTTATCATTAGAAGAATAATTATTAAGCTCAGAAAGGTATTTGGTTGAATGACTCCTTGGATTATCAATAAACATATCTTTACTAATATCTCCCTTTAAAAATGAATTTGAGAAATCCCGGTTAAACACCTTGTAAAGATCACTATTATCATTAATCAGACTATTGTTGTCATAAAAACTACGAATTTGCTTCCTCCATGAATTCACTATAGTATATACATATTCAAATTCCTTAATTCTTCCTTCAATTTTTAATGAGTCAACCCCAGCATCATACAGTTCCTTTAAATCAAAATATGCTGAATTATCTTTAAGGTTAAGAGGATAATCTTTGCCAGCAGGAGTTTTTATATATCTGTCTCTACATGGTTGACTACACTGACCACGATTGCCAGAACTCCCTCCATGAACAGAACTCATATAACAGATACCTGAAAAAGAGATACAATAGGAACCATGAACAAATACTTCTGTTAAGACATTGTTTTTATGTGCAACAACAGTTAAGTCTTTTATCTCGTGAATATTTAACTCTCTTGACAGGTTAACCCGCTGTGCATTCAAATTACTTAAAAACTGAATCTGACCTTTGTTATGGGTAGTAAGTTGTGTAGATGCATGTATTTTGAGACCTATAAAATATTTAGATAATAGATAAAAAAGTCCTAAATCCTGAACAATCACACCATCAATATTTGTATTAACCAATCTATTCAGCAACTTAATAAGTGCTGGGATCTCACTATCCAGTACAATGATATTAAGGGTTAGAAAAACTTCGCAACTGTTTTTATGCGCCAGTCTTAAAATCCCTTGCAAATCTTCAAAGCTTATATTTGCAGCCCTGTTTCTGGCATTAAATTTATTCAAACCACAGTAAACAGCATCAGCCCCCGTTAGAATTGCAGTTTTTATGGAATCAATATCTCCACCAGGTGCCAGTAATTCGATTTTTCTTTTCATTGTTTTTTATGGAGAAGTTAACGGTCCGTAGTTAAGCTGCTGTGTTCCTTTATACACTGCTGAACAACTTTACTAAGATAAAACTTAGTCAGCAAACCAACAAACTAATCGAAGCGGTCTTACGAATGAAATGATTAACTCATAGGAGTGTTTTCATGAGAACAGTGAATAAACCCCGCATAGAATTTGAACGCGTGTTATAAATTGGACGCAAGAAATTTAACTATGAAATACAAACAATTTAGTTTTGGAATAGGATTAAGAATTAAGATAAAAATGATATTTATACTTAGCATTTATTCCTTGCACAAGGACTATTTGTTATGAAGAAACCAAAAAACCCGCCAACAAGCATACTTTGTATAATATCACCCGATTGAAGTACATCCATATTTTTTCCTTCGCTTAAGTAAAAATATAGAAAGCCAACTGCTGCACCAATTATGGTATATATGAAGGATTTTTTTAAGTGCTTTGAACTAAGTGTTCGCTTAATCCAGCTTGATTCGGGTTTGATTTCAAGTTTTTTAAATTCCATATTAAATATCTAATTATGTAGATGCAAATATATGTATATTTTAATTTTAAATGGAATTTATTTTAAAACAACTTATAATTGTAGTGAATTACTTCTACTACACAGTAATTAAGCATCTTACGCAATATAATTGTGTAGTTTTTTATCGTTTTGATTTTTTCCTTTTCTTTTTTCTTATTTTTTCTCCTTCTTCATCTTCTATTAAAAGCTTTTTCCAGTCTTCTGATTTATCTTCAGTAAAGCTTAAGGTATTTTGATAATCATTCTTAGATATTACTATTCGTTGAATTGGCTTACCTAAATTATTCTCTATTTCTTCTAAAAGCTCCTTTTCTTCATCACTACAAAATGAGATTGCTTGTCCTTTTTGACTGGCTCGTCCTGTCCTACCCACTCTATGCACATAATGTTCCGAAGTTTCTGGTAAATCATAATTTACAACGTATTCTACATTCGGAATATCAATTCCTCTGGCACTAACATCTGTAGCAATTAAGATTTTTAGTTCACCTTTTCTAAAACTTAGCATGGTTCGCTCCCGATCTTCCTGCAATTTATCACTATGAATTGTGTCAGATATTATACTAACTCTTTCCATGGCACCTTTTATTCGCTCAGCACGCACTTTGGTTCTTACAAAAACCAATATTTTCTTATCAGGATGATCATTTACAAGATATTCTAAAAAGAAACGTTTATCGTCCATTTCTACAAAAGCTACCGCGTGCTCAATGTTTCTTGCAACCGGATCCTCAGGTGAAATTTGTATACGAATTGCATTGGTAACCAATGAATAAGCTAAGTTTTTAATTTTTTCGTTAATGGTTGCCGAAAAGAAAAGAGTTTGTCTTTTTTTTGGAAGATGCCGCATTAAATCGTTGATATCTTTAATAAAACCTAAATCAAGCATGTGATCGGCTTCATCAAGAACTAAAATCTCCACTCTTTTTAATAATAAGGCTCCCTGACTTACCAAGTCGAACATTCTGCCTGGAGTAGCAATTAATACATCAACTCCTTTATTAAGTTGATCAATTTGAGGCTGCTGATCAACTCCACCATGAATACAAAATGAAGATATTCTTGTATGTTTACCTAATGTTTTAAAAACAGAATCAATTTGTAAGGCTAATTCATGTGTTGGAGCCATTACAAGACACTTTACTCCATCTGGTCGGCCTTTTATTTTACGTTCTTGTAAAATGTGCAAAATAGGTATGGCAAAAGCTGCTGTTTTACCAGTTCCTGTTTGTGCAATAGCTAAAACATCCTCTCCTTTTAATATAGGTGGAATAGCTTTATATTGTATATCTGTGGGTTTTTTAAAGCCAAGTTTAGAAATACTGGTTTTTATTCCTTCAGCAATGCGATACTCTTCAAATTTCATATAATAATCAATTAGATTACAAAGATAGAAATTAGATGTAAACAATTAGTTTTAATCGTGAATAATAACCTTTTGTAGATTTCTTTTTTTAATAACGCAATAAAAAATCGCAACATTTCTGTTGCGACCCTAAATGTAATTTATGTGTATTATTTAATCTTTTATTAACCATTGAATAGCATTTTCTTCCTGATTAAACAATTTTAAAGGTAAGCCAAGTTTATTTGTAACCTGAAGGATCATATTTATATAGTACTTTTTAAAAACACTTCCGTCAAATATAACTGCAGCCTTTTTTAAGCCCATTCCCATGGCCTTTGGAACCATTATATTTTCAAACCATTTTCTATCTTCAGGAGAAACTACACTTTGTTTTGTAATATCTGCTAAATAATAATGAACAGGATGTTTTTCGGCATATTCAATTAATGAAATAATAGCGTCCTGATATTCTTCAGAACTCGCTTTAGCTTTCCATTCAACTTTTCCTATTTTTAATACAGGGTTATAAGTTACTAAAGCATAACTTTTTTCTAAAACTACTTTTAAAAGTGTATCGGTTTGTGTCATAGTTATAAGTTTTTATTTTTATTTTCATATACGTTCAAACGGTAATATAGTTACATATAGTAATATAGTTACATATAGTAATAATAATTATTATTCATGTTTTATTGTTACTGTAAAATAAATCAACCATTTCGGGGTAATAATAGTAAGCAATTACATCTTTATTATCTGAATCATTTGGTTTTACGGGAATATATTTTCTAACTGTATGTGCCTTCATCTTTTCAGATTTAATAGGTTTCAAGAGGCGAATTATTTCTTCTTGAGTTATATTTTTATTAATCCACTTTAAAGCGTATTCGGGTTCCAAAATTAATGGCATTCGTTTTTTGGTATTATGAATTTTACCTACAAATTCATTAGCTTCAACAGTAATTACTGAATATGTATTTAATATTTCACCTGGTTTATCATCTGTAATTATAGGCATTGCAGGATTATCAAACCCATTAACCAGAAACGTATCGTTAAATAAACTTAATTACTCTTCCTTAACGATCTTATTTTCTATAAGTTTCGATGGATTCTTCTTTGTCAAACAGTAATAGAAACACATTTTTACAAGTTAAAAGATAAAAGTACAAAGTATAAAGTTCAAGGTTATTTTATTCAATTAGCATTTTACTTTTATAATGTCATCCTATTGAGTTCTATTCTTTCCTAAAAGCATTTCTTGTTTTAGTTTCCATTATTTTCTATCTCCCAGAATAGTTAATTTAGTAATTCTATTTTATATTAAGATAATCATGTAAATGATTCTTTATGAGAGATATTTATCATTTAAAAATGTATTTCTAATTTTTTAACAATTGTGTTGTTTAATGTGTATTTTTATCAACTATGAATTTGATTATTTAACAAAAACATTACAGATAAAAATATGAGTGAGAAATTATCACTAAATCAAAGAGAGCAGGAAAATCAATATAGTTTCCCAAACCATTATGTATCAAAGTATAAAGGTGGATTTTCCACAGCAGTTTTTTCGGGTTTTGGGATTAATTACGAAAGTACTATCGAATTTCTTTTTACCAAACTTAATGATATTGAGTTTAAATCTGTTGCTGATATTGGTACTGGTGACGGGCGACTTGTGAAAGAGTTTTCGGAAAAATACACTGATAAAAAAGTTTTAGGCATTGATTATTCACAAAGGGCGATTAATCTGGCAAAAGGATTAAATCCTTCACTCAATTTTATTAAAGCAGATATTATAAATGATGATATTAAAGAAAAGTTCGATATTTTGACTCTTATTGAAGTTTTTGAACATATTCCTCCTGCAATTTGTGATGATTTTGTTAGTGCATTAAGCAATCTGTTGAATGATAATGGGATATTACTTCTTACTGTTCCACATCAGAATAAACCTGTATCAAAAAAGCATTATCAGCATTTTTCATCAGATAATCTGAAGAAATATTTTCTGGAAAAATTCAATGTGGAAGAAGAAATATTCTTTGAGAAGAAAAATTGGCGTTTATTTTTCATTAAAAGATTATTAAAGAACAAACTATTTCTATTAAACAACCGAATGATGCTGAATGGTTTATATAAATCATATAAAAAGCATTGTTTTCATGCAATTGAAGAAAACTGCGGGAGAATATTCCTTAAACTTAGAAAAAAATAAACTATTTCAATTTTTGGAATCTTTTAAAAATAATGAGTTGATTATATAAAATTGATGTGTGTTAATTGATTGTAGTATTTATTCTTATTATATCATTCCATTGAGTTGTATATTTGCCCGAAAGCATCTCTTGTTTTAGCTTCCATTCTTTTCCATCGCCCTGAATTGCAAATTTTATTTTTTCTCGGCCGTATTTTCGATTAATATGATCTGTTGTTTCTGATAACAGCTTACCAGCATCTATATCAATACTATTAAACAAGCCTTTTTGAACATTGTTTGCGCTGAAACCATAACTCCGGCCTTTTTGTACCTTAAATCGTTTCTATAGATAGTTTTAAGCCCTTTTAAAGCTAACTTGACTAATTCCATTTGACTATTAGTAGAAACTTCAAGTTTAATTGTTTTTGATAAATAATGATACTCGTCAACGCTAAATGTGTCAGTATGAATAAATACGGTTAGGATATTTGCAACTGAGTTTTGCCTGCGAAGCTTTTCTGAGCATCTGCTCGTGATGGAAATCCGGCAGGTATTTGAGTTTCGAAAAATGGTAATTCAAGCTCAGCTTGCTCATTGAAAGCAAATATTTTCACACTATTGTTTCTGTATAACTCTTTTATAATCATTTGTTAATACATTTTACTTAAACTTTTACGCTAACTGCTTCTTTAGTCTGGTTGATGGTTCTTCCATGTTAATATTTGCAAGTCTATGCAACTCATAAACTTCAATGCTAATAAAACCAAACTCGCTAACCACCTTACCTTTAATTAAATAGCAGCCTGGTCCGCGAAATGGATATTGTGCAGTAATATTTGGAAATTGAACTGTATCAATCCAATGTCCTTCCAAGTCGACAAATACGCCAAAGCTCATATATTTACCACCACCTGTGCGTGTTCCCTTAACATGAACCAAATAGCCAACTATTTCAACCTGTTTACCAATTAGCCTTGTTAGGTTACTTGCAAGTAAGTGGGTTTTTGGTAAATTTTCAATTAGTTTGAATGGCGATATACTTGATGAAAAACCAATAATCTCCAACTCGTCATAAGCAGGCTCCAAAGGATGTGAGTACAGTCCAGGCAGCTTGAATTCCTTAGGTTTTTCATTAAATAAGGTCTTTGCAGGTTTTGTTCTTTTATCTTTTTTTAGAATAAAGTGTGCATCCCAGAGTAATTCTTTTTTTGATTTTCCGGTAAAACGAAAAGCATTAATACGAAGGAGAATAATCAATTGCTCAAGCGAAACCGGAACTCGCTTCATAAAATCTCGCAGATTCAGGAAATTTCCATTTGTGTAACGCTCTGTTAATATGCTTTTTACGGTATTAGTTTCAAGATTCTCAATTAAATTCAAGCCAAGAAATATCACATTTCTGTGAATAATTGAGATTTGGTTGCTATTATTAATGCAAGGCGGTTCTATTTGTGCTCCGTGCATGCGTGCTTCGTGTACATATAGCTCTTTACGATAAAAACCGCCTCCATTATTGATTGTAGCTACAATATATTCCAGTGGATAGTGAGCTTTTAAATACAAAGCCTGATAACTTTCAACGGCATAAGAAGCTGAATGACCTTTGGAAAAGGCATAATTAGCAAAACTTTCAATCTGTGTCCATACTCTTTGTACAATATGAAATGGGTATTGTCTTTCCTTACAATTGGAAAAAAACTTGTCTTTAATCTTGCCAAACTCGTTACGTTGCTTGAATTTCCAAGACATTCCACGACGTAAAACATCAGCTTCGGCAAGTGTAAGTCCTGCAAAATAGTGAGCAACTTTAATCACATCTTCCTGATAAACCATAACGCCGTATGTTTCTTCCAGTAAATCATATAGTTCCGGCATTTCTTTTCGGGCTACTTCTCTCCTTTCCGGATGGCGATATCGTAGGATATACTCTCGCATCATGCCACTTTTGGCAACTCCCGGGCGAATAATTGAACTGGCTGCAACAAGCCTGATATAATCATCAGCTTCAAGCTTTGTAAGCAGCATGCGCATTGCAGGCGATTCAACATAGAAACAGCCAATGGTTTTTCCCTGTTTTAACAGATTTTTTACTTTCTCATCTTTCTTAAATAGCTCTAAATCATGAATATCAACCTTATTACCTGTATTGTTTTCTATAATTGATACTGCATCTTCAATTTTGCTTAATCCACGCTGCCCAAGCACATCAAACTTAGCAAAACCAATATCTTCAGCTTCGAGCATACTGAAATGTATTGTTGGAAAGCCTTTGGGTGGCATAATGGTGGCAGTGTAAGCACTTATGGGCTTTTCGGATATGATGATTCCACTTGAATGAACGCTTAAATGACTTGGGAAACCATGAATTAACTTACTATATTTTAAGACCAACTGCCCCATTTCATCTACATCGTTCAGGTTTTTAGTTCTTTGTAGTTTTTCAATTTCCTGAGCTGGCAAACCAAAAACTTTTCCTATTTCACGAATCATGGATCTAAATTGGAAAGTTATGTATGTACCTACCAAAGCTGTATGATTCCAGCCATGCGTGTCGAATAGATATTTGGTAATGTTGTTTCTATCGCGAGATGCAAAATCTATATCAAAATCTGGTGGACTGTTTCGCGAAGGATTGATAAATCGCTCGAAATACAAATCGAGCTCAATTGGGTCAACATCTGTAATGCGCAGCAAATATGCAATCATACTGTTGGCACCACTTCCACGACCAACATAATAGCAGCCTTTGCTTCGTGCATGCTGAACCATATCCCAATTAATTAGGAAGTAAGAGCAAAAATTCATTTGCTTAATCACTTTCAACTCTTTTTCCATTCGTTTAAGAACTTCTCTTGATGGTTCTTTGTATCTGTATTTTAATCCTTTGTGGCTTTCGCGAATTAAAAGCTCAAAATCTTCTTCATTCGAACCAGTATAAGTTTGCTTGTTTTTTGATGTTTTAAATTCGAAATGAATAGAGCAGGTCTCAATTATCTTATTGGTATTTTCTATTATTTGTGGATATTCCTTAAAAAGTTCCTGAATATCTTGGTTTAAAAACATGATCTCATCAGGATTTGCCTCTTCCGTTTTAGACAATCGACTTAATAAGACATTCTTATCTATCGCTCTCAATAAGCGATGAATATTGAAATCACGCTTATGACGAAATGTTACTGATTGCAAAATAACGAGCTTATCCTGATGGGTTTTCCATTCAGAAAAAATAAGTTTACTAAGTTGTGATGGTTTTATTCCTACAAACTCATTTTGGTTTAATGACTGATAATCAATATCTCCGAAAGGATAAATAACATAAGTATCTGTGAAATGCCGTGCTTTTTTGGGAAAATCATGACCAGAGTGAAGATGCTCTGTTAAATACTCGTTTAACTGCTGAAATCCAGCGTTATTTTGCGCAACTCCAATATATTGCTGCTGTACTCCGTTTCTGAAATCAATGCCTAAAATGGGCTTTATTTGCTCTTTTTCGCATTGACGAATAAAATCAAGACAAGCAGAAGTATTATTGATATCTGAGAGTACAATTGAATCATAAGCTTTACTTTTAGCTTCTTGCACCAATTGTTCAATGGAAATAGTTCCAAATTTATAGCTGTAATATGTGTGACAATTTAGTAACAAGTTTGTTAGTTAAAGGTTAAAAGTTAAAAGCTGCATGATAAAAATTATTAATTATATCCTCCGGTGAGCTGGAATTATAGGTGGTTGTCCGTTAAAAGGATTTGCCATCTGTCCTATTCCGCGTGTTCCCATCGTATTAACTCGCCTGATTGCATTTTGACCGTACCGATTACGAATTCGGTCCATAGCCTGATAGAGATTTACCATTTCGGCAGTATCTTCGAAAAGATTCATTTGATATGTGCCCGAAAGTAAATGACTGAAACGTACTCCAACTAATCGTACAAGTACTCTGCGTTCGTACAATTGATCGAAGAGCTCCATAGTAGTTTTTATTAGTG
>DAOUTQ010000054.1 GCA_030668615.1 Bacteroidales bacterium | reverse complement strand
TGGAATAACTCCTTGTTTATTACCTGCCTTTTTGCCTTTCCCAGAAGATCATTCAGGAGAGAAACCTATCATTCCAACAGTTTGTGAGGGCGATATCAAAGGATTATTGACTTCTGCAATTCTTTTGACAATGCTTCATCTGCATCAAGAGATAAGATATAAGGATATTTTGCTTTTTTTATTCCGTAGTTTTTTTGTGCTGAATAGCCAAGAAATTCGTGCTCATAGAATTTTGCGTTATACGATTCACAAATCTCTCTTGTTTTATCTGTTGAGAAAGAATCTATTACAATTATTTCATCAACAATTTTATAAATTGATTCAAGACATCTTTTTATATTTCTTTCTTCATTTAAAGTTATTATTACAGCACTAACTTGTATCATTATTTCATTGTATTTTTACAAAAACAAATATAGAACACTTATTTTTGACAATTAATATATTTGTAAAGAATTTTAAATTTTGAATAAATGAAGATTAGTGGTTTTACAATGTCTAAAAATGCTGAAAAGCTTGGCTATCCGGTTAAGGAATCCATAATGTCGGCACTTCCTTTGGTTGATGAATTCGTTGTTGCTTTAGGTGATAGTGATGCTGATGATCAAGCCAGAAAATTAATCGATGAGATTAAATCTGATAAAATTAAAATAATTGATACTGTTTGGGATATAGAAAAGTACCCAAGAGGTATGGAACACGCACATCAAACAGACATTGCAAAAAACAACTGCACTGGCGATTGGCTTATTTATTTACAAGCCGATGAACTTATTCATGAACAAGATATTCCTGCAATAAGAAAACGGTGCGAAGAATTATTAGAAGATAAAGAAGTTGAAGGATTATTGTTTAATTACTATCATTTCTGGGGAGACTACAAACATTATCACTACTCGCACAGCTGGTATAAACACGAAATCAGAATTGTAAGGAATGATCCTGAAATTCACAGCTGGGAATCAGCTCAATCTTTCAGGAGAATTCCTGAGTTTGATGGATTAAATTACAGGGTTCAGGAAAATACATATAAATTAAATGTTGCAAAAGTAGATGCTCACATTTATCATTATGGTTGGGTGCGTCCTCCGCACATAATGAAAAAGAAACTTGTTTCATTTGCAAATAACCATCGTGGGAAAAATGGTGCAGAAAAAATGGAAAAAATTAATTTTGATTATGGCAATATTAGTAAAATGAGAAAATTTAAAGGAACGCATCCTGAAATAATGAATGACAAAGTCAAAAACTTTAATTGGGAAGATAAATTATATAAACGTAATAAGGATCGCCAAAAATTTAAACATGAAAAGTTTAAATATAAACTTCTTTCTTTTATTGAAAATTACATTCTTCGTAAAACAATTTTTAGTTTTAAAAATTATAATATTCTCAGGAAAAAATAATTTAAGCACGACCTTAAATTTTACATATGCTAATCATCTGAAATGAAAAAAATTATTACAAAATCTACATTTGATACTTTATCCTATTTAGAGTCTAAACTAAAATCACAAGAAAAAGTATTTTTTCTGAGATTTGGTGATGGTGAAGTATTTGATATGATGGGTAAGAGCAGGCGAAATCAAATTAACTCACCTGAACTTATTAAAGAAATGAAAGAGGCATTTTCAATTCAGGATAAAAATTACATTAAAGCCTTAGCTATTAACATGCCTCATGAAAAAGGAATGTCAAATGGAGTTTTTGCTAATTATAGTTTTAATGAAAAACTTGAAAGCTACATTCTGGATTTATTTAATGAACTACAGTTATCTTTTTTCAACCCTATAACTTTTCACTACTTGTCGGTTTTCAGACCCAAACTAGTTTTTGACTTTTTCAACAAATATGTAAGACCAAAAAAAAAGATGTTTATTGGCAGTACAAATCAAAACACTGCAGAGAAACTTTATGGAAAAATAGACTATTATATTAAAGTCCCTCCAAAAAGTGCGTATAGTAGTATTGATGAATGGTGGCCAAATGTTATAAATAATTGCTCTGATGTTGAAATTGTTATTGTTAGTGCAGGAGCTGCCACAAAAGTTGTTGCAAAACGCTTATGGGAAAAAAATTTAAACATTCAACTGTTTGATTTCGGATCAATAATTGACGCTGTTGACGGAAAAGTAACAAGAACATGGATTCGCCTTGTTGGACATAGAGTAAATAAGATTCTACCAGTAGAATATCGCGAGAAAAATATTTATAAGAGACTGGTATTCATTTTAAAAGATATTAAATACTTTTTCAGGAGAATAATAAAATAATGGAAGAAATCAAAGCCACAATAATAATATCAATTTACAATAATTTTAGTTTTTTAAATTTGGTTTTGGCTGGATTTGAGCGTCAAACAAATAAGGATTTTGAAATTATTATTGCCGATGACGGATCAAAAAAAGAGGTTGTTGAAAAAATACAACTGTACATTAATCAGTCTTCATTGATAATAAAACATGTATGGCATGAAGACAAAGGCTGGAGAAAAAATGAAATACTGAACAAAGCAGTAAAAACTTCTGAAACAGATTATATTATTTTTATTGATGGGGATTGCATCCCTCATAAAAGTTTTGTTCAAGAACACTTAATAAACAAAGTTAAGAATACAATATTAGCGGGAAGAAGGTCTAATCTTTCTAAATTCATATCTGATAAACTAACATACGAAAATGTAAGAAATGGTATTTTAGAAAAAAGGTTTGCTATATTAGGTTTGTTATTAAAATCCATTATTGGCGGTTCTCATTTAGAAAATGCCGTTTTTTTCAAAAGCAGTAATATTAGAAAAAAAATAAATAAAAAAGATAAAGGAGTTCTTGGTAGTAATTTTTCTTTGCATAAGTCTGACATTCTGGAAATAAACGGATTTGATGAACGATATGTAAAACCGGCAGTTGGAGAAGATACTGATATTGAATACAGATTACGAAATGCAGGGAAAAAAGTGAAATCTATAAAACATATTGCAATACAGTATCATTTGTATCATAAAAAACTGAAACGTGATAAAACAAATATGGATTATTTAAATCAAGTAATTGAAAACAAAACAACTTTCACACCATATGGAATCAACAAATAATTTTGTCCCTGACATCAACAAATCAATTGAAATATTAAAACAGGGCGGTATTATTTTATACCCAACAGATACTATTTGGGGAATTGGATGCGATGCTACAAATGAGAATGCAGTTGATAAGATTTATAAAATAAAACAGAGAAGTGATCAGAAAAGCATGTTGGTTTTACTCGACAATCCAAATAAAATTTCTACTTATGTTCAGGAAATGCCAGAAATAGCATGGGACCTTATTGATCTTACCGAAAAGCCACTTACGATTATATACTCTGGAGCCAAAAACTTAGCCAAAAACTTAATTCCTTCGGATGAAAGTATTGGAATAAGAATTACTAAAGACACTTTTACTCAAAAATTAATTTCAAAGTTTGGCAAACCAATCGTTTCTACATCTGCAAATATAAGTGGGGAAGCATCACCGCAAAATTATTCAGAAATAAGTGAGAAAATAATTAATGCCGTTGATTATACTATAAAATGGCGCCAGGATGATTTATCAAAAGCTGAACCTTCAGGAATTATTAAGTTAAAATCAAACGGAGAAATTCAAATTATTAGAAAATAAAAAAAGGCAACTTTCGTTGCCTTTGTATTTAAATATTTTATTTAATCGTCACTACGTATTTTTCCACTTCCTGTAATATTTGCATCAATAATAGGCTTCCCTTTGTAATAAATTCTTCCACTTCCAGTTATGTTTGCATCAAGTTCTTCCGAAACAAATGCTTTTATTGAGCCTGAGCCTGTAATAACAAAATCTGCTTCCTTAAACTCAAGGCCCTTGGAATCAAAACCTCCTGAGCCAGTTATTGTAACATCAAGTTCATTTGCAACAGACTTTCCTCCAACTCTTAGATCTCCTGATCCAGAGATAATTGCATGAATATCTTTAACAGCAAGATCGCCAATTAGTATTGAGCCGCTTCCTGAAATCACAAAACCCATCCTATCAGTTTTGATAGCGGTTTTTGCAATAATATCACCGGAACCTGAAATTACTAGTTTATTAATATTCTTTGCAGTTACATATACATTAATCTTACCTGCACCCTTATAATTATACCATTTCTCAAATTTAATTATTAGTTCATTTCCCCTAACCTCCGTTATAATTTTCTCGAGAACATCATCATCAGCTTCAATTACCACCTCATTAGTTGCTCCTTGCGATAAATAAAGATCTGCTGAGATGGAAAGTCCGATCTCGTTAAAATCACCTACTTTTCTATTTTCTTTTTTCACATCCTGAATTGAGCTACCAGATGCATAAATTGACATAAAACTAAATATAGTTATACAAGCCAATATTGAAAATTGCAATGCTTTTGTTTTCATAATCTCAGATTTAAGTTTTGTTTTGATAAAAGACGATTAAAAATTACACATGCTGCAATATTTTTAATTATTTTTGATTTGACGTTTTCTTAATATTTAAAACCATATAAAATACACATTTATAAATGTTTCATTTCCCGAAATCATATACTCCAAGATGGGTTGTGTTTCTTATTGACCTGTTCATTTGCGCTTTTTCAATAACAGCAGCTTATCTTTTAAGATTTAATTTTGTTATCCCTGAAGAATATTTCCAGAATCTAATATATGTTATTCTGTATGTGCTTGCTATACGGTCATTAACCTTTGTGTTTTTTAAAACTTATGCTGGTATTATAAGATATTCAGGAGCTAAAGACACTGAAAGAATTTTTTTGGTTGCAATTTCTGGTAGTGCAATTTTTATGATCTTTAATTTAATAAACTTCTTTTTTATAAATGGAACAAACATAATTCCAATATCTATTGTTGCCATTGATTTTCTTTTAACCGTTTTTTTAATGGCAGCCTTCAGGTTGTCGACCAAAATTGTATATCAAGAATGGTATAATCCCAGTAAAAATAAGACAGATGTAATAATATACGGAGCAGATCAGTTTGGAGTAGTAGCCAAAAGAGCTCTTGAAAGAGATCCCGAAAGCAAAAATAAAGTAATGGCTTTTCTCGATATTAATACTTCTAATATTGGTAAGAAACTGGAAGGAATATCAATATATCATCCTGATAAATTAGAAAACCTTATAAAAGGAAATAATGTTGAAAAACTAATAATTGCGAAAAAAGGTATTGGTCCTGAAGAAAAGCAAGAAATAATTGAAAAGTGTCTGCAAATTAATATTAAAGTTCTTTCAGTTCCCGAAATTAGTACCTGGATAAATGGAGAGCTAAGCATAAAACAATTAAAAGAAGTTAATATTAAAGACTTGCTCGAGAGACCTCCTATTGTTTTGGATATTAACAAAATCAAGAAAAATCTATTGAATAAAAGTATACTGGTAACTGGTGCAGCTGGATCTATTGGAAGCGAAATTGTTAGGCAACTAATAAACTTTAATCCTAAAAAAATAATTTTATTTGATCAGGCTGAATCACCATTATATGATATGGAGCTTGATCTACAAGAAAAGTACAATTTCACTGATTTTGAAATAATTATTGGAAATATTGCTGATGAATATAGAGTAAGAAAATTATTCGAAGTTTATAAACCATCTTTTGTTTATCATGCAGCCGCTTATAAGCATGTTCCAATGATGGAAAACAATCCATCAGAAGCACTTAGAACAAACATTATTGGTACAAAAAATATTGCTGATATCTCAAATGAGTTTAATGTTGAGCAATTTGTAATGGTTTCAACAGATAAAGCCGTTAACCCAACAAACGTAATGGGCGCATCAAAACGAATTGCGGAAATCTACATTCAGGCTTTTAATGAAAAAAGCAAAACCAATTTTATCACAACAAGATTTGGAAATGTTTTAGGATCTAATGGTTCTGTAATACTTCGTTTTAAAAAGCAAATTGACAGCGGTGGCCCAATTACAGTTACTCATCCTGAAGTAACACGTTACTTTATGACTATTCCCGAAGCATGTCAGCTTGTAATAGAAGCTGGAGCGATAAGTAACGGAGGCGAGATTTTTATTTTTGATATGGGTAAATCAGTTAAAATTATTGATTTGGCAAAAAAAATGATCAAGCTTTCAGGATTAATTCTGGGAAAAGATATTCA
This sequence comes from Bacteroidales bacterium, assembly GCA_030668615.1. Lineage (GTDB taxonomy): Bacteria > Bacteroidota > Bacteroidia > Bacteroidales > UBA12077 > UBA12077. The sequence goes on along the minus strand of DAOUTQ010000054.1, from coordinate 14,165 downwards.
GATAAGTTATACCGGCCTACGACCTGGCGAAAAATTGTATGAGGAGTTGTTAAACGATATGGAAAATACAATGCCAACGCATCATTCAAAAATTATGATTGCCAAAGTAAGAAATTATGACTTTAAAGATGTACAGAAACAATTCAAAGAATTAATAGAGCTTCAGAAAGATCATGACAATTACCAAATTGTTACAAAAATGAAAAATATTGTTCCTGAATTTAAAAGTCAGAATTCTATTTACGAAGAATTAGATATCGATACAGAAAATTAAAAACAAACCATTTGAAATTCTTACATAAAACACCAATCCAAATTCGCTTTAATGATATAGATATTATGGCACATGTAAATAATTCTGTTTATCAGAATTATTTCGATATGGCACGTATGCAATATTTCGAGAAAGTTTTTGAGACTAAAATGAACTGGGAAGAAAAAGCTCTGGTTCTTGCAAAAATTACAATTGAATACTTAAATCCTATTTTTCTTGAAGAAGAAATAGTTGTGTTATCTAAGGTTTATAAATTGGGAAATAAAAGCCTTCAAATGAAACAGGAAATAATTAATGTCGAAACAAATGAAGTTAAGGCTAAAAACGATGCTGTATTAGTTGCTTTTGGAACTCAAGAAAATGGGGCTGTTTCTCTTTCTGATGATTGGAAAAATAAGATTGCTTTGTTTGAAAAAGATCTTTCTTTTTAATCTAAATCCAACAATCCTTCAGGAATATTTATAAGAATTTCTTGTAAATCATCATCAACTTCAATGATTAATTCATCTTTGGCTGGAATCAAAACCTCTCCACTTTCAGTTTTAACATTCAATAATGGATTCTTTGTTATATCGATATATTCAATAACTTCACCAACCAACTTATTATTCTGATCTTTAACCTTATATCCCGACACATCTATAGGTTCATCAGCAGAAATATTTAATACTTTTACCTGCTCATGTGATATATAAAACTCAGAACCACTGAATTCTGTCGCTTTTTCTTCCTGATCAATATCTTCAAGTTTTACAACTGCCGTGCTTGTAGACTTTGATTTAATTTTTTCAATAAAAAAAGGAACCAATTTATTATCTACATCGATAAAAATTGATTCCAGTTTTTGAATTTCTTCCGGACAATCATTATTAAATTTCAGAATAACTTCACCTTTAATCCCTGATGATTTTAAAAGTGATCCTGCTAAAAAATGATCATCTTTTTTCATGCATGAAAATATCTTAAGCTTCTGGTGCTTCTTCTTTATTTTCTGCTTCAGGAGCTTTTTCTTCAGCAGCCTTTGGAGCTTCCTCAGTTTTTGCTTCCTCTTTTACTTCCTTTGGAGCCTCTTCAGTTTTTGCTTCCTCTTTTACTTCCTTAGGAGCTTCTTCAGTTTTTGTTTCTTCTGTTGCTTCAACAGCCTCAGGAGTTTCTTCTGTTTGTGCTTCTTCAGTTTCAGGAGCGTTCGCTTTTGCCTCTGCGGCAGCAGCTTCAGCATTTCTCTTAGCTAATTCTTCAGCTCTTGCTTCACGTACTTTTGTTTCAGCTTCGATACGCTTTTTAAGTTCAGTATCTTCACCTTTTTGTAACATGTCAACTTTAGCTTGAATCTTGCCTTCTTTTTCTTTAAGCCAGCTTTGGAATTTCTCCTCAACTTGTTCTTCAGTTAATGCACCTTTTTTTACTCCTTCAAGTAAGTGCTTTTTCATCATTACACCTTTATACGACAAAATAGCTCTACAGGTATCTGTAGGTTGAGCGCCTTTTAGTAGCCAATCTAATGCTTTATCGAAATCTAATTCAATAGTAGCAGGATTAGTAACGGGATTATATTTCCCAATACTTTCAATGTATCTACCATCTCGTGGCGCTCTGCTATCTGCGACAACAATGTGATAAAAAGGAGCTTTTTTTCTCCCTCTTCTTGTTAATCGAATTTTTACAGGCATGCTCTTGTTTTTAAATTAATAATTATACCTACTTTTCTAAAATTGTGCGGCAAAGATACAATAATATTTTATTAATAAAACATTTTTTAAATCTAATTAAACGATATGATTCAGAGCTTTAAATCAATCCAACAAATTTGATTTAAACAATAAGATATTATTCCGGTTCTATTAACAAATTTTTATAATTAATTATTAACATGACAGGATTATTACCCGTGGTTTTCTTAATTTTAACAACTATTTTAATTGATTTAAATTAAATCGTAATCTTCAAAAAATCAGCTATTTAAAATGACGACATTTACACATTTACATGTTCATACTCAATATTCAATTCTGGATGGCGCTTCTGACGTAAAAGATCTGATATCAAAAGCAAAAAAAGATAAAATGCCGGCAGTTTGTATTACTGATCATGGAAACATGTTTGGTGTAAAGCATTTTTTCAATGAAGCTAAAAAGCAAGAAATAAAACCTATTCTTGGTTGTGAAATATATATAACAAATAAAAGTCGATTTGATAAAACCGGCAAGCAAGACAGAAGTGGATATCATTTAATTTTATTAGCAAAAAACAGAAAAGGTTATGAAAACTTAAGCAAGCTGGTTTCTTATGCTTGGATTGAAGGTTTTTATTATACACCCAGGATTGATTGGGAATTATTACGTAAATATCACGAAGGATTAATTGCTTCGTCAGCATGTTTAGGAGGAGAAGTTCCCCAAGCAATAATGAAAGTTAGTGAAGAAGAAGGCGCAAAAATGGCCATTCAATACAAAGAATTGTTTGGCGATGATTTTTACCTTGAATTACAACGACATGAGTCCGGAGATCCTAAAAAAGATGAAGATGTTTATGAGAATCAGGTAAAAGTTAATAAAGTACTTATTGATCTTTCTCAAAAGCTTAATATAAAAATAATTGCTACAAACGATGTGCACTTTATTAATGCTGAAGATGCAGATGCACATGATCGATTAATTTGTTTAAATACGGGAAAAGATCTGGATGATCCTACCCGAATGACTTATACAAAACAAGAGTATTTCAAAACGCAAGAAGAGATGAATAAGCTTTTTGAAGATATTCCCGAGGCTCTTGAAAACACAAATGAGATTGTAAGTAAAATTGAAGATTATGATCTGGATCAAGATCCAGTTATGCCAGAATTTGATCTGCCAGAAGGATTTGACGATGAAGATGAATACTTAAAACATTTAACTTACGAAGGTGCAAAAATAAGATACGAAGATATAAGTGATGATGTAAAAGAACGCATAGACTTCGAGCTTTCGGTAATAAAAAATATGGGATTCCCGGGATATTTTCTTATTGTTCAGGATTTCCTAAATGCTGCTCGTGAAATGGATGTTTCGGTTGGACCAGGGCGTGGTTCTGCTGCCGGATCTGTAGTAGCCTATTGCAATCGCATTACCGATATTGATCCAATTAAATATAATTTACTTTTTGAACGTTTTTTAAATCCGGATCGTATTTCAATGCCCGATATTGATATCGATTTTGACGAAGATGGTCGGGAAAAAGTACTGGAATGGGTTGTAAATAAATATGGTGAAAAACGTGTTGCACAGATTATTACTTTTGGAACAATGGCTGCAAAAATGGCTATTCGTGATGTTGCACGCGTTCAGAAACTTCCATTATTCGAAGCTGACAAGTTAGCTAAACTTGTTCCGGAAAGACCAGGCATATCATTAAAAAAAGCATTCGAAGAAGTTCCTGAATTAAAAAATGCCAAAACTTCAGATAACGATTTAATTGTTAAAACATTGAAGTTTGCAGAAACGCTTGAAGGCTCTGTGAGACATACGGGTTTGCATGCCTGTGGTGTTATTATTGGCCGTAATGACTTAGTCGAGCACATTCCTGTTTGTATTTCAAAAGATTCGAAATTGTTAGTTACACAATTTGATGGAAGTCATGTTGAATCTGTTGGGATGCTTAAGATGGATTTCCTTGGTTTAAAAACATTATCAATAATAAAAGATGCTGTAGAAAACGTAAAAGAATCGCACGGAACAGAAGTTGATATTGCAAGCGTTCCTCTTGATGATGAAACAACATTTGAACTATACAGTCATGGTGAAACTACCGGATTGTTTCAGTTTGAGTCTCCAGGAATGAAAAAACATCTTCGAGGTTTAAAACCAAACCGATTCGAAGATCTAATTGCCATGAATGCCCTTTATCGTCCGGGTCCGATGGAATACATCCCATCGTTTATAAATCGTAAGCACGGTAAAGAACCTATAAACTATGATCTTCCTGAAATGGAAGAATTCCTACACGATACATACGGTATTACAGTTTATCAGGAACAGGTGATGCTTCTTTCACAGAAACTTGCAGGTTTTACAAAAGGTCAGGCCGACTCTCTTCGGAAAGCAATGGGTAAGAAGAAAAAAGACCTGATGGATGAGCTTAAAGTAAAGTTTGTTGCCGGGTGTAAGGAAAACGGACATGATGAAAAAATTGTAAATAAAATATGGAACGACTGGGAAGCATTTGCACAGTATGCATTTAATAAATCGCACTCTACCTGCTACGCTTTTGTTTCATATCAAACAGCTTATCTGAAAGCACACTTTCCAGCACAATATATGGCAGCGGTTTTAAGCCGTAACTTTACCGATATTAAAAAAATTACCATCTTCATGGACGAAGCTAAAAGGATGGGAATTTCTGTGCTTGGACCAGATATAAATGAGAGTAAACTTAAATTTAATGTAAATAAAAGTGGTGATATTCGCTTCGGATTAGGTGCAATAAAGGGAGTTGGAGAAGCTGCGGTTCTAAAAATTGTTGAAGAAAGAGAAGCAAATGGACCATTTAAAGATGCCTATGATTTTGTTGAACGAGTAAATTTAAGCCAGGTTAACAAAAAGAATTTAGAGGCATTAGCTACAGCCGGAGCATTTGATAATTTTGACAATATAAAACGTGGTCAGTATTTTTCTTTAGACGATAAAGAAAATACATTTATTGAAAACCTTTTACGTTACGGAAACAAGTTTCAGAATGATCAAAATTCTAATCAGCAGTCTTTATTCGGAGGAGCAGATACTATTGAAATTTCAAAACCTTCGATCCCTGCAAACAACGACTGGCAAAAACTGGAGAAACTAAATCGTGAAAAGGAAATTATTGGAGTTTATCTTTCCGCACATCCTCTTGATGATTTTAAATTTGAATTTGACAACTTCTGTAATGCTGGATTAAGTGAGTTTGATGATTTAGAAAGCATTAAAAACCGCGACTTAACCATAGCTGGGATTGTTACTGAAGTAAAACATTCAACGACCAAAACCGGAAAACCCTTTGGATTCTTAACTATTCAGGATTATACTGATTCATACCGATTTGCTCTTTTCGGAAAAGATTATGAAAATTTCAGAAAGTATTGCTACCAAGATTATCCACTAATGATAAAAGGTAGGGTTCAACCCAGACCGTACAACGATCAGGAGCTTGAATTTAAAATTAAAACAATTACTTTGCTTAGTCTTGTAAGAGAAGAATTAGTAAGAAGCATTTCGTTTACAATCCCTTACAATATTATTAATGAGGGTTTTGTAAGTACTTTAAAAGAATTTGCATTTGAAAAAGAAGGAAAGACTCAGATAAAATTTAAAATTATAGATGCTGAGGAAAAAACTGCAGTTGATTTTATTTCCAGATCTAAAGGAATTCAGATTACTGATAAACTTGTAAAATACCTGAATGAAAATTCCGGGATACAATATTCAATAAATTAAACTTTTTTAATATAAATTTGTATCCTTTATTATTAAAAAATATTTAATAGAACATAAAACATAAAATTATGACAGTAGAAGTTAACGATTCAAATTTTGAAGAAATCGTATTAAAATCAGACAAGCCTGTAATTGTTGATTTTTGGGCTGAGTGGTGTGGTCCTTGCCGAATGATTGGCCCAATCGTTGAGGAATTATCTGACGACTATAAAGACCAAGCTTTATGTACAAAGCTTGATGTTGACAGTAGCCCTGGAGTAGCATCAAAATACGGTATTAGGAATATACCTACCATATTATTCTTTAAAAATGGAGAAATAGTGGATAAGCAAGTAGGTGCTGTTCCAAAAAGTAATCTTGAAGCAAAATTGAAACCTCTTTTATAAAAAGTTTATTTAAAAAGATTTAAGGCATGGAAAATTCCATGCCTTTTTTATTTATTAAGATTTAGAAGTATTAAATTTATTCTTTTAACGTTTACCCAACAATACTATATTGAATGGCAGAATACTCTAATTTAAAAATTAAGGACTGGGCACTTGAAGATCGACCTCGCGAAAAGCTTATAAAAAAAGGTGTTCAGAGTTTAAGCGATGCAGAAATTATTGCCTTGCTTATTGGTTCAGGTTCCAGAAATGAAACAGCAGTTGAATTATCAAAAAAAGTTCTTAAATCGGCAGATAATAATTTAAATGAATTAGGAAAACTTAGGGTTGATGATTTAATTAAAATGAAAGGCATTGGTGAAGCCAAAGCTATTACAATACTTGCTGCATTGGAGCTTGGAAAAAGACGAAAAATATCTGAAATTATTACTAAAAAGAAAATAAGCCAGAGCAAAGATATTTTTGAACTATTTCAACCCATTTTAGGAGATCTCCCTCACGAAGAATTCTGGATTCTTTTATTAAACAGGTCAAATCGCATAATTGAAAAAGTGAAAATTAGCCAAGGTGGAGTTTCTGGAACAGTTACCGATATTAAAATTATATTGAAACAAGCTATTGAAAAATTAGCATCATCTGTTATTTTATGCCATAACCATCCCTCGGGAAACAGAAACCCAAGTAAGGCTGACGATTCTATTACAAGCAAACTCAAACAAGGCTCTGAGCTTCTGGATATTCAAATTCTTGATCATATTATTATTGCGGATCTTGAATACTATAGTTATGCTGACGAAGGCAAATTATAAATTACATTATTTTGAAAATACAATATTTAAAAAATCATGAAATAAACTTTGTAAGATGGGATAATTGCATAAACAATGCCCTTAATGGAAGTGTATTTGCATATTCGTGGTATCTAAATATTATTTGCGAAGATTGGGCTGCATTGGTTTCAGGCGATTATAAATATGTAATGCCTTTAATTTTAAAACCAGAATTTAAAAACCTTATCTTTTATTCTCATAAGCTAGGACAAAGGTTAGGTGTTTTTTCAAATCTTTTATTATCAGAAGATATTGTAAAGAAATTTATAAATGCAATTCCTGAGAATAATTCATTAATTAGTATTTCATTAAACAAGTCGAACAAACTTAACCTACCAGAAGTAAAAAAACTTAGGACTTATGAGTTAGATTTAATACAATCGTATAAAAAAATATCAGAAAAATATTCAAATCAATTTCAAAAGGATCTTCAAAAAGCTAAAGAAAATAAAATTACCATAACAAAAGGCATTCTCCCTAACGATTTAATTAATTTCTCAATTAAAAAAGGGGCTCGTTCAAATCCTAAATTAAAGAAGAAAAAGGATATTCATAAATTACGAATGATTATTGCCAATAGTATTCGTTATAGCTTGAGTGACACCTATTGTGCTTATAATGAAGACAACACAATTTGTGCTGCTGCTTTTTTCATAAAGTCTAAAAGAAAATTACATTTATTATATGCAGCAATAAATAAAAATGGGTTAAAAACAAATGCTTTTCATTTACTTATTGATAAATATATTGAAGTTCATTCCGAAAAAGACTTAACTTTGAACATTGAGAATGTGGTATCAAATAATAATGCTGATTTTTATTCAGGAACTGGAGCTGTTGAATATAATTACAATCATTATTATAAAAACAATCTGCCCTGGATTTATAAATTGCTCATAAAAAATTATTGAAATGGTACATATCCTTGCTCAAAAAAACTCGTTGATGAATCTTTATATTGCAGAACTGCGTGATAAAAATATTCAAAAAGACAGCATGCGTTTCAGAAGAAATATGGAACGAATCGGAGAAATGTTTTCATATGAAATAAGCAAGCAACTTGATTATAAAGAAAAAAAAATTACAACACCATTAGGTGTTTCGAAAATGAATTTGCCCGATTCTAAGCTTGTTATTGCAACAATCCTTCGTGCAGGATTACCTTTTCATAATGGCTTTTTAAATTATTTTGATACTGCAGAAAATGCATTTATTTCTGCTCACAGAAAATATCATAAGGACGGCTCATTCACTATTCAATTTGAGCATTTATCAAGTCCTGATATTGATGGGAAAATTTTAATTCTTTCTGATCCAATGCTTGCCTCAGGAGCATCAATGGAAATTGCATATAAAGCACTTTTAGAACGAGGAACTCCAAAACACACTCATATTGTAACCATAATTGCCAGTAATCAAGGAGTTAATTATATAAAAAAACACATTAATATGAAAAATGTTACCATTTGGGCTGGCGATGTTGATGATGAGCTTACATCTAAATCATATATTGTTCCGGGACTAGGAGATGCGGGTGATTTAGCTTTTGGTAGTAAAATGTAATTAATATAACTTAAATAAATAACACAGATGAAATACTTATTTTTCTTTTTTAGTTTGATTTTGCTTTTTAGTTCCTGTTCTAAGGACGATGATTCAATAGATAATCCTTTGTATATAAATGGGAATATTGACAACATTACTTTTAATGAGGATAATATTATTGGTGATAGTATTGAAATAACTTTATATTATACTGTTGAAAATCAAGGATATTCATTTTATGAATTAACATATACAAAACTTGAGGGACAAGACGAAAGTTTAGTTGACAACTACCTGATTGAAATGAAATTAGTAAATGATGGAAAAACAGAAGAAACAGTTCAGAATTCAATAGTCTGGAAATTCTTTCCAACAGCTGAAGGGAATTATGGAATAAATTATATTAATACTGTAGGTGATACAATTCAAAAACAATTAACAGCAGAATACAATATTACAGAGCACACCATGATTAATGAGGACTACCAGATTATTGTTGATAGTGTTATTAACAATCCTGACCTCGAACAATATGTTAATGTTTATGAGGAAGGAGAAGTTTATTATGGTGCCGATGCATATTATGCTATTTTTGATATAGATATTCAAAAAAAATTGATTGGGGACAAACCGAATATGAAGGTCTTAGTGAAGAAGCAGCGTTAGATTTAGTTTGGGAAAGATTAATACAAGGAATAGAAATCTTTCTAAAAGAAAAATATCCTGAAAATAAATATGAAAAATTCATTATCCAATTCGAAACTTATAATAAAGGTGATTTTAAAAAGTATAAAGCTGAATTTATAAGTAAAGAAGTTAATAATAAAATTGAATTCGAATATCAATCGAAAGAACTCGTTGAGGACTAAGATTACATTGGAAATCTTTTAAGTTTTTTTACTTCTGAATGATCACAACAATCTTGAAGTAATTCTTTCATTGTCTTTTTCATAACTGGATGAATAAAATCCGGAGCTATTTCTACTAAAGGTTCTAATGTAAACCTCCTATTATGAAGTTGAATATGAGGAATCTTTAAATCAAGTAAATCAATAATTTCATCATTATAAAAAAGAATATCTATATCTATTGTTCTAGAAGCATATTGACCAGATTTTCTGATACGACCCAGTTGACTTTCGATTTTCAGACATTTTTCAAGAACTTGCGTTGGTGAAAATTCTGTACTAATAATTAAAACCTGATTTAAAAAATTATTTTCAGACTCAAAACCCCAGGCGGCAGTTTCATAAACAGACGATTCTTTTTGAATTCGGCCTATTTCTTTTTGAATTTCTTTTTGCGCCAGATTTATCAGCTTACGTCTGTCTTCGAGGTTTCCTCCAATCAATAAATATATACTGTTCTTCATTTCGAAATTTTTTACAAAATAATTGTAATAAAATTAACTTTCCAACAACTAATTTGTTGTGTGAATAATATTAAAAGTATAATTTTATAAAATAACGATTAAAAAAAATAACTAAAACAAAATAACTATGAAAAGTTTTTTTAAGTATGTACTAGCATCTGTTCTTGGCGTTTTATTTGCCGGAATAATAATGTTTTTAATTCTTCTTGGCGGAATCGGCGTTATGGTTTCCTCACAGGATCAGCCTGTTAAAATAAAACAGAATACCGTTTTACATATTGAGTTAAATCAAATTATAACAGACAGAAGTAACAACAATCCGTTTGAAAATTTTGATTTTACAAATTTTAAACCAAGTCCACAGTTAGGTTTAAACGACATTCTTAAAAACATTGAGAAAGCTAAAACAGATCCAAATATTGATGGAATCTATCTTGATTTAACAGTTATTCCTGCCGGAATTGCAACTATTGAAGAAATCAGAAATGCTTTAATTGATTTTAAAGAATCCGGGAAATTTATTTTAAGTTATGGTGATAGTTATACTCAGCCATCATATTACTTAGCAACAGTTGCAGATAAAGTATACATGAATCCAGAGGGTTTGCTTATGTTTGTCGGATTGCGTTCGGAGATCATGTTTTTTAAGGAAGCTATGCAAAAATTGGGTGTAGAACCTCAAATTATTCGTCATGGTAAATTTAAAAGTGCAGTAGAACCATTTATGTATACCAAAATGAGTGATGAAAACCGTCTTCAGGTAATGACGTATATGGGTTCTATCTGGAATCATGTTCTTAAAGGAATTTCAAACGAACGGAATCTAAGCATCAAACAATTAAATGAATTAGCTGATAATCTTACATTAAAAGATGCAAAAGCAGCTGTTAACAATGGTTTAATTGACGGACTGAAATTTAAAGATGAAATATTAGCTGAACTTACAGAACTAACTAATAAAGAAGTAGATGATAAGATAGAAAGCATTTCTCTGGCTAAATATGATAAAGTTGCTGACACTAAACGCAAATCATTGGAAAAAAATAAAATTGCTGTTGTATATGCAAGCGGAACTGTAATGATGGGTGAAGGTCAGGAAGGAACTATTGGATCAGATCGTATTTCAAGAGCAATTCGTGAAGCACGAAAAGATTCATCGGTAAAAGCAATTGTTTTTAGAGTAAATTCAGGAGGAGGAAGTGCACTTGCTTCAGAAGTTATCTGGCGCGAAGTTAAGCTGGCTCAGGAAATAAAACCTGTAATTGCTTCAATGGGAGATGTTGCTGCTTCGGGTGGTTATTACATTGTTGCACCTGCTCAAAAAATTATTGCGAGTCCTAATACAATTACTGGTTCTATTGGAGTTTTCGGCATTTTATTTAATGGTAAAGATTTGTTAAATAACAAATTAGGTATTCATGTTGATATTGTTAAAACAAATAACTTTGCTGATATCGGAACATTTAGTAGAAGAATGACAGCTCAGGAAAGGGAAATTATACAATACAGTGTTGAAGGAGTTTACAATACTTTTATTACACATGTTGCCGAAGGTCGTAATATGACAAAAGAAGAAGTTGACGAAATTGGACAAGGACGAGTATGGAGCGGAGCCAATGCTATTGAAATAGGTTTGATTGATGGTTTCGGAGGACTGGAAGAAGCTATTCAGTTAGCTGCAGAAGCTGCAAATCTTGAAAGTTACAGAACTGTTAACTTTCCTAAACTTAAAGATCCTATTGAACAATTGCTTGAAGATCTTCAGGGAAATGTAAGAGTTTCAATTCTAAAACAGGAACTTGGAACCGAATATAAGTATTATGAAACATTACGAAATTTAACAACCCAGGAAGGTATACAAGCAAGAATACCTTATGAAGTTGAAATTTACTAATTGATATATTAAGATAAATTTTAAAATAGCCTGTCTCACAAGCCCCTTTTGTCATCTCCAACTTGATTGGAGATCTCATAATTATTTGTTTCTGTAATAAGTATGAGATTCCCTTTCCTGCCTGTCGGCAGACAGGTTCAAGGGAATGACAGTTTTGTAACTTTTGAGACAGCCCTTTATTATAACAAAATATCTTGGAAGCAAATCATTATTATTTATATCTTCGTAAAGAAAAGATATTGGCTGTTTTAGGATATGTATTTTTGTAAAAAAATATTTAACTACTGAGTGCTTTCATAGTTAAGTCCTGAAACAGCCTTTTTATTGCAAAGCTTTTCGAGCTTTTAAAATCCATTTCGAAGTATCCAAAGGGCTTATTCCTTTATACTCTCTGGTTTTACCCAATTCATCTGAACATTTCTGATAGCCATGAAACTTAGTAGATATTTTTGCCTTTCCTCCCGATCGTGAACTTAATCGTACCGGAAAATCCAATGAAGTAGATACTGGTAAAATACCATTCAAAATAAATTTGCCATTTCCCATTTCAGGACTTTCGAATGTTCCACGCATTTGAGTTATATCGCTTGTAATTGCTCCAAGCAAATCTTCTGTTGCCGAAATCTTAAACGAAATAAGTGGTTCGAGCAAAGCAGTTCCTGTATTTGTTAATCCGTCCATAATTCCCATTGGTGTTGCCACAATAAAATCTCCAGGGTTGGAATGTACCTGATGATCTTCACCTTCGATTAATGTAATTTTAAGATCGGTTACTTCCCAGCCTTTTATTCCTTGCCTCATTCCATTCGGGATAGTACGTTCCACTTCATTCTGATATTTCTGATGCACATCATTAACACTAATTTTTGATTCATAAACAACACCATTGCCACGCTCATTAGGTTCAATTAAAAATTTCATAATTGCCCAACAAGGTTTTGGCATCCAATAGCGAACAAATCCTTCTCCTTTTTTTGTTGGTGTTTCTTTATAAATTACCGTAGGATCGTCAAATTTTGCTTTTATGCTAAATCTATTTTCAAGGATTTTTTCAAGCACTTCAATCTGAATCCATCCCATAATTTTTACATGCAGCTCTTTATCTTCTCGTAACCACTCAAAGTCTAATGCAGGATCTTCTTTCGAAAGTTCTTGTAATGCTTCAGCCAAGGCAGGATAATCCTTATCATTTTCAGCCCCGCCTGCCGGACGGGCAGGTTTTACTTGAACAGTGAGTAAAGGTGTTCTTAAAGAAATATCTTCCGGTAAAACATCTGAGAAATTGCCCAACACATCTCCTACTTTTGCATTCTGCAATCCACAAATCCCTGCAATATCTCCAGCACGAACTTCTCCAATATCTTCAAACTTATTTGAAATTAGCTTTCGAACTTGTGTAACCTTTTCGTTAATTTCCTGTGAAGCATTCTTAATAGTTTCTCTATTCTTTATTTCTCCATTGAATATCTTCACATGAGCAATTTGCCCCATGGTTTTTTCATGGGTAATTTTATAAACTAAAGCCGATAATGGTTTATTTTCATCTGATTTTGGTCCTGGTAAATAACGGGTTATTGAATTTAATAATTCCTCAACACCTAATGACTTTTTTGCTGATCCCATTAAAACTGGATAAATCTTGCAATAATTTACAGCATTAATTAATGACTTGTCAAGCTCTGAAAATGAAATATTTTCTTCTTCTAAATATTTTTCAAGAACTGCTTCGTTAGTATTCGCAATAGTTTCAATTACTTCCTCATTCTTTTTCTCTTCGCTCCAAACCAAATTAATATCTGATTCATTTGAAGCTTCAGCAATAACATCGTAAAGTATTGCTAATTTATCAGTTAATTCTTTTTTAATTTCATTAATAACTAACTCAACATCAGAGCCTGCACGATCAATTTTATTAATAAAAATAATAGTTGGAATCTTCAGATTCTGCAAAGCATTCCATAAGGTTTCGGTATGTGCCTGAACACCTTCCACCGCAGAAACAACCAATATGGCACAATCTAAAACTCGCAAAACCCGCTCAACATCAGCAGAAAAATCGACGTGACCTGGAGTATCAATTAAGTTAATTTTCACTCCTTCCCATTCAAATGTTGTATTGGAAGAACGAACAGAAATTCCTCGTTCTCGTTCAACAGCCATAAAATCGGTTTGCGTAGTTCCATCATCAACACTTCCTAACTTTTTTGTTTGTCCGGCTAAAAAAAGAAAGTTCTCTGTTATAGTAGTTTTTCCTGCATCAACATGAGCAAGAATTCCAATATTTCGTATTTTCGAATTTATCATAAAAGATCAATAATACCAATTCTTCATCAAAATGTCGTATTTAAAATCTAATTTGAAGTTTAGAATTGTTAATGCCGTTACATATTCAATTCATGTTTGTTTTTACAAAT
>DAOUTQ010000024.1 GCA_030668615.1 Bacteroidales bacterium | reverse complement strand
GCTTTCCCTATACCTCCAAATAACATTATCGAATTGTGCAAAGTGCATACCTTTGGCATTATAATCACCAATATTAAAGGATATTTTTTGAAGCTCTTCCATTTGTTCAAGGCTAATGGTTCGACCTTCATTTGCGGCAGACAAGGCATCAGGATTATATGCATCAACAACAGCTGGTCCTGGCTGACCACTCACTCCAGGCTCACCATGGCAGGCACACCCTTCTTCATCAACCCAGTAAAGATATATTTTACCTCCTACGGGATCAACTTCAAAATCAGAGTCATCAACCTGACTATTCCATGAAGATAAAAAAACAGTGTACTCTCCACAATTCGCTATCAAAGCTTCTAATAATGTTTTATGTTCCTTGCGAACACACGTTGTTAACATGAGCAAAACAGCAAGAAAGCTAATTGTAGTAATCGTAAGATAGTATTTTGATTTTTTCATCATAATCTTTTGGTTTAAAATACAATATGACAAATAAATTTTAAAATACCAAAATCGCTTTTTAATAAAAATTTGAATTATGAAAATGTAAGGGAATTGGCTTACTTATTCTTCCAGCATTTTATAATTAAAAGGCAAATCCAGAGCTTCGGACATAATTTCGCCTTCTTCCAACAAATCATCATCTTCAGGATGATAATACCAGTTTATAATTACATTAACTCCTTGTTTCTGAATATTTTTAAATTTTTCTAGTAATTCGTAAATAATTTTAGCTGTTGCGGTATTAAAATAGTCGAAGTTAAAATCAATTACCAGCTCTTTTGCAATTTTCGATTTTACTTTAACCTTTTCGAAATTATCAATAAATTCAAAAACGGGTTTGTAAAAATCAATAGCATTGCCAGGTTTGGAAACTTTTAAAAAGCTTAATGTATTATTTGTTATATCGAAATTAATTTCGGGAGTAAAAGTGGTTGATTCTATCTTTAATGAATTCATAAAATCGATATATAGATTATCTATTACCTATATACGTAAAAGTTAGAAAAGGTTTCCAAAAATCACAGATATTTATAAAAATCTTTTTCCCAGAAAATCCTGAAATTTGTCTTTATACTGCTCGCTAACCGGAATATAGGTTTTTCCGAATATTATACGACTACGCTCAATGGTCTGAACTTCGTTGAGATTTACAATAAAAGAACGGTGAATACGCATAAATTGTTCTTTAGGCAATTTCTATAAACGAAAAAGCCAAAACACACTTGTCTGGCTTTTAAATAATCTATATAATTTATATCTAACATATTAAACTAACTACTTTACACCAACTACTTCGTACCATTCTTCATTACTTTTATTCGTTATGGCTTTATAATAAGTTCCTTCAAATTCGTAAAATTCTGCTCCATTAATTTCAACATTTTTATAACCATCGGGTAATGCATCTACTTGTGCTCCCTTTGGAGGTGCTATGGTAACAAATTCTGTATCATCATCTGATTTAATATAAAATGATCCATAATAATAAAAATATTTACGGCCTCTCAAAACGAACTTGACTCTACCTTCAGGTAAACTACGAACTCTAATACCGACTGGAGCTTTTATAATCTTATAATTCGCTCCAATTTTCTTGTAATAAATTCCTGAATGATAATGGTAATTAATACCCGAATGTTTGATAATAAAAGCATTTTTGGGTGCTACTTTATACGAATATCCCCAACGAGGTAATTTTGAATAACGATAATGCGGAGCATGTCGTTTTGCCTTTTGATGTTTGTGCTGTTGTTTCTTTTTATGTTTATTAGACTGCGCATTAACTGATGTAAACGAAATGCAGAGAATACTAATAAAGAGAATTTTAATAAGGTTTTTTGCTTTCATGATAATATTTTTTGAGTGTTTCTACAAAAAAAAGAATTTTACATGAAGCGAAAATGAATTTATGTTTTAGAGAGATAATTTTTTAGCAGCAAATATTTAAAACATTATTTGGTATTAACGTACCTTTTTCCTTGTTTTGCCTATTCCAATATTTGAAATTTAATTTTTGATGAGTGCAAAGAAGAATAAAATTAAAAGTTTAGAGAAATATCATAAATGGCCCGGATTAATAATATCCTTTATATTAATGTATTATGCTGTTTCCGGCATTTTAATGAATCACAGAGAATTAATTTCTGGAGTTGATATAAATAGAAACTCATTACCCAATGATTATGAGTATAAAAATTGGAATTTAGCTGCACTTAAAGGAAATGAAACAATATCAAAAGATAGTATTTTAGTTTATGGAAATATCGGCGTTTGGCTTACAGATTCATCATTTCATGAGTTTACAGATTTCAATGCTGGTTTCCCTAAAGGAACGGATAACAAAAAAATATTTGATGTTCATTTATCATCAAATAAGAACTTATATGCTGCCACACTATTTGGATTGTTCTGTTACGATTTTGAATTATTGCAATGGCAAAAAATATCGCTTGAAACTGAGATTAAACGTTTTGTTTCTGTAATTAGTAAAGGTGATACAATAATTGCTATGAATCGTTCCTATATTTTTAAAGGAATTGATAAAGGACCAGATACAGAATTCTCAAAAATTCAACTAAAAGCACCAGAATTTTATGAAAACAATGTGAGTTTATTCGAAACTATTTGGCAAATACATTCTGGTGAAGTTTTTGGTTTACCTGGAAAGTTATTTGTTGATTTAATGGGATTATTAATTATTGTACTATCCATTACAGGTAATATTTATTTCTTTTTTCCAAAATTGATAAAACGGAGAAAACGAAAAGAAAAATCGGCTACAAAACTAGTATCATCAAATAAATTCTCATTAAAATGGCACAATAAGATTGGTGCCTGGTTTATTGTTGTCCTGGTATTAATAACATTAACAGGAATGTTTTTACGACCTCCACTCCTATTAACTATTGCACGAGCAGATATTCCTGCCATAAAATTTACACACCTTGATCAACCAAATCCGTGGTACGATGATTTAAGAGATCTTCATTATGACAAAGAAAGAAATACATTTATTCTAGCAGGATACAATGGTTTATATGAACTAAAAACCTTAAACAGCACTCCCAAATTATTTAAATCGCAACCACCTATTAGTGTTATGGGAATTAATGTTTTTGAGAAATTCGATGACAATACTTTCCTTATTGGCTCATTTAGTGGTTTGTTTTTATGGAATCCGGATCGCAATGTAATTTTTGATTTTATTTCTGGCAAGCCATATCAAGACAAATCATCTGGTAGACCTTTTGGGAATTATGCGATTAGTGGTTTAATTAAGGATAATAATAATACTTTACATATTGTAGATTATAACAATGGGATTTTATCAGGAAACAAAACTATAAGTTTCCCGGAAATGCCAGAAGCTGTTTTATCGAATTCGCCTATGTCTTTATGGAATTTATGTCTGGAAATACATACTGGACGCATTTTTCACTTCATTTTAAGCGACTTCTACATTCTTATTGTACCGCTATCAGGAATTGCTTCTTTAATTGTAATTATTAGTGGATATTTACTTTATCGAAGAAAAAAGAAACGATCAAATAAAACAAATTAGAACGTTAGATTTACTTTCGTTTGAATATTTGGCTCCGAGTATATATTTATAGATCCTTTATGTAATTTCATAATTTGACGCGAAAGAGATAATCCAACTCCAGAGCCGTTTTGCTTTGTTGTAAAAAAAGGAATAAATACTTCATCTACAATTTCCTGTTTTATCCCTATTCCGTTATCAATAATCTGAATCTTCATCTTTTGTTTTTCATCAATAAAAGATTTCAGCTCAATTTGTGGATTCTGAATATCCGTAAAGGCTTCGATAGAATTTTTCACCAAATTAATAATGACTTGTTCAATCATTCCTTGATCTGCTGAAATTTTAAGATTATCGGGCTGGATATTAATACTTACTATAATCTTCTTCTCTTCGATTTCATTGTCAAATAATTGAACAATATTGTTCAATAGCGTTCTTATTTCTATAGTTTCAAATTTTGGTTTAGGTAATTTAGATATTGTTCGGTAGTTATCAATAAATTTGAGCAAACCAACTCCCCTATTTTCAATTATATCAGCATTCTCAACAATATCAGAAATTAATTCATTGCTCATTTCTGATTGATCCAATAACACATCATCATTTTTCAAATAACGTTTTATAGCATGTGCCAATGATGTGATTGGTGTAATTGAGTTCATCATTTCGTGTGTTAAAACACTGGTAAGTTTTTGCCACGACTCTATTTCATTGTTCTCAATTTCGTTTTTAACATCATGAATTGTAAATAACTTTACTTTTTTATTATCAATTTTGAACTCAGAGGCAGAAAAAGTCAAATAATACAAATCCTCAGCAATTATTTTCTTTATAATTTTAGACTCCGAAGGGCCAGTATTTGAAAGTACATCAATAAGTTCTTTATCAAGATTATTAATATTAATTAATCGAAGATACTTTTTGTTTAAATATATTTTGGCTTGCTTATTAATAAACTCAATTGCTCCCGTTTCATTAAAAGCTAACAATCCTGTTTTAATATTATTAATTACATATTTTAGGTAATGTTCTTTTTGTTCTTTTTCCTTCTTTATTTGCTTTAAATCATCATTAATTTTTTCAAAACTACCTCTTAATCCTCTAAATGTTTTTTCAATATTTTCTTTGCTAAACACTACCGAAGTATCACCTTGTTGTAAATGGAGTAAAAATTCAGCCAATTCTCGATTTGTTCTGTTAACATATTTGATTAGAAAAGATGTTTGTAATAAAATCAGAAATACAACAAAAATAGTTGTAAGCACATTATCTTCTTTCCCAATAAAATACACAAATAAAATACAAGTGAATACAATGAAAATTATCCTTAAAAATATATTGAAATAAAATCTATTGTAAGTCATATTTTTTTAATTTTAAATATAAGGTTGTCCGAGAAATATCCAGTTCCTTTGCAACTTTTGTTAAATTTCCTTTATGCTTTTCTAAAACTTTTTGAATCGTTTCCTTTTCTACATCTTCAAGTTTAAAAGAGTTATTTACTTCCTTATATAAAGGTGTCATTTTCAAATAAAAATCTACAACTTCTAATTCGGGTTTATCGCTTAGGATAACAGCTTTTTCCATTGTATGCATTAACTCTCGCACATTTCCTTTCCAAGGATAATTTACTAATTCATTTTGAGCTTCCTTTGAAATTTCTAATTTACCTTTATTGTACTTTTCGGCAAATTTATTAAGATAAAAACGGGCAAGTTCAATAATATCAGTGCCTCTTTCTTTAAGCGATGGAGACTTTATTTGAATTGTATTAATTCTGTAAAAAAGATCCTCTCGAAATTGCCCTTGTTCAATCAATTTTTCAATATTATTATTCGTAGCACAAATCAAACGAATATCAATTGGTATTTCTTTTGAGCTTCCTACTCTATAAATTTTTCTGTTTTGTAATACAGTTAAAAGTTTGGCTTGTATTGATAATGGTAAATTTCCAATCTCATCTAGAAACAAGGTTCCTCCTGTTGCCGATTCCAAACGACCAATTCTATCTTCATTGGCATCTGTAAAAGCACCCTTAACATAACCAAAAAGTTCACTTTCAATAATAGACTCACTCATTGAAGCAATATCAACTGTCATAAAAATCTCTTTAGCCCTATCAGATCGTTTATGAATTTCTCTTGCTATAAGTTCCTTTCCTGTTCCATTTTCACCTAAAATTAAAATATTTGCATCTGTTTTAGATACTTTTTCGATTATTAAAAATACCTCTTTCATTTTTTCAGATGATCCAATAAAATTCTCAAAAGGTTTGTTAATATCTTGATTTAAATGTTCCTGCCGAACTTCAAGAATTTCATTTTTACGTTTGGAAATACTCAACTTAACCGCATTTAAAACAGTTGTAATAAATTTTTCTGCATCCCAGGGTTTTGTAATAAAATCGGTTGCACCCTTTTTAATTGCTCTTACAGCTATATCAATATCGCCATATGCTGTAATCATTATTACTATAGCATTTTTATCAATCTTTAAAATTTCATCAAGCCAAAATAAACCTTCGTTACCTGTATTTACACCTGCTTTAAAATTCATATCTAATAAAATTAGATCGAATGTTTCTTGTGTTAATACTGAATTTAACTGATTAGGATTTTTTAATGTTTTTATAGATTCACATTCATATTTTAAAAGTTGATTTACTGTTCTTAAAACAGAATCGCTATCATCAACAACTAATATTTTTCCTGCTTTGGTTTTCATTCTTTATGATTTATATGCTATTTTAGATAAAATTACGTGTAATTGTTCAATTATTAAAAACAATCGTTCAGTTTCTGAACAATTTATTATAATTACTAATAAACTTAAAATTATTAAATAGCTCATAATCTGAAGCTTAACACTAAATGGCATGTAGATTGGTTTGATACAATCGAATCAAAAAATAATAAGATATGTTACTACAAAATATCAAATCCTCACTAAAAAGACTTTCGAACAATAAGTTATACACTATTATTAATTTGGGAGGCTTAGCTTTAAGTTTTGCTATTGCAATTTTAATACTTCTATATGTTCACAATGAACTTAATGTAGATAAGTATCATGAAAATTTAGCCAACTTATACAGATTAGTAGATAATAAAGATAACCATGCATATACCGCAGTCCCATATGGCGAATATGCAATTAATAAATACCCCGAAGTAAAATATGTTTCACAATATTATGTGGAATATGATCGTATATTTCAATATGGAAACAATAAATCAATTAAAATTGAAAATCTTGCCTATGCAGATTCATCCTTTTTAAATATGTTTTCAATTAATATTTTAAAAAGTAATACAAATAATTTATTAAGTACAAATCAATCCATTATAATATCGCAAAAAACGGCACAGAAACTTTTTGGAGATTCGGATCCTCTGGGTCAAACAATGAGGCTTGAAAATACTCATGACTATATTGTAGAAGGTGTATTTGAAGATTACCCATCTAATTCAAGTTTTAAGCATGATATTATTGTTTATTTTCCTTCGGTAAAGTTTATGATGGGATTTCCGGATTATGATGTCACAAAGGCAGACGGAAATAATATGTTCACAACATTCATAATGTTGAACGAAAATGTAAATAAAAATGATCTGAATGAAAGAATAAAAAAAGACTACAGTGAAAGATTCTGGGAAGGAACAGAATACTATCTTCAGGAATTTTCAGATATCTATTTTAATAATGATATTAACGATGATTATGTAAGACACGGTAATAAGCAAATTGCACTTCTATTTTTAAGTATTGCTTTAATCATCATAGTTATTGCAATGATAAATTATATAAACCTCTCAACATCAATATCAGCTAAAAGAGCATTAAGTATTGGTATATATAAAACCTTAGGTGCTCATCGAAAGAATTTGATAATGCAGTTCATGCTTGAAACAATAAGCATTTGTATTTTAGCATTAATATTAGGTTATATTCTTGCCGAATTATTTATACCTGTTTTTAACAATCTACTTCAATATAATTTACAAGTAAAAACTTTTTATGCATTTCCTTTTAATATTATCTCTGTAATAAGTGTAACTGCAATAGCACTAATAAGTGGATTATATCCGGCACTTTACTTAACCAAACTATCTCCGATTCAAGTACTTAAAGGTAAGATTGTTAAAGGAAAAGGAATTGGCTTATTCAAAAAAGGATTAATGATTTTTCAATTCATAGTAACTATTGTATTAATTACGGGAACTATAGTAGTTTACATGCAATTAAACTATTGGCGCAGTATGGATCTTGGAATAAATAAGAATCATATATTATCCATAAATCTCAGCGCCGAAGTATACGAAAACGCATCTGTTTTTTCCGAAAAAGTGTCAAAAATATCATCTGTAGAAGATATTTGTTTTGGAAGAGGAGCTCCCGGTGGTTTTGATGGAGGATTAACTTTTAGAATGGAAGACGGACGTGAAATACAAGTCCGATATGTTACCACTGATGCTAATTATTTGGATTTTTACGGAATCAATATTATTGAAGGGGAAGGATTTTCAAAAGGTAATCCCGAAACAAATGCCGGAAAATTTATTTTGAATGAAACAGCAGAAAAAATGATGGCCTTCGATAATTTATTTGAAAAGGATTTTAATGGAATGAGATGTATCGGAATTGTTAATGATTTTATATACGCTTCTCAGAAAGATGCCATTAAACCTCTTTTAATCCTATTCGATGATAAGGAATCAAATATAAGTATTAAAATATCTTCCATAGGAATACCAAAGACCATCGAGGAAATTGAAGAAGTGTGGTATAGTATGACAACAAACTTTCCTTTTGAATACAAATTTGTAAATGATATTTTCGATTCTAATTATAAAAATGAAGAGCGCCTGACTAAGTTGCTTGGTTACTTTGCAGTATTCAGCATATTTATTGCATGCTTGGGCTTATTTGGATTAATAAGTTTTATGGCTGAGCAGAGAACAAAAGAAATAGGCGTAAGAAAAGCAAATGGAGCTAATATTAGAAATATTATTTTATTATTCTCGAAAGAATTTATTCAATTAATTCTAATTTCAGGGATTATTGCTATTCCTCTCTCATACTATGTTCTATCTAAATGGCTGCAAAATTTTGCATATGCTACGAATCTATCATGGTGGGTATTTGCTGTCTCAATAGTAATTGCGATAATTATTTCATCACTTTCAGTTTTTTATCGTGCTTATAGAGCTGCTTCGCAAAATCCTGTAGATGCACTGAGATATGAATAATTGGCTTAATATGTAAGCTGAAAATATTCTGTTTATCAAATTTGTGACTACTCAAATAAATAAAAACAATAAAATTAATACACAAAAAACTAAAAAATTATGAAAACAATTATATCATTATTCGCATGTCTTTTTTTTCTTATCACTATAGGTAAATCTCAAGAATCAAGGTATTCTTTTAAAGAAAATTACGAATTATCTGTACCATCAAAATTAACAATATCAACTCATGTTGGTGCTATAGATGTTATTCCCTCAGAAAGCAGCGAGATAGAAGTTTTGTACATTGCTAAAAAAAATAATAAAATCATTTCCATCAATAAAGATGATATTCAAAAAGAGGGAATATTATTAAAAGTAACGCAGGATAAAAACAGTCTTGATATAAGTGTTAAGTACCCAGGTAATTATTTCAAAATAGATTTTTCTAATCAAATTCATATCAATTTTGAAATACATGTGCCTAAGAAGACTGAATGCGATTTAATTACGGATGATGGAGATATTTCAATTCAAGGATTAATATCAAATCAACAGTGCAAAACTGCCGATGGTAATATTAAAATTTCTGAAGTAACTGGGAACACCACTATTAAAGCTTCTGATGGTACTATTAAACTCTTTAAAATTAAGGGGTCTGTTTCAGTAAATGCTTCTGATGCTATTGTACATGCTGAAGAAATTATAGGTTCAGTATCTATAAACGCAAGTGACGAAAGTATGTTTTTAAAAAATATAAATGGCCAAGTTCATTGTAAAGCAAGTGAAGGAAATATTGAGCTAATAAATGTAAATGGTGAAATTACTGCAAAAACTTCTGAGGGACATATCTTATTTACCAATCTCTCAGGTTCATTAGATGCATATTCTATGGATGGTAACGTTATAGGGAATGTTTTGGAATTAAAAAAACCTGTAACTATTGAAGCAGGAGGTGGAAATATTGATATCTCAATTAATAATAAGCTTGGTTTAGATTTAAATATTAGAGGAAAAAGGGATAATACTCCAATAAATTTTTTCAGGGGTTCATCTAATAAGTATTTTATGAGAGGTAAAGTTAATGGAGGAGGCATAGCTGTGAACCTATTAAGCATAGATGGGGAAATTAAAATAAATTATAAATAAATTACTTCAACAACTTAAAAATAAAAATTAAATTTTATTAATCCTTTCATAAAACTCATCCTTAAAGGTATTTCCTACGGGGATGAGTTTTTCACCTATTTTAATACGGTTTCGTTCAATGCTTTCAATTTTGTTAATAGCAACAATATAGGATTTGTGTGTTCGCACAAAATTATCTTCTGGCAGAATATCAATAATTTCTTTAAATGTCATTAATGAAAGTACTTTCCCTGTTATGGTTCTAATGATTAGATATTCTTTTAATCCTTCGATATATATAATTTCATCGAAATCGATGCGAACCATTTTAAACTCAGTTTTTACAAAGAAGTAGTTTCTGCTTTCTGATAATTCTGCCGTTTCAATATTTTCTTGTGTTTTGCTATCTAATTCCCGATAAATCTTTTCAACTGCTTTTACAAAACGCTCAAATGATATCGGTTTTAATAAATAATCTGAAACCTCTAAATCGAAAGCTTTTAAAGCATATTGATCATAAGCTGTTGTTAATATAAACTATATAGAATGATATAAATGCAAAATATACAATTACAAATTTAACCAGCTTGATTATTATTCCACCATTTCTTGTGAAAATCGGGACTAATAATGCATAAGCAACATAAAATGAAAAAATGAAAAATAAGTTACTTACTATTTTCCAGTAAAAATAGCTGCGTGAATATTCCGTTGGGTAAAAAATATCAAACGAAAAATTAACAAATAAAATAACTAACCAAAAAGCAACATGACCAAGAATAATATGCTTCTTACTTAATTTGCTTAAAATCACACTTTTTATAATTGGTTAATAATAATTCAAAGCTATTTAAACTATTAGAAATATGAAAATAGAATATACAAACTATCAAAATTAATAAACAAATTATGTTGTAAAACTTAGGTTCAGTTTTTAATAAATAACAAATAATGCTCACTTTTGCCTGATATTTAATGTAATTATAGTAATTTCATTTTCCAATTGCATTTTATTTAAAATTAAATCAATTATTATGAGAAAAATTTATGTATTAAAAAGTGCTGTTTTATTTATTCTGATTACTATTTTATCGTTTCAGGTATTTAGTCAAAAAGCACCTATGAAATATGGGAAAATTAATATTGAAGATCTGAAAATGACTGAATATGCATATGACACTACTGCAGAAGCTGTTATATTATGTGACTATGGAGTATTTTCTCCTGAACATTTTGAATTTACAAGAACCTGCAGAATTAAAATTTTAAAGAAAGACGGCTCCCGTTGGGCAAATAAACAGATTAATTCTTATGCTAAAATGAAACTTAAAGCAGCTGCTTACAATTTGGTTGATGGAGAAATAGAAGTAACAAAGATGAAGAGCGAATCAGTATATGAAGTCTTTGTTGAAGGGAATAGAGTTGCTACAAAGTTTTCAATTCCAAATGTAAAAGAAGGTACTATAATTGAATTTCAGTATACATATGACGGAATGCCTTATGAATGGAGATTTCAGGATGTTATACCTGTTAAATGGAGTGAATTAAGAATGTACCAAAACGATTACCTAAAATTCCAGAAAAACTTTTTTGGATTTGAGTCTTTATCAATAAATGAAAACGGTAGATGGGTAGGCGAGAATATGCCTGCATTTAGAATTGAACCTTTTATGAATTCATATACGAACTATCTAACCAAATTTGAATTTGCTATACGTCAAATATTTGTTCCGGGTAGAATATTGGAAGAATACGGAACATCATGGGAGCAGGTAAACAAAACCTTATATGATGATCGTTATGTTGGAAAAAGATTAGAGACGAACCTATATTTAAACAATACCGCTAAAGAGATTGAAGAAACGGAACTTCCTGAACTTGATAAAGCAATATTAGCCTATGATTTAGTAAAAAGCACATTAACATGGAACGAAGGCGAAAGAATATTTGCATATACGCCTTTAAATACTGTATTTAATTCCAAAAAAAATGGCAGTTGTGCTGAAATTAATTATATACTTATTGCACTTCTCGACAAATTAGATATTGATGTAACTCCAGTTCTATTAAGCACAAGAGATAATGGTCTCCTGTCTCCAATATTTCCTTCAATTAATAAAATGAATTACGTAGTTGCTCTACTCAAAATAAATGATAAAAATTATATGCTTGATGCTACTGACAAATTGGCTCCTTTTGGGCTATTACCAAAAAGATGTATCAACGGCGAAGGAATAACTCTTGTAAAAGAAAATTCACAATGGGTAAATCTTGGAACTAATTTAAATTCAAAGGAAGTTTTTTATTCACAATTGTCTCTGCAAAACGATGGAGAGATTAAAGGAACTGTATCTCAAAAATTATTGAATTATGCCGCTTTTGACTTTCGAAAAACGTATGAAGAATATACTTCTCAGGATGAATTCATTCAAAATATGGAAAGTGAAAACAATGGTTTAATAATTAATGATTATGATATTGAAAATATAGAAGATATTTACAAACCAATTGTTACAAAATATGATATTACATTACAAAATAATGCCAATGTAATTGGAGAGTTTATGTATTTAAATCCAATGATTTTTGAAAAGATGGATAATAATCCTTTTAAAATTGAAGAAAGAAAATATCCTATAGATTATATTCATCCTATTGAAAAAACATTCATCCTAAATCTCTCTATACCTGACGGTTACGCAATAGACCAGCTACCTGAATCATTTAAAGCTTCATTACCTGAAAATAAAGTTAGTTTTCTATATTCAATTAAAAGTTCTGGTCAAAACATACAACTAACCTATAAGTTTAATGTTAATACTCCTAACATTTATTCAAGTGAATATCAAATGTTAAAACAGTTTTATGACCTTATTATTAAGAAACACTCTGAAATGATAGTTCTAAAAAAGATAAATAGTTAGTCATGAAAAAAATAATAATATTTTCTTTTATATTACTTCTTTCATTCAATGTTAGTGGTAAAGGAATAAAATACCCGGTTGATGAAATTCCAGGGGAATTATTGATAAATGCAAAAGCTATTGTAAGAAAAAGTTCTCAACATTTTACAATTAGCTCAATTGATGAAGGTAAATTAGAGATTACTACTGCAATAACAATAATGAATAAATCGGGTTTACGCTATTCAGTATTTATAGAGGGTTATAATAAATTCCTTAAGATAAGAAATATCACAGGTACATATTATGACAAATTTGGAAATGAAATTAAAAAAATTAAATCAGATGAATTATATGATATTCCTTCTATTTCCGGATACTCACTGTATGAGGATAATAGAGTAATAATTCATGATCCTGAAATTGAAGACTTTCCTTTTACTTTTGAATATTCATATACGGTAAAATTTGATGGTTTCTTAAATTACCCTACTTGGCATATTTACGATGATTATAACATATCTATTCAGGAAAAAGATTTAACCCTTACTGCACCTTCTGATGATTTTGTTAGATTCTATTATCAAAATTTAGATGCAGAACCTGAAAAAACAGAAAAGGAAGATGAGGTTATTTATAAATGGCAAATTTCGAATGTACCTGCAATTGACGAGGAACCATTTAGTCCCTCAATAAGGAATTTTTCACCGGGTCTTTTTTTAGCTCCTGTTAATTTTAGTATCGGTGGGTATGTTGGGAATATGGCAACCTGGGTCGATTTTGGTGATTGGATTTATGAATTAGGTAAAGATAAGAATACTCTTTCTGAAGAAACGAAAGAAAAAGTAAAAGGGCTTATAAAAGACGCGACAACGGATGTTGAGAAGATTAATATTCTTTATAAATACATGCAGGATAAAAACCGTTATGTTAATATTAGTGTTGGTATGGGAGGATGGCAACCTTTTGAAGCAGAAGTTGTAGATAGACTATCTTATGGAGATTGCAAAGCCTTAAGTAATTATATGAAATCGCTTTTAGATATTGCACAAATTGAATCATATTATACAATTATAAGGGCAGGGTCTGAGGCTTCCAATATAATTTCTGAATTCTCAATGAATCAATTTAATCATGCAATACTATTTGTTCCTATTGAAACCGATACACTTTGGCTCGAATGTACAAATCAGAAAATACCAGCCGGATACATTGGTGATTTTACTGATAACAGAGATGCTTTAGTAATTAAAGATGGATACTCAGACTTAGTCAGGACAAAGTCATATAGCATGGATGAAAACGTTCAAAATCGCATTATTGATTTTAATTTAAACACAAACGGAGAAGGGCAGGCAAAGATTGAAACCAACTATATTGGACTTGGTACTGAAAATGTATATCGTTTAGTTGATCTACCACTTGTTGATAATAAAAGATACCTTTATGAAAATCTGAAAATTGCAGATTTTACTATTGAGGAATTTAACTATTCTGTTGACAGGAAAATTATTCCAGAAATTAAGGAAAATATTAACTTAATGGTGAAAAATTATGGTTCTGTAATGGGAGATCGTATTATTGTTCCTGTAAATTTAATGAACCGAATAGAAACCATTCCAAAAAGAATTAAAGAACGTAAAACTAATATTGTTATTAGAAGATCAGGTAAAGAAATAGACTCAATAAACTATAATATTCCTGAAGGTTTTAGTTTAGAAAGCATGCCAAAAGACGTTACAATAAATACTAAATTCGGTGAGTATAAAACAGAATATAGTCATAATAATAATGTTTTAAATTACAAGCGAACATTTTTAATGAAAAAGGGTGAATTTTCACCGGAAGAATATAATGAATTTAGAGAATTCTTTATGAATATTTCAAAAGCAGACAATAGCAAGTTTGTTATAATAAAAATATAGAATAAGAGCCCCAAAATAAATTTTGGGGCTTTTTTGAAACTATATTTTCTTTTTAGCAGGCAATAAATACGTTCCGGCCACTGCTACTATCAAAGCAACAATAAATGTAACAAAGCGTGCAGAAATTATTTCATCCAGTCCTGTTTGAATCCAGAATATTGTAAAGAATAAACCTGTAACAATAGTTAATATAACTGCCCTTCCATGATATTTTTTCCAGAATAAGGTTAGCATTATAACAACTGAGAATGTAGAACCAATTCCTGCCCAAACATATCCCACAATCTTGTATATTAAATCGCTTGGTGAAAAATAAGCAAGAACTAATGCAACCACAGAAAGTAAAGCTGTTATAATTCTCGATTGCAAAAGGGAGTTTTGTGCTTTACCCTTATCTTTTCGCATTGGCTTTATTAAATTTTCAGAAAGCTCTGTTGCCGATAAAATTAGCAATGAATTTGCTGTGGAAATAATTGCTGCCAAAACTCCTGTTATTAATATTCCTGCTAAGAATGGATTAAACAGTTTGGTTAAAACTTCAGGCATTACTGTTTCCTGATCTTTTAAGCCATCGGGTCCGAAAATGGCTATTCCGATCCAACCAATCGTTAAAGCACCAATATATGCAATGATTGTCCATGCAACACCAATATTTCGTGCTTGCTTTGCATTTTTGGTATCACTTATAGCCATAAAACGCATACTCAGTTGTGGTTGACCTCCTAAATAACCAAAAAACCATGAAAAAGCACTTGCAATAATAATTCCTGCACCTAATCCTTTTACAATTTTCAGGCTGTTTGGGAATACCGAAATCAGAAAGTTTGATAATTTTGAGCCTTCGACCACACTTGCACCACCAACCATCGTATTATAACCCTCTCCTGCTTTTGCTAATGCTTCGGAAATTGAACCCGCATAAAGCACTCCTTCTGGTTGACTCTTTAAATAAATTATTCCTGCAATCGGAGCAATTATTAAGGTAATTATCATTACAATAGCCTGAATTACATCGGTATAGGTTACACTTCTGAATCCACCATATATTGTATATGGAACAACTAGTAAAACAACAATTAACATTCCAATTGTTCTGTCAATACCAAAAAGATTTTCAAGTGTTTTTCCACCACCCAAAAACTGAGCACCAACATAAAAGAAAAAGAAGAAAACAATAGTAAAGCTACCTACAATCCGAATCCATTTTCCAACTTCGCCATGCTTCTGAGCTATGTAATCAGTAAAAGTATCTGTTTTGTATTTTGCGGCCTCCTCGCGTAAACGCCATGCTAATACAATCCAGGCAAAAATTATCCCAAACACACAACCAATAGCTGTCCACACTTCTAATAAACCAGTGGCATATGCCGCTCCAGGCAAACCCAATAATGCCCAAGAAGATTCTCCTGTAGCACGCTCTGAAAGTGCAGCCACCCAGCCAGGCAAATTACGACCTGCAATGGCAAAATCTGAACTGTTTTTAACTTTTCGACCCTGATAAATTCCCCACGCAATAATAAAAGTCATGTAGGAAATCATTACAATAAGTATTGATACATTATAATTCATTGTAATTTCAATTTTGTATGAGCACTAAGATAATAAAAAAAGCTTTTAGCTTTTAGCTCTTAGAAATTAGAATTACTATCTTTAAAACCTAAAAATTTAAAAACTATGAAAAAAATATTCTCAATTCTTTTAGGAGTTAGCATTCTTTTTGCTTGTACCCCAAGCCAAACAGAACAAGCTATTCAAAAACACGCATCGGAAACTATTGCAGAAATAAATGTTGTTAATAATGGCAATATTGCTTTTAATGATTTCTTCAAAAACAAAACCATGCGTTTGGATTATTTCCACACCGGGAATTCTGAAACTGAACATTTTGCTGCAGATAAAATTTTATCAGACGGAGAATGGTACGGAAGTTTAACAACTTTAATTGATGAATTGGAGCTTGGATACTATTTCCTTGAAGTAATTGATCAAGAAACAAAAACTTTACTTTATTCACGTGGTTTTTCAAGCATTTTTGGCGAATGGCAAACTACACCAGAAGCAGAGAATGAATGGGGTACTTTTCACGAATCTGTTCGTTTCCCTTGGCCAATTAAACCTGTTACAATTAGATTTAAAAAACGTGATGGACAAAACAAATTTCAACCTGTGTGGACATACAATATTGATCCTGAATCTCGATTAGTTAATCCTGCAGATATGAAACATTCGGAAGAAGTTGTCGCAATTCATAAAAGTGGCAATCCAAATGAAAAATTAGACTTAGTACTTCTTGGAGATGGTTATACAGCAGAAGAAATGGATAAGTTTATTGCTGACGCCAAACGCGTAACTGCTTATTTACTAAATGCAGAACCATACAAATCTCGAAAAAATGATATAAACGTTTGGGCAGTAAAAACTCCTTCGCAAGAATCTGGAATTTCTCGTCCACACCCTGAAATACACAAACGTACAGCACTTTCAGCACATTATAGTAGTTTTGACTCTGAACGCTATGTATTAGCATATGATAATAAAACAATCCGAAATGCTGCATCTGCAGCACCATATGAGTTTACTTCTATATTAATAAACGAACAAACCTATGGTGGTGGTGGAATTTATAAACTTTACACAACAAATGCAGTTGATAATAAATTTGCGGAATATTTAATGATTCACGAAATGGGTCACCATTTAGCTGATTTAGCTGATGAATATTATTCTTCTGCAACAGCTTACGAAGCACCAACTATTGATGTTGAACCTTATGAAACAAATGTAACTGCTCTGTTAGATAAAGATAATCTGAAATGGAAAGATTTGGTAGAAGAAGAAACTCCAATTCCTACACCATGGAATAAAGAAGAATTTGATGAATATGGTTATGCAGTACAAAAAGAAAGAGGTGAATTAAGAGCTTCAAGAGTTGAAGAATCTGTTATGGAAGACTTTTTTATGAAAGCACATCACAAACAAGATGAGTATTTTGCTAAAGAAGAATACAAAGACAA
The DNA here is from genome assembly GCA_030668615.1 of Bacteroidales bacterium. GTDB lineage: Bacteria > Bacteroidota > Bacteroidia > Bacteroidales > UBA12077 > UBA12077. The sequence goes on along the minus strand of DAOUTQ010000024.1, from coordinate 11,072 downwards.
AATTGGTGCTTTTGAAGGAGCAAAATATAATCAGTATGGTTTATACAGATCTCAACTAGATTGTATCATGTTTACACGACATACTGTGCATTGTAAAGTATGCCAAAGAAGTATTAGTACGGTAATTGATCAGTATTCGAAGTAAGATATTAAATCATTCTATTTAATTGGTATTCCGGTTCCCGTAAGGGATACCGGAATTTTTTTTGGAGCTTTGAATATAGAGATTCCAACACTTCAGCCGGAATGACATAAAAGACTTTATTTAAACTTCTCTAAGAACTCTGCTTTTCGGTTTACGGAAACATCAACCACAGAACCATCACTCATTTCTACCATACCTCCCTTGCCTTTTAGATATTTTGTAACGTATTGAAAGTTTATGAGGTGAGATTTGTGAACACGGATAAAATCGAACTCTTTCAGAAGCTCTTCATAAAACTTTAAAGTTCTTGAAATAAGTTTTTTTGATCCATCTTTTAAATGAAACTCCGTAAAATTATCGTTTGCCTGACAGCGTATGATATCACGAACATGAACTACTTCAAAACCATTTAGTAATGGCAAAACAATTTTATGGTTGGGCTTATTTACTTCTTGAATATTATCCAGTAATATTTTTGAGTGTATTGAGACTTCTTCTTTATCTCTGCTTGCTTTTATTTTATCAACCGCAGCAATTAATTCATCAATTGAAATGGGTTTTAAAATATAATATGATGCGCTTAAATTAAGCGCTCTTATTGCGTAATTGCTATAAGCTGTAACAAAAACCACTTCGAAATCAACTTCAGAAATTTGTTCCAATAAATCAAAAGCATTACCGTACGGCATTTCTATATCGAGAAAAACAACGTCAGGTTTATGAAGTTTTATGATTTCTAAACCGGACTTAACAGAATCAGCCTCAGCTAATAACTCAACATCATGACAATACTTTTCCAAATATGCTGTTAGCGTTTCACGGCTTGCCTGTTCGTCTTCAACTATTACTGCTTTTAATTTTTCATTCATAACTTAAGCTTTACTTTCCTGTACTGGAACCGTAATTTTTATATAAGTTCCTGATTGAGTTTCGGGAATCAAATCTGCTACTTCAACCTTAATTCCTAAGTGATGAACTTCATTTATTATACGAAGTCTGTTTTCTATATTCTTTAATCCCGTTGAATTATTCTGTTGTTGATTTTTTGTTTTCAACTCCTTAGATTTTTCACGTCCTATTCCATCATCTTTAATAGTTATTTCCAAATAACTTTCCAATTGCTTAAGTTCAACTTCAAGTTTTCCTTTTTCTTCTTTATATCTCAATCCATGCCATACAGCATTTTCAATGTATGGCTGAATCAGCATTGGAGGAATTAAAAATGATTCAGTATTTATATCCTCATCAACAATAAAATTATAATCAAATTTTTCTTTAAATCGCTCGTGTTCAAGTTTGATATATAACTCAATAATCTTTATTTCATCTGTTAAGGGAATAAAGTCATGCTTTGAATTTTCCATAACAGATCGCATTAAAAATGCAAAATCTGACAAATAACGGTTTGCGGACAACTCATCTTTTTTAGCGATATAATTATTAACTGAATTTAAAGCATTAAAAATAAAATGTGGATTCATCTGACTTCGCAGTGATTTCAATGCAAGAAGTTGGTTAGCCAAACGTTTTTGACGCCCACTTCTTAGTATAAAAAACGTTGATATACTCAATATCAATAGAACAATAATTAATGAAATAATGGTTGTTCGTTGTGATTTAATAGCCTGATCTTTTAACTCCTGTTCCTGAACAAGAAGCTCAATTGTTTTATCGTTTAACTCCTTGTCTTTTTCCAATAAATCAATTCGTTGTTGTTTGCGATTTAGTGATGTAGCCAATTCTAAACGTGTTAACAACTCCCGTTCACGAATTCGATTGATACTATCATTAACTTCCAAGTACTCTTTATAAGTTTCCAGAGCTTTATTCGGGCTTGTTCGCTCGTAAGCTCTTGATAATGTATATAAAGCATCTTTCTTTTGTTCAATGTTTTGTGTTTGTTCTGAAAGATTGACACTTTTTTGTAAAACAGGAATTGCCATTTCTTCCTGCTCCTGATCAACATATATTTTCCCTATCTCTAATAAATCCTCACTTTGAGCCTCAACATCGTCTAATTCTTCATTTATATCTAAAGATTGTTGCCTTGCCTCCAATTCCTCTTCTGGTTTATTTTGTTTTTTATATGCTCTACCTTTACTTCGTAAAGTGTTTACTAAAGATCTCTTATCAGACGATTCCTTAGCCATCTTCTCCGATTCTTCGTAATATTGAATAGCAGCCTGAGCGTTATTTTGTTGTAAATTCAGGTTAGCAAGCTTATCCTGAGTCTGGATAATTCCCTGTCTGTTATTTCTATCCTGCTCAATTTTTAATACTTCAAGGTAGGTTTGTTCAGCAAGAGAAAATTCTCCTTTTAATTCGTAAGTTTCTGCTATTTGCAATTTTGTAAATACAACATCATCCTTGTTCGATTTTTCTATAATCTGATTCAGAAATAAATTAAAATAGTATAATGCTTTTTCATAATCAGATGTTGATTTAAAAGCAACTCCTAATCTTTTCCTTGAGTTATGTGACAATTCAGTTTTATTCAAATTTTCAGCTAAGCTTATTGATTTTGTGTAATTCTCAATAGACAGATCATACTGCTCAGAATTGAAGTTAACATCTCCTAACAAGCTATATGCCCGAACCTCATTTTCTTTATCGTTATTCTGAATTATTAATTCCAGCGCACTTTCTATAAAATCATATGCCTTAATAGCATTAGATTCCTTATATATATCGGCAGAGTCGAGTAAAGTTTCAACACTTAATGGTTGATACCTGCTCATTTTAGATTGACTTAATGCATGGGAAGTAAATCCAATAATTAATAACAGCAATATTATTATTCTTTTGTTCATGATTATAATATCAATATGAAGTAAAAATACAAACAAATTTCGACAAAAAAAATTGGTCATCTTCCAAAAAGCCTTTAGAATCAGTATTTACAGACCCAAAAATCCACTTAACTCATTTATAAATACATTTCACTATGCCAAACGACCTGTTCCCTAATTGTAGCTTTTTATGCGTTTTTTTTGTCTCTACTTTTACTTCAGAAACCAATAAAAACACATAGTTATGAAAACACTAAATTCAATTTTAAAAAACAAAAATCTCATTTTAATGGGAATGATTACTCTTTTAGTTCTAACCGGACTAAATATCTCTGCAGACAATAATGATGAGAAAAAATCAATCAAAATTGCATTATTATTAGATACTAGCAATAGTATGGATGGTTTAATTGAGCAAGCAAAATCTCAGCTTTGGACTATAGTTAATGAACTTGCAGGAGCAAGTTGCGATGGTTTAAGACCTGAACTACAAATTGCTTTATATGAATATGGTAACGACAGGCTAAGTGCACGTGAAGGTTATATAAGACAAGTAACTTATTTAACTAAAGATTTGGATCTTGTTTCACAAAAGCTATTCGAACTTAGAACCAATGGTGGTAGTGAGTTTTGTGGTCAGGTAATTAATACTTCTTTAGATCAGTTAGACTGGAATGACTCAAATGAAGATTTAAAACTAATATTTATTGCTGGTAACGAGCCATTTACACAAGGCGGAGTTAATTTTCATGATGCTTGCTATCGCGCAAAAAACAAAGGTGTAGTTGTAAATACTATCTTCTGTGGTGACTTTCGTGAAGGAGTACAGACCAGCTGGAAAAAAGGAGCTGATATAACAGGTGGTGAATATATGAGCATAAATCAGGATTGTAAAACTGTTTATGTTACTTCACCTTATGATGATCGAATTGCAAATTTAAATACAAGATTAAACGACACTTATGTTTCTTATGGAAGTCTTGGTAGAGAAAAGAAACAAAATCAAACAAGACAAGATGCTAATGCCGGTAGTATTAGTACAGTAAATGCCGTTAAACGATCTGTTTCTAAAGCATCGCATGTTTACAAAAATGAATCATGGGATTTAGTTGATGCAGCGGAACAAGAAGATTTCGAAATAAGTGAAGTTAAAGAAGAAGCGCTTCCTGCGGTAATGAAAGGTATGAACGATAAAGAAAAAGTTGAATATGTTGATACTAAGAAAAAGGAACGCGAACAAATTCAAAAAGAGATTATTGAATTAAATAAAAAGCGTGAAGCTTATGTAAAGAAACAACAAACCGAAAATGCTTCTGAAACTGTACTTGATGATGCAATGCTAAAAGCTATCAAAACTCAGGCTAAATCAAAGAATTTTAAATTTGAGAAATAGATAAATTAGTATCAAGTATCAAGATTTGAGTAGCAAGATATATATCTTGCTACTTTTTTTGTTTGTTGTTATTATTCAATCCAGAATCTCTTTAACTCAGTTATTTTCCCATGCCATGAACAACCCAGACAGAAAAGTTCTTCTAAATTAAATCCTTCAAGGCTTTTCGTTTTATCAACTAAAACAATTTCAAAGTCTCTTGTAACTTTGACATTCAATCTTTCGCCTTTTTCATTTTTCAAATAAAAGTTAGTAATTCCACACTGAGGGCAAACCATGAATTTCATTCTCTAAAGTTAACAATTATTCGTAACGTAAACTATCCACAGGATTTCCTCTTGCAGATTTTAATGCCATATAAACAATGGTTATCAGTGCAATAAATAATGCTAAACCTCCTGATGCAAAAAAGATCCAGAGGCCAATATTTGTTTTAAAAGCAAAGTTTTTTAACCAGTTATTCATTAACCAATATGCTAATGGCCATGCTATAAGATTTGCAACTACAACCCATTTCGTAAAATCGTATGATAATAACAAAATAATGTTAGAAACAGATGCTCCCATTGCTTTTCTTATACCAACTTCTTTTGTACGCTGAATTGCCATGTACGATGCTAATCCGAGTAAGCCAACACAAGCAATAATAATTGCCAATAAAGAGAATAAACTAAAAATTTTCATGGATGTTTGTTCCATTGTATACTGCTGACTCAATTTTTCATCAAGAAAATAATACGAAAACATAGCATCGTTACTAAACTCATTCCATTTATTCTCAATCTCATTAATTGAAGATGAAATATTTCCATTAGTATGCTTAACATATAATTGACGAGCTGCACCTCCTCTTTCTTCATTATTAAACATAATAAAAGATTGTATTGGTTGATGCAAAGAATTATAATGATAGTTTTTTACCACACCAACAATAGTATATTCAGCAAAAGGATCTTCATTATTAAATCTAAATCTGAATTGAGCTCCAATGGGTTCTTTAAAATCAAATTCTTTAACAAAAGCCTCATTAACAAGCACTTTTAAAGAATCATCAAACTGATCTGAAAAATCTCTTCCTTCTGCAATTTCTAATCCTAATGTCTTAACAAAGAAATCATCCACAATCATTCCTCTTGTGGTTAGGATTTCAGAATTTGCATCTTTTTGGAGCATCACTCCAAAATAAAAGCCTCCTTGCACTTCGGTTCCAGACAATGCAACATTACTTACGTCAGGCATTTTTTTAACCTCATCAATAAATGTTTGCATATTTTCCCCTAATGAAAATACCCTGTCAACAACAATCACTTTCTCTTTATCAAATCCCAGATTTTTGTTCATTATATACCTGATCTGAGTGTTTACCAATAATGTAAATGCAATTAATCCTATAGAGATAGTAAATTGAAAAACAACTAATGAATATCTTAAAATTCGTCCACGTTTTGACGATCCGAATTTACCTTTTAAGACTTCAACTGGCTTATAGGATGATAAAAAGAATGAAGGATATATTCCTGCTATTACACCAACAAATACACTAATAAATACTAAAATTGGAAGAACAAATCCATTGCCAAAATAATCAAGAAAAAGCGTTTTTTGTGCCAAATTATTAAATGTTGGAAGTGATAACTCAACCAAAATTAAGCCTATCCATAGACTGAAAAAACTCACAAAAATTGATTCAAATAAAAATTGCCTAACAATAAACTTTTTATGACTACCAACAACTTTTCTAATACCAACCTCTTTAGCACGTTCTGCAGCCTGAGCTGTAGAAAGATTAATAAAATTGATACATGCAAGAATCAAAATAAATAACGCAATGGAAATAAAAATAGTAACATACCTGTAATCTCCATTTGGATCCATTTCTGCTTCCAGATTCGAATGCAGATGTATGCTTTCTAATGGCTGCAAAAAATAATCGTATCCATTACCTGCTTTGGTATATTCTTCATAAGTTACACCCATTTGAGATTCAATCTGTCCGGCAGCATACCTTGTTACCAAATCCGGAAGTTTAGCCTCAACAATTTTAGGATCTGCGTCTTCAGCTAATCTGATATACGTGTGTGTTGAAAATGAAATATAATTAACAGTTCTTGAAAATTCAATAATGAATAGGGAACCTAAAAAATTAAAATCCATATGAGAGTTCTCAGGAATATCTTCGCAAACTCCGGAAACCTTAACTTCACCAAAGGGTGTAGTTAAAGTTTTACCCAAAGGATCTTCATTTCCAAAATATCTTTTAGCAGTACTTTCTGTCATTACAATTGATGTTGGATCAGACAGTACAGTTTTTGGATCACCAATTAATAGTTTTATTGAAAAGAAATCGAAAAAAGTAGAATCAGCAAAAAGAAAATTACTTTCATTAAATATCTCATCCTCATAACTTAACACGAACTCAGTATTAAAATCCCAAATTCTAACTTGTGCTTCAACTTCTGGAAAGTCTTCTAAAATTGATGTTCCATATGAATGAGGAATAGGTGCGTAACTAATCGTATTTTCAGGATAAATACGGTTTAAAGCAACACGGTAAATCCGTTCTGAATTCTCAAAAAATTTATCATATGAAAACTCATCAGTAACATGCAGAGTAATAAGAATACAACTGGCAATACCAACAGATAAACCAATGATATTAATAAAAGTATTTAACTTATTACGCCATAAGTTTCTTAATGCTATTTTGAAAAAATTCTTTATCATAATGGTAAAGTTTATTAGTTTATGTTTGTCATTTTTTAATGCCAAACTACATACCAAAGTTATTACAAATTAATAAACAGAACCTTATAAATTACAGCTAAAAATCGAGTGTGCAAAATCCAACAACTTGTAAAAAAATGAACACTTATATTATTCGTAACGTAAACTTTCAACTGGGTTTTTAAGAGCAGCTCTATAAGCAATAACAAATACACTTATTAAAGCTGTAATTAGAGTAAGACATCCTGCTAAAATAAATATCCAAATATTAATATTAATGTGATATGAAAAATTTTGCAACCAGTTACTAATGTATAAATAAGCTACAGGCGCAGCAATAATAAATGCTATAACTACCCACTTAATAAAATCTGAAACCAGCATTGTTATTATTTTTAAGATATTAGAACCTAATACTTTTCGAATCCCAATTTCCTTCGTTCTCTGCAGTGTAATAAAAGTTGCCAGCCCAATTAAACCAAGTACAGAAATTATAGTCGCAATAATTGTAAATAGGATTACAATCTTTTTGGTTTTTTTCTCGGTACTATACAAATTTTCAAATTCTGTTTTTAAACTTGTGATTATAAGAGGTGCATTAACCGGTGCAAATTCCGTCCATTTCCGTTCAATAAAATCAATTACTTCATTTTCATGTCCAGATCTTATTTTTATATGCATTTTATCAGCAACCAATCTTTCTCTTACCTTAATTACTTAACGTGAAATAAAAAGTAGTTCCTATACCTAATTTGCTTCCAACCCACATTCGTTCACCACATTTCTCTATAAGATCCTTACATAATGTTAGGCCTAAACCTGTCCCCTTTTCATTATTTGTACCAAGAGTAGTATATCCTTCATTCATATTAAAAACAGCCTCTATTTTGTCTTCAGGAATCCCAACTCCAGTATCCTGAATAGAAATAATATAATATTTCTTATTATTTATTTTATCGATTTCCTGATTACTGCTAATTGTAATAGTACCGTTACTATTTGTAAATTTTATTGCATTACTTATTATATTCCTAAATAGAGTTTGTAGTATGTTGAGATCTGCTATCACATTTAAATTTATGGGTAGACTATTATTACAACTGATATTTTTTCTTTTCAGGTTTTCTTCAAATAAGAAAATTACTTCCTCAACAATATTATGAAGTTCCAGTTCCTTTTTATCTATTTCTAACGTTCCAAGCTGACTTCTCGACCACATTAATAAGTTATCAAGCAATTTAAATGTTTTATCTGCAAGCTGGTGTAGGTTGTCGAAAAATTCATTTATATGATCTTTTGATAATTCTTCGTATTGAAATTTCAATAACTCTGATATTTGCAAGAAATTACCTACCGGACTCCTAAGGTCATGAGCCAATAATGAAAAAAATCTATCTTTCTGATTATTAGAACTCAACAATTTCTTTTCACTAATTTTAAGTTCTTCATTTAACTTATTAATCTCTTCAATTCTATCTTCTAAATCATCATTTACAGCATTAAGTTCTTCATTTATTGATTTAATTTCTTCATTTTGAACTTTAATCTCCTCTAGCTGCTTATTAATAGTTTCTTCTGCTTCTTTATAACTTGTAACATCGTGGACTATTCCTTCAACGGCAATTACCTCATTATTAGAATTAAATAATGGTGATTCGGATACCAATAAAATATGGACATTATTATTGGAATCGTAAATTTCAAGTTCATACGGCTCCTGGCGTTCTCCTTTAATTGACAATTGAGTTTTTTTATCAGCCTGAATGTTAATAGGATTATCAGTTAAATATTTGGAAAAATGTGTTAAAAATTCTTTCTGAGAATAACCCAGAATATTTTTTACCGATGGACTTACATATTCGAAAACACCTTTTATATTGTGCCTGTAGAAAAAATATTCATACTTGAGATTTTCTATTAAACCCCGATATTTTGCTTCACTTACTCTTAAGTTCTCCTGAATAATATATTCTTCAGTTACATCATTACTTATAGCAAGAGTTGCACTTTGCCCCATATATTTATATGTAACTAATGATAGATCCATCCATTTTTCCGTTTTATCTTTTGTTAAAATCTTAATATCATATCGTGTTCTTGAGCCTTCCTTTTGTAAATTATTATCAGATTTATTTTTAGCGAATTCCTGCATTTCCGGATGAATAATATCATATGGACCCACTTTCTTAATTTCATTCATATTATATCCGGTAATATCAGCCCAGGCTTTATTTACATAAAAATATTTATTGCCTCTTTGAATAGATATTCCCGATGGGGAAATGTCAGATAATCTTCTAAACTTCTCTTCACTTTTTCTTAATAATTCCTGCGCCTTTTTCCTAACGGAGATATCTCTTATTACTGCATGTATTACTTTTTCATTGTTAAAATTAATTGGAGAAAGTAATATTTCTACTGGAAAAATTTCACCATTACTTCTTTTATGTAACCATTCAAATGTTTTACCTTTTTCCTTTAATGCCTCACGAATAAAACGATTTGATAATTCAGATGATTTACTGCCATCTTCTTGTTTTTCAGGAGATATATCGCTTGGATGCAATTTCAGAAAATCCTTTTTTTCTTTAATCTGAAACATTTCTAAAGCAGCCTTATTACAATCGATAAATCCGTTAACTGTTAATAACACCATTGCATCCAAAGATGACTCAAAAATGCTTTTGAATTTAGCTTCGCTTTGTTGAAGTTCTTCAGTTCTTTCCTTAATTCTGTTTTCTAATTCTTCATTGAGCTTCTTTAAGTCGTCAGAATATTTTTCTTTCTCAGTAACATCTAAGAAATTAACAACAACAAGCTTCCCAAACTCAGTTGAAACAACATTTGCATTTATTAAAGCAGTTAATATTTCACTTGTTTTTCTTTTAACCTTAATTTTATGTTCTACAATACAACCTTTTGATTTTAGCTCCGATAAAATCTTTTTTCGGTCTTCTAACTCATCATAAAACTCTATCAACTTATGTTTTTGTAAATCCTTTAGCTTTGAAAAACCAAGCATTTTTAACAATGCTGGGTTACAATCAATAATATCTCCATCCAAAGTTGCAACACCAATTCCTGAAATCGAGTTTTCAAATAAAGTTTTATAATGTAGTTCATTATTTTCATTTACCAGCTTTTCAAAACCAGCGTTTGCTGCACCAAAAACGTTATCTGAGTTGCTCATAATGAGATATTTAATATCATTCAATATACAAACAAAACAAAGTAATGTCAATTTATTTTGATGAATCCAAAATATTTTATGTATTTATGTACCATATTATCGTAATATATAAAGCTGCAAATAAAAAACCCTCAGTGGAATACTGAAGGTTTTAAAATATTATGACTCTAAATTAATCTGCCAAGCTAATAAACTTCTTAAAATCGGGTTCACCATGAAAATTAAAAAGCATTAATACATTTTCATTTTCACTTTCAACCAACATAAGCATTTCTGATCTTCTTTTTGTTTTTTTATTCATGATCATTCGTACTTTATCGTCACCATCATTTATAGTCATTACTTCGGCAAAATTTCCACTTTTAATACCTTCTTCCAGTGCTGCAAATTCATTATTATGAAACTTGTTTTCACAAATTACAATTTTCATATCATCAATCATTTCAAGAACCTCACGCTCCTCCTCTTCCATATCGCCAAATGCTAAACCTACTTTTATTAAAAATGATGGAATAACAAGTGTGAATTCACTATTATTTCTTTGATAATCTCTTACAACATCCTTTAATGTTTCCTGTGCAATTAATGCAGGAGTAGTAATCAATAAAATTATTAAAACTGTAACTATTCTTTTCATATTATTTGTCTTTAAGTGTTAAACTTTCCTAAAAGACGAATGAAAAGTAAAATCGTTACAATTTTTAAATAATTAGTAAATTAATTATGCTTATTATTTGAAAAAGAAAGTTGTTCATACTTCGATAAACCTGTCTGCCGACAGGCAGACTCAGCATGACAACTTTCTATGGATTCAATTGTCACACTGAGCTT
>DAOUTQ010000238.1 GCA_030668615.1 Bacteroidales bacterium | reverse complement strand
CATTGATAATGTTTGGAAAACAATACTTGAATATGTTGAATATATTAAGGAAACAGGTTTTTTTACAAATCAACGAATGAGGCAGGCAAAATACTGGATGTATGAATCAATCGATGAAGCTTTGCGTGATCATTTTTACGAACAGGAAGGAATAAAGGAAAAATTAAAGTTGTTTGAAGAAAAAGTAATTGAACGAAAGATGAATTCTTTTCTCGCTTCTCGCATTTTAACTGAGAAATATTTTAAAAATTTAAAATAATAAATAAATATCTTAAATTCTGATTGTCTGCTTTTTTTTGTATGTTTATCGCCTTAAAATAATTTATAAAAATAGAAAATATGAAAAAATTAATTTATGCTGTAATTGTTATTACTCTTATGGTCTCGTGTACAATGCAACCAAAATATAAAATCGAAGGAAACATTGCTGGTTTAAATTCTGGTTCTGCAGTTTTGAAAAAAGTAACAGACAATAAGTTGGTTACTGTAGATTCTGTAGTAGTTGAGGAAGGTGAATTTGCTTTTAAGGGAACAGTTGAGCAAGCTGAATACTTTGTTATTACATTCGCTGATACTTTGGATGGAATACAATTGTTTTTAGATAATACTAATATTACAATTGAAGCAAAAGTTGATAGTATAAGAGATGCAGTAGTTACTGGCTCTGAACTTACAAGTTCATTTAATTCATTTAATGAGGAGTTAACAATCTATAGCATGCAAATGCGTGCACTTTATCAGGAATATATGCAGATACAAATGACTGGTGGTGATCCTGAAAGGTTGAAAGCAATTGAACAGGAATATTCTGTTATTGAAGGTCAGCAGGTAGAGTTTATTAAAGCTTTTATTGCAGATAATGCAAATAGCTATTTATCTCCTTTTATTGCATTAAACTTTGATAATGCGAATTATAAAAGCCTTGAAGAATTAGAAGAATTGGTAAGTTTATATAGTGAAGATATTGCAGATTCAAAATACTTAGGCGAAATTAATGAGAGAATTACATCTTTAAAGAATGTAGCTGTTGGTATGCAATACACTGATTTTACAATGAACGATGTTAATGGAAATCCTGTTTCTTTATCTTTAGTAGCAAAAGGTAAATATGTACTTGTTGATTTTTGGGCTGGATGGTGTAAGCCATGTCGTCAGGTAAATCCATTTTTAGTTGAAAGTTATACTAAATATAAAGACTCAGGATTTGAAATCTTTGGAGTTTCTTTAGATAAAACAAAAGAAGAATGGATTCAGGCTATTGAAGCAGATGGATTAACCTGGCCTCAGGTTTCTGAATTAAACTCCTGGGATTGCTCAGCAAGAGACATTTATGCTTTTAATTCAATTCCTCATAATATATTAATCGATAAAGATGGAATTATTATTGCTAAAGATCTACATGGTAAAGAATTTGAAGCTAAATTAAAGGAGTTATTTGAATAGAATAAATCTTTGTTAATATATGAAATGAGTGGTTTATTTTATCGGCCACTCATTTTTTTATGAAATTAATTTTACAATTCATTACAATAAAATTACATTTCATTTCATTTCACTTTTCTTTTGTTATGTAAATTCTGATAATTGTATCATGAAATCAATCTGAATTATTAATTAAAATAAATAATTATGAAATCACGAGTACTATTATTAATGAGTTTAATCTTTTTAGCATCGTTTTATGTTGAAGCAAAAGAAACAGCGCGTGTTACGAAAGATGGTTGGGATAGCAGGGAACATTTTTATAAATCAAAAGATTCATTTTCAGCTTACGAAATAGAATACAAAGGTAAAATAACAGTTACTGCAGATGATAAAAATGTAGAAAGCATTAGTCCTGATGGATATCTTAAAATTACAAAATCTTCTTTCGGTAATAGCCGAAAAATTGAAATTACAAGTGACAGCAAAGGTAATCTTACAAAAAAATATTTCGACGGAAGATCAGAAGAAGCTTTTAGTCCTGATGGACAAAAATGGTTAGAAGAAATATTAATTGACGTTATCAGGAAAACCGGTATTGGCGGTAAGGAACGAATAATGAGAATTTATAACAAAGGTGGAGTTAGTGCTGTTTTAAACGAAATTGAAGATTTTGATAGAACAAGTGGTTATTCTTACTACAAATCTTCGAGTCATGCACTATTCTTTTTCGAATCTATTGAATATGACGGGTTTAATGTGAAGTATTTGTATTACAAAACTTTAGTTAATGAAATAAAACTAAATAAAGAAGAATTGGTTAAAGTTTTAAAAGCGATTACAGACATTCATTCCAATAGCACAAAAGGTACTTTACTAAGAGAAATCCTGAATAAATACGAACTGGATTCTTATTCAACTGAAAAATTTCTTGACGCAACTGAAAGTTTAAGTTATAATACAGAAAGAGGAAATGTGTTAAGAGCTTACCAAAAGAAATATAAAATTACAAAAGAAAATGCGGGAGAATTCTTTGATGTAATAGAAGGTATGTCAATTAACTCTGAAAAAGGAAATGTAATAAAACCTTTACTTGCATCTCAAAATTATGATAAAGAAATATTGGATGACTTGATACGTACAGTTGGCGATTTTAGTGCAAATAGTGAAAGATCTGCAATCTTCAGATTGTTAGTTCCTAT
>DAOUTQ010000106.1 GCA_030668615.1 Bacteroidales bacterium | reverse complement strand
TCCCTGAACAATATAGTTTTCTTCAATATCAACCAAAACCTCAGAATTGAGCTTTATTTTACCTTTTTTAGGTGTATCAACGCCTGATAATAAATTAAATAATGTTGTTTTTCCCGCACCGGAAGGACCAAATACTCCAGTAATGGAGCTATTTGTCTGAAAATCATAGTTAAATTGATTTTCACCCAATATATGTTCTACCGATTCGAATCTTATTATCATCTTACAAAATATTTCTTCTTCTTATTTAAATATTCAGATGCTATTATTGCTAATAGCGAAATAATCAATGATATAACAACTAAACGAGTTACTTGTAATTCCTTACCAGGTATTTGCATATTAGAATAAACATTTAAAGCAATAGTCTGAGTTTTACCAAAGATATTGCCTGCAAATGATATTGTAGCACCAAATTCACCTAAACTACGAGCAAAAGCTAAAACAGCACCACTTAAAATGCCAGGAAAAGCTAGAGGTAAATAAACTCTAAAAAATGTTCCTGTTTTTGAAGCTCCAAGTGATTCTGAAGCTTTTTCATAATTCGGATCAACCAGTTCAAAGGCTGATTTTGTACTGCGAACAGCCAAGGGTAATGAAACTACAACCGATGCAATAATTAATGCAGCAAAATTGAATGCAAATTTAATTCCCAAAGTTTCATAAAACCAATGACCTATTATTCCATTTCTCCCTAAGATAATTAATAATAGATAACCTGTAACAACAGGGGGAGCAACTAAAGGTATATTTACCAATCCTTCAACTAAGAATTTGCCCCAGAAGTTTTTTCTGGCTAAAATCCAGCCTAACCAGATTGCTAAAGGCAACGTTAATAAAGTACTTGTAATAGCTACTTTTAAGGTTAATAGAATGACTGATATTTCTTCAGAACTTAACATTATATTTAAAATTATTTAGTAATAAGTCCGCACTTATTTAATATTTCAATAGCTGTTTTATTTTTATAATATTGATATAACTGATTTGTTTGTGGTTTCTCATTAATCAATGCAATATAGAAAATAATTGGATCATAAAGTTCTAATGGAATTTCATATGAAATCTTTATTTTTTCCGATTTAATTGCTTCGGAATAATATACAATCCCCCAATCGCATTCTCCCATTTCAACATAATGTAAAACCGATGTTACATCTTTTGCAAGAATAATTTTATTTTGTATTTTATTAAACCATTCTAATGAATCTAAAACCTGTTTTGCATATTTTCCAACAGGAACGTATTTAGGATCACCTATTGAAATATTATCTTTAATTGCTGATCGAATATCAAATTCTTTGGTGAATTCAATTTTGATATCCGAATCTTCCCTGCAAATTACAACAAGTTTATTCCTGGCTAATTCTGTAACGGTATTTTCAATAATTAATTTATTGTCAACTAAATAATCAATCCATTGTTTATTTGCCGAAATATAAATATCTGCTTCAGCACCTGCTTTAATTTGTCGTGCTAATGCACCTGATGCAGCAAAGTTTTTATCTACTTTAATATTATTATTCGTTTCAAAAGAATAACAAATTTCATTGGATGGAAACATAGCGCCTGTTGCTGCAAACAACTGAATATTTATTTGCTCTGTTTCAGTATTGTTATTTTGAGATTTCTCTTTACAAGAGTGTAATATTCCTATTGTAATTATAAGAAATGATATAAGAAAAGCTTTTATATATATCTTAATTTTCATGATGCAATAAACATTTTTAATCAGTATAAAATTATAAAAATTTATTGAACACTGTTTCTTTTAAGATACTTTAGATTGTTGTTCTGTGAAGTGTAGCATTTTAACAATTATTTTCTTTTAGCAGCTTATTAAAAGATTAAAAGCGAAAAATATTTTGATTGCAAAAACAGACTAAATAAGGAGGGAGCTAATAAAAAAGGCTCCTTTCGGAGCCTCATTTAACTTAAACTTTTAACTTTTTCTCAATGGACTCTATCTGGCTCTTAAAACGTTTGTCTGTATCCATTAAGTTATTAACTGTTTTACATGCATGCAAAACAGTTGCATGGTCTTTTCCTCCAATCAATGCTCCAATTGAAGCTAATGATGATTTTGTCATTGCTTTGGAGAAATACATAGCAATCTGACGTGCTTGTACGATTTCTCTTTTTCGTGTTTTTGACTGTAGTAAATCTGGTGATAAACTAAAATAATCGCACACAACTTTTTGTATATAATCAACAGATATTTCCTTTTTAGAGTTTTTAACTAATCTGTCAATCATTTGTCTGGCTAACTCCAGAGTAATTTCCTTTCTATTTAGTGTTGATTGTGCTAATAACGAAATTAAAGCACCTTCTAGTTCACGAATATTGGTTGTAATATGAGATGCAATATATTCTATTACTTCATCAGACATATCAATACCATCATGATAAATCTTTTGGCGTAAAATAGCACTTCTTGTTTCGTAATCAGGAGCTTGTAAATCAGCTGAAAGTCCCCATTTGAATCTAGATAATAGTCTTTGTTCCATTCCCTGCATTTCAACAGGAGCTTTATCAGAAGTAAGAATTAATTGCTTACCAGATTGATGTAAATGATTAAATATATGGAAAAATATATCTTGAGTTTTTTCTTTTCCAGCAAATTCATGAACGTCATCAATTATTAAAACATCAATCATTTGATAAAAATGCAGAAAATCGTTTTTATTGTTATTTCTTACAGATTCTACAAACTGAGTTTGGAATTTATTCGCATTTACATACAATACTGTCTTCTCAGGAAATGTTTCTTTTACTTTAATTCCAATAGCCTGAGAAAGGTGTGTTTTTCCTAATCCTGAATCACCATAAAGAAATAAAGGATTAAAAGCTGTTCCACCAGGATTATCACCTACAGCATCACCAGCAGATCTTGCTAAACGGTTGCATTCTCCTTCGACAAAATTAGTGAAGTTATTGTCAGGATTTAGTCTAGGGTCAACATGTAATTTTTTTATTCCTGGTATTATAAATGGATTTTTGATTGATTTCTCTTCAGAATTAAATGGAACTGTAACCGGTTTATTGGATAATTCTGCCTTATAGTTTGTTGGAAATTTTACCGTAAATGGTTTGTTGTTTGAATAAACACTGTTTTCCATAACAACACTGTATTCTAATTTAGCATTCTCACCCAATTCTTTATGTAGGGTTTTTCTAAGAATATCAATATACTGTTCTTCGAGATACTCATAAAAGAAAGGGCTAGGTACCTGAATAGTTAATATATTATCCTCTAATCTTATTGGAACTATTGGTTCAAACCAAGTTCTGAAACTAATTGAAGGTACATTATCTTTAATAATGCTCAAACAATTGTTCCAAATTTCATGATAGTTTTTATTATCCATTTAACTCACAAATATTTAAAAATTTTCACTAATCCATTTTTCGGTTAAACAAATTTGTGAAAAAAAAAAGGAAAAAAAAATTAAAAAAGTGTTGTTTTTTAAAAAAAGAAGTTATAGGTTTTTGTATCAGTTGTTTAATTTAAAAAACTTTTTTATAAAAACGTAAAATACAGTATATCAGAACGTTGTATAATTTATATGTTAAGCGATTGTTATTTAAATATTTAGTTAATTTTAACTAAACTTTAAATTAAAACTTGATCCTAAAAAAAAATACGTTAGTCAAAAAAGTAATAATTTAAATTTAGTCTAAGCAAATAGAAGATGTTTTTGTCTTTTATTTTTTGTCTTTTTTCCCAAACAATGAAAAATGTATATAACGGCCTGGGTTTTTATTCAGATCAATAACTAAACTATCCAGATCAGCAGATAGATTATTAAGATTATTATAAAGGGAGTCATTATTAATCAACATTCCTATTGTGCCTTCACCGTTGTTAATCTTTGCTGAAATTGCGCTAAATTCCGCAAGCATATTATTGGCTTTGGTTAATGTAGATTTAATATCTGCTTGATCAAGAGAATCACTGATGCTTGAAAAGTTTTCTAATATATTGGTAATTTGTTCATTATTGTTTTTCAAATTAGAAGATATCGATTCTACATTACCAAGTATGTTTGCAAGTTTTTGTTTTTCTTCAGTTACTAATTCATTAAAATCTTCTGTAATATTATGAATGTTATCTAATGAAGATTTTAGGTTTTCTCTTCTTTGATCATCAAATATGGCCAAAACAGAATCCATGGATTGTACTAAATTTTCGATTTTATTTTTTAAAGGCATTAATTCCTCACTTAAACTGGTAACTAAACCTTTTTCCAGAATTCCTACTACGGTATCTCCATTTGAATAATATTTATCCAAATCAGAAAGTTCTAATTTAATCGCTTTACCAGCAATTAATGTAGCAGGGTAGATAATAGCCTTTGAATTTTTTGGTAGTTTTATATTCTCTTCAACTGAAAATTTTACAATTATTTTTCCTTGCTGAGAATCATGTAATTTGATATTTTCTACAGTACCAATCTTATATCCGCTTATTGATACAGCGCTAGCTTCTTCTAAACCATCAATGTTGTCATAAACAGCATAATAAGAGTTATTAGCAGAAAGAATATTTTTACCTTTTAAAAAATTAAATCCCCATATAAATAGCGATATTATTATTACTGCTACGATACCGATTTTGGTTTCTTTATTCAGTTTCATATATAATTAGTTGTTTATCAATTTAAGGGCCTCATTCAGAGGTATTATTTTTCCTGATTTATCAACAGCAATAATAAAAGCATCAGGAAATTTTTCTTCTATTATTTTTTTATAAGTAACTATTTTTTCAAAATCTGATGCCGATCCAATTGTATATTTAAATGTATTATTGATTTTAAATTCTTCAACGTTTTCAAATCCCTTAAAAAAATCAGATTCTTTCGCAATAGAGTTTCCAGAAGATGCTATTTGTACTTTAAATAAAATAGAATCTAATTCAGCCTCTAACTTTGTGGAATCAATCTTTGCTACAAAAGAACTTTTTTCTTCTATTGCTATTTTGTAATTTTTAAAGGCACGGTATATAGCTGAGGCAATGTATTCCTGTCCTTCTTTGCTTATCAGATACCTTTCTTCTCTTGGATTTGTCAAAAATCCGGTTTCAATTAATACACTTGGCATAGTGGTTTTCCATAATACAAGAAATCCGGCCTGTTTTACACCTCGGCTTTTTCTTAATGCTCGGTTTTCAAATTCATGCTCCACAAATGATGCATAATTAAGACTTTGCTCTAAAAAAGTATTCTGTAAAAAAGAAAAAATGATATAAGATTCTGATGATGTAGGATCAAAACCTTCATATTTATTTGTATAGTCTTCTTCAAGTAAAATAACAGAGTTTTCTTTCTTTGCTAATTCTAAGTTTTGTTCTGTTTTGTGCAATCCCATTACATGTGTGCTTGTTCCGTAAACTTTAGAGTCATGCCAACCATCTACATGTATGGAAATAAATAAATCTGCTTTGTTTCTATTTGCTATATCAGACCTTTCATTCAAAGGTATAAAAATATCAGTAGTTCTGGTGTAAATAACTTTTACTTCTGGTAGATTTTCCTCAATATATGTCCCAAGTTTCAGGCTAATAGCAAGTGCAACATCTTTTTCTTTGGATTTTTTCCCTGAAGTTCCGCTATCTTTACCTCCATGTCCTGCATCAATAACTACTGTTTTTAATGAATATTGCTCATCAATCTGGCTGAAACCAACAGAAAATAAGCAGTAATTAAAAAATAAAACTAATAAAAGTTGCTTATGGTATCTTTTTTGTATCAAATTTTTCATTATAAAATACATCTTCAGTAATAATGTATACAATATTTTCGTTAGTTTTGGAACTCAAAAAAATAAACTGTAATTGCACAAAAATAGTATAATTAAATTGCATTTAAAATTTAGATATTTCGTTTTTATTATTGTATTGTTTATTATTTCCCCTTTCAAAAACTTTGCCCAAAATGAAAGAATAAGAGAAGTAAGGAATAATAACAGTGAAAAAAATATTACTATTCGTGATTCAATTCCGGTAAATGATACACTATCAAGTGAAAAGCCGAAGCAAAGTGAGAGTGTTCTTGATTTAAAAGTAATTTATTCTGCAAAGGATTCAATAGCCTTATCAAGTGATTCCAAAAAAGTTTTTTTATATAAAGAGGCAAAGATTATTTATGGTGAAATAATTCTTGAAGCTGATTATATAGAATACGATCAGGAAAAAAATTACGTTTTTGCATCCGGAGTTGCTGATTCGCTTGGTGAGTTAAGCGGAAAACCTAAATTTAAAGAAGGAGCCGAAGAATTTATTGCTAAAACTATTAAGTATAATTTTAAAACAAAAAAGGGATATATTGAAGATGTTTTTACTGAAGAAGAGCAAGGCTTTTTACATAGTGAACAAACAAATAAACTTGAAGATAATAGTTTTCTTTTAAAAAATGGTAAATATACCACATGTGACCACGAAGATCATCCACATTTTTATTTGTCTATGACAAAGGCAAAAGTTGTTCCTAATGACAAAATTATAACAGGTCCGGCATATTTAGTAATGTTGGATATTCCATTTAAGTTTCTTGGTGTCCCATTTGGCTTTTTTCCAAGTCAGAGCGGATATTCTTCAGGTATTATGATTCCAAAATACGGTGAAGAAAACAATCGAGGATTTTTTTTACAGGATGGAGGTTATTATTTTGGGATTAGCGACAGAATGGATCTTGCAGTTACAGGAGATATTTTTTCCCGGGGTTCCTGGGGTGGAGATGCATTGTTGAAATATAAGAAGAGATATAAACGTAGCGGAAATTTTAATTTTAGTTACGCTGAATTTATAACAAGTGAGGAAGGACTACCTGACTATGAGAAAAATAAAAACATGAAAATTGTCTGGACTCATACTCAGGATGCCAAAGCAAATCCGAGCTCAAATTTTTCTGCAAGTGTAAATTATAGCACAACCGGATATGATAAATATAATGCAAAAACAACCGAGCAATTAAATACCAATACTAAAAGTTCTAGTATTAAGTATGGAAAAAGTTGGCCCGGAAGCCCGTTTAGGTTGAATGCACAGTTAAACCACACACAAAATAGTAAAACTGAAAATGTAAGTCTTACACTTCCGTCTTTAACCTTTAATATGGACAGACAATATCCGTTTAGAAGTAAAAACTCTTCTGGTGAAACTAAATGGTATGAAGATATTGAAGTACAGTATAGTTCTAAATTAGAAAATAGAATAAAAACACCCGATAGTTTACTTTTTAATGGTACTTCATTTTCTGATTTTGAAAATGGGTTTCAACACAATGTTCCTTTAAGTACTAATTTTAAAATATTAAAATATTTTAATCTTTCTCCTCAAGTTGAATATACAGGAATATTGTATCCAACAAAAACAGTTTATTCTTATAAGGATACTGTTAATTCAGAAGGCGAAACAGTACAAACTCTTGAAAGCAAAATTATTAACGATTTTGATTATGCACAGTTAGTTGAGCCTTCAGTTTCTCTTAGTGTTGGTCCTAATATTTATGGAATGTATCGGTTTAAAAATCAGGATGCAAAGGTAGAGGCTTTAAGGCATGTTTTAACACCTTCGATTGGAATATCTTATCGGCCTGATATGGGGAGTATGGTTGATAATTATTATTTTAACGACACTATTTCAGGTAAGGATTATTCTTATTATGAAAACGGAATGTATAATTTTCCCGCTGCTCCAGGTCAGAGTGGTAGTGTTTCGTTTGGGCTAAATAATAACCTTGAAATGAAGGTTAGAACAAATAGTGATACAAGTAGTGTTTCCAAAAAAGTAAAAATACTTGAAAGCTTCAAAATGTCAACTAGTTATAATATTTTCGCTGAAGAGTTTAAATGGAGTACAATAAATATTCGGGGAAGAACCTCTATATTCAATAATAAACTGAAAATAAATTTTGGAGGAAACTTTGATACTTATGCATTAGATTCTATTACAGGAAATATATTAAATAGAGCACAATGGTTTTATAATGAAGATGCATCTTTCTTTAAACGTTTAGGGAGGTTGGAAAAAGTAGATTTTTCAGTTGATTTCACTTTAAAATCAAAACAAGGAGAGGGTGAAGGAAAACCAGGATCAGGAAGTACTCAAAATAATGACATTTCACAGGCAGATGTATATTCAGATTTTTCAAATGATGAATATTATACAATTCAGGATGAGATAGTTACATATGTTGATTTTGATGTTCCCTGGAGTTTGACAGGTGGTTATAAATATGTATATTCTAAACCTAAATGGGATAAAAAAATTACTCAAACGTTAAGTTTAAGTGGAAATATTAGTTTAACAAAAAAATGGAAAATTAGTTTCAGAACTAATTACGATATTGTTGAGAAAGAACTTTCAAGTACTTCTATAAATATTAATCGTGATTTGCACTGCTGGGAAATGACTTTTAGCTGGATTCCTGTTGGACGAATGCAAAGTTATAACTTCCAGATTAATGTTAAGGGTTCTACTTTACGCGATATGTTAAAGTACAACAAGCGCAAATCATGGCAGGATAATCTATAATTCCTTTATCCAGTTTTCAAGCATCGTATAACCGTATTTAGTCATTACAGATTCAGGATGAAATTGTACCCCTCTAATATCATATTCTTTATGCTTTAATGACATAATCATCTCAGATTCTGTATCAACTGATGTAATTTCTAATTCTTTGGGTAGATTAGCTTTATCAACTATCCATGAATGGTATCTTCCTGAGTTAAATATTTCAGGAATGTTCTTAAAAAAATAATCTTTGTTAGTTATTTGAGTTTTAAACTCTCTGCCATGATTAACTTCAGGCATATTAATTAATTTTCCACCAAAATATTCAGCAATTGCCTGATGTCCAAGACAAACACCCAAGATTGGTTTCTTACCCTTGAATGCCTCAATAATATTAAACATAGCCTTTGTGTCGGAAGGTAATCCAGGTCCTGGAGAAAATACAATCTTATCAAACTCTATTAAATCCGGAATACGTATTGCATCATTTCTTTTAACTACAACTTTAGTTGCAATCTGCTCAATTATATGAACCAGATTATATGTAAAAGAATCGTAGTTATCTAAAATGAATATTTTCATTTGCATAAAATTTTATTCGCAAACAAATTAAGTTAATTTTGTTAATCTTAACTAAATAATATTGGATATCATGAAAAAAATAATTTTTACAGAAAAGGCTCCTAAAGCTATAGGGCCATATAGTCAGGCCGTTGAAGTTAATGGAACATTATATATTTCAGGTCAAGTACCTGTAAATCCTGAAACAGGTGATATTCCTGAAGGTATTAAAGAGCAAACCGAACAAGTAATGAAAAATATTGGTGCTATTTTAGAGGCTGCAGGTTATACTTTTGATAATGTTGTAAAATCAACCTGTTTGTTAAGTGATATGGGTAATTTTCAAGCTATGAACGAAGTTTACGGTGGTTATTATAAAGAAAATCCACCTGCGCGTGCTGCTTACGGTGTTGTTAAGCTTCCTTTAGGAGTAATGATTGAAATTGAAACAATTGCAGTAAAGTAAGTGAGACAATAATTTGGGGTTTTAACCTAAATTATTAATGTCGAACTTATCCCAATTGTGCAGCAAATTGGGATCTCTTTCAATTTATCTTCAAATAACATTAGAGCATAAAAAAAGCTTCCATAATTGGAAGCTTTTTTTATTTTAGTATATATATACTGCTTATTCAGCAACAATTTCGAATTCAATTTCAACTTTAACTTCTTTATGAAGTTTTATTGTAGCTTTAAATTTACCAACTTCCTTAATTTGATCTTCAGGAATGCTAATATTTTTTCTTTCAATCTCATGACCTTTTTCTTTCAATGCTTCTGCAATTTGAATTGTATTTACAGAACCAAAGATTTTACCAGTTGAGCTTGTTTTAGCACCAATAGAAAGTGAAATTTTTTCCATTTTCTTAGCAAGTTCCAGAGCTTCATTTTTAATTTTTTCATCTTTATGTGCTCTTTGCTTAAGATTCTCTGCATGCATTTTTTTTGCAGGAATAGTAGCTAAAATTGCTAATCCTTTTGGGATAAGATAATTTCTACCATAACCATTTTTAACAGTTACAATGTCATTCTTATGACCAATGCTTTGTATATCTTGTTTTAGAATTACTTCCATTTTTTTTCCTCCGTATTCTTATTTTAACATATCAGTTACATAAGGTAAAAAAGCTAAATGACGAGCTCTTTTAACAGCTTTAGCAACTTTTCTCTGGTATTTTAAAGATGTTCCTGTTAATCTTCTTGGTAAAATTTTACCTTGCTCATTAACGAATTTCTTTAAGAATTCCGGATCTTTATAATCGATATACTTAATCTGATTCTTCTTGAATCGACAGTATTTCTTCTTTTTTATTTCTACCGTTGGGGGCGTTAGATATCTGATTTCTGATTGATTTTGTGCCATCGCTTATTCCTCCTTTTTTACTACTTTTTTACTTCTTTTCTTAATGCTATATGCAACAGCAAATTTATCCATCTTGAAAGTTAAGAAACGAATGATTCTCTCATCACGTCTGTATTCTAATTCAAGTTTTTCGATAACAGTGCCTTCTCCTCTGAATTCAATTAAATAATAAAATCCAGTTGATTTCTTTTGGATAGGATAAGCAAGCTTTTTCAAGCCCCAGTTTTCTTCGTGCACTATTTCAGCACCACCTTCTTTTAAAATTCCTTTGAATTTATCGACCGCTTCCTTCATCTGTACTTCAGACAAAACGGGAGTTGTAATGAAAACGGTTTCGTAATTGTTTAACATAATAATTTATTATTTTTGTTATTAATTTAATGAGCCGCAAAAATAGAATATTTTTTAATTTTAACAAAACAAATTGCAAGTAAATGAACACAATAGAAGTAAATAATTCGTAATAACTGATTGTGGAAAAAAATTGAAAGCCTTTTTTAAAGATTTGAGCTTAAATTAAGCAAAAATTTTACCTTTGTAGTTCATTGTACATTTAGAATTCTTTTATGGAAAATTTTATTGTTTCTGCACGAAAATACAG
This sequence comes from Bacteroidales bacterium, assembly GCA_030668615.1. Taxonomy (GTDB): domain Bacteria; phylum Bacteroidota; class Bacteroidia; order Bacteroidales; family UBA12077; genus UBA12077. The sequence continues at coordinate 952 of DAOUTQ010000106.1, read as the reverse complement.
ACCTGCTAATTTTAAGTCAGTTGTTGGACAAGCTTCGATTACAACGACTTTAAAAAATGCAATTAAAAATAATCATTTAGCTCAGGCATATTTGTTTTGTGGTCCGAGAGGAGTTGGTAAAACTACTTGCGCTAGAATTTTTGCTAAAACCATAAATTGTAAAAACCTTGATGAAAATGTAGAGCCTTGTAATAATTGTGAATCTTGCGAATCATTTAATCAAAATAGATCATATAATATACATGAGCTAGATGCTGCATCAAATAATTCAGTTGAAGATATTCGTAATCTAATTGAGCAAGTAAGAATACCACCTCAAGTAGGAAAGTATAGTATATACATCATTGATGAGGTTCACATGTTATCATCTCAGGCATTTAATGCGTTTCTAAAAACGCTTGAAGAGCCACCTGCACATGCTATATTTATTTTAGCTACAACCGAAAAACATAAAATTATTCCAACGATCTTATCTCGTTGTCAGATTTTTGACTTTAACAGAATTAAAGTTGATGATACAGTTGATTATCTTGAGCATATAGCTAAAAATGAAGAGATTGCGTATGAAACAGATGCTTTAAACATTATAGCTCAAAAAGCAGATGGTGCTATGCGTGATGCATTATCAATATTCGATCAGGTTGTAAGTTTTTCTGGAAGTAACATTACATATCAAAATGTTATTGAAAACCTGAATGTACTCGATTACGAATACTATTTTAAACTAACCGATGCCTTTTTAAGTAATAAGATTTCTGAAACTCTAATAATCTTTAACGAAATTATTGATAAAGGATTTGATGCTCATCACTTTATAAATGGATTAAGTGAGCATTTTAGAAATTTGTTAGTGTGCCGAGATCAAATAACTATTCAGTTATTAGAAGTTGGTGCAAATATTCGCGATAGATATAAAGAACAAACCGTTCGTTGTAACGAAGACTTTTTGTTT
>DAOUTQ010000235.1 GCA_030668615.1 Bacteroidales bacterium | reverse complement strand
GTTAAAGCTGGATTTAATATATTCATCCCAGTGCCACCAAAAACTTCTTTACCGATAACTACGGCAAATGCAGTTGCAACAGCTACCATCCATAAAGGAGTATCAACTGGCAGTACCAATGGTATTAAAATACCTGAAACAAGGAATCCTTCGTTTACTTCGTGTCCACGATATTGCGCAAATGCAAATTCAATTCCCAATCCTACAACATAGGATACTACGATAATTGGAAATATTCTTAGAAAACCAAGCCAGAACAACTCAAATAAAGTTCCTTCTTGACCGGTTGCTGCGTAATGATGAAAACCTACATTCCACATACCAAATAGTACGGTTGGAACTAATGCAAGAACAACAACTATCATGGTTCTTTTCATATCGTTTGCATCACGAATATGAGTTCCTTTTGTTGTTACTTTATTCGAAACAAATATAAATGTCTCGAAAGCTTCGAATGTAGATTCGAGTTTTGCAAACTTCCCACCTTTCTCAAAGTGGGGTTTTATTTTGTCTATATATCTTCTTAATGATTTCATTAATTGATTTATTTTATTGCTGTTAGCTATCGGTTATTAACTTTTGCATGATTTTTTGTGCTAAGAGCTAAAAGCCAAAAGCTAAAAGCTGATTTAACTCATTTCTTTTCTCATCAAATCAAGTCCTGTTCTTATAATTGTCTGAACTTCCGTTTTTGATGTACAAACATATTCGCATAATGCAAAATCTTCTTCATCAACTTCATAAATACCAAGTTGTTCCATTTTATCAATATCTTCAATCATAATGGCTTTTATTAATTGAACAGGGAAAATATCCATTGGAAATACTTTATCGTATTCGCCAGTCATAACATAAGCTCTATTACCACCATGATAATTAGTATCTATCTTATATTTTCTACCTGGGATTAACCAAGAAAATACAGCACGAGAAGCAGAATGTTTTTTGAAACCAGGTTTTGCCCATCCAAATAACTCGTAAAAGTTTCCTTCAGGAATTACCGTAACTTGATTATCGTAATATCCAACATAACCATCATGTGATATTTTTGATCCGGTTAATGCATTACCGCTGATATATCTGTGTTCTCCATCATTCACATTGCCTTGTGTAAGGTTCTTTATGGATGCACCACCTATTAACTTATAATATATAGGATTTTTTACTTCAGATCCGGTTAATGCAATAATTTTGGTTGCATCATAAATTCCTTTTTCAAATAATCGACCTATTGCAATAATTTCCTGTGGATAAGTATACCAAACAATATCACCTTTATTTATAGGATCAATTTTATTGATTTGTATTCCTACATTTCCAGAAGGATGAGGCCCGGTAAATTTATTTACCTGAACTCCTTTTGCTTTTGTGTAAGTTTCAGAAGCAGGATAATCGGCATTAATATTCAAATGGATAGTACCTTCAGTAAGTTTTGAAAGAATGTCTATTCCTTTTTGAAAGCATTCGCTACAATCCATTACAACATAATCCATGTCGGTTGCAAGAGGAGCGCTATCAAAAGCAGAAATAAAAATTGCCTTTGGTGTATCTTGCGGATTTGCAATTGTAGAATAAGGTCTTTGTCTAATAGCTGGCCATAATCCACTTTTTTGCAATACTTCAACAATTTCTTCTTTTGATAATTTAGAAGGATCACCAACTTTAAATTCTTCATATTCAATTGTTGCATCCGACTTGATTACAACCTCAAGGATTACTCTTCGTTCTCCACGATTAATTTCAGTTACTTCACCACTTACAGGAGATGTAAACTGAACTTCTGGTTGGAATTTGTCATAAAAAAGAGGCGTACCCGCCTTAACCTTGTCACCAACTTTAACAACAAGTTTAGGACGAATTCCTGTGAAATCGGTAGGCTTTACTGCATAATATTCAGCCTGATCTGCCTTTTTAATTATTTTTTCAGCAGTACCAAGCATGCTAATATTTAAGCCTTTTTTGATTTTAATAACTTTTGACATGCTAAGATGTTATATTAATTTTATTTTGATATTATATTTAATTCCTTGATTTTATTTACCGTTAGCGTTAATAAATTAACAAAATGCAATAAAAAAACACTTTTCCGGTTGTAATTTATTCTACTTCTGGGTTTTAATAATTAACATTTCCCCTATAAATAGTATATCAGCAAATATAATTTTATTTTTTATAAACATATATAAATTACTACATAAATGACATTTGTCATTATATGATATTCGTCAATAAATATATTGATGTAAGTCTTTTTATTTTGTTAAAATTCATAAAATCAATCTGGTATTATCCATTTAAGCTAATTTGTTTTAAAATATTTACTTTTTTTATATCAACATAACCCTTTTCGTCTTCGATAATTTTTTCTTCTTTAAAATCTTTTAAAGTGCGAACAACACTCATCATCGACATTCCAGTAAAATCAGCAAGATCATTACGCGAAAGAATCATTTTAAATTTTTTAGATTTAAATATATTCTCCGATAGGTAAATTAAGGCATCTGCAACTCTTCCATTCATTTGTTTTTGAGTTAAACTGGCCATTTTATCATAAAATTGTAACGACTCTCCATTAAGTGAAGCAATAACCGTTTTTGCAAACTGGCTGTTCTGGTGTATCAGTTTTTCTATTGTATTTCTATCTATGGAACATACAACAGTATTGTCAAGTGCAGCAACAGAAAAACGTGCAATATTATCGGTATTAAATAAAGACGTTAGCCCGATTAGATTTCCTGGGGGAATAATATCTAAAATTAAATTATGGTC
>DAOUTQ010000081.1 GCA_030668615.1 Bacteroidales bacterium | reverse complement strand
TCATAGAGCCAGCAGCAATAAGATTATCAAAATCAATTGGAGTATCAAGATGTTTTTCTGTTAAACAGCCACCGGAAGGACCACCAGTTTGAACAGCTTTGAATTTCTTGTCATTCTCTATTCCACCTCCAATATCATATATAACTTCTCGTAAAGTTGTTCCCATTGGAACTTCAACAAGTCCAACATTCTTAACCTTACCTGCCAAAGCAAAAACTTTTGTTCCTTTTGATTTCTCAGTACCAATTGTATTAAACCAATCAGCTCCTTTTCTTAAAATAACTGGAACATTAGCATAAGTTTCAACATTATTTACATTGGTTGGTTTTCCCAAGTAACCTTTTTCTGCTGGATAAGGTGGTTTAATTGTTGGTTCTCCTCGTAAACCTTCCATTGAATGTATTAATGCAGTTTCTTCACCACAAACAAATGCACCAGCACCATATCTTAATTTAATATCGAAATCAAAATCACTTCCAAAAAGGTTTTTACCAAGCAATCCATATTCACGAGCTTGTTCAATTGCAATATTCAATCGCTTAATAGCTAAAGGATATTCAGCTCGGATATAAATTAAACCTTTTGTAGCTCCCATTGAATAGCCACAAATAGCCATAGCCTCAAGTACAGCGTGTGGATCACCTTCAAGAATTGAACGGTCCATGAATGCTCCAGGATCACCTTCATCAGCATTACAAACAACATATTTTTGATCAGCTTTGTTTTTTGCAGCTATTTCCCATTTTAAACCTGCAGGAAATCCTCCTCCTCCACTAACTCTTAAACCGGAATCTTTTACTGCCTTAATAACATCAGTCTGTTTCATTTCAGTTAGACATTTACCTAATGCCATATAACCATCACGTGCAATGTATTCCTGAATTTTTTCAGGATCAATTACTCCGCAATTATTTAATGCAATTCTTATTTGTGTATGTTGCGACATTTTCGTTCCTCCTAATATTACTCTTCAATAGTTCGATAATTTATTGGTATAACACCATCTACCTCTTCACCAAGCTTAATGTATTTCTCAATAATAAGGTCAGCTTTTTTTACATCAACATAACCGAAAACTACAGGTTCAGCATCGGCTTTTGTTACTTCGATTGTTGGTTCAGCATAACTATAACCCATATCACCCGTTTGAGAAACAATAGCTTCAATATTTCTTTTCTCAAGAGCTTCAGTAAAAAAATCGATCACATCTTTTGCTCCTGAAGCTATTCCGCTGGTTCCCATCCCAACTTTAATTTTTACAGGATTTTCAGAATTATTATAATTGCCGTTCAAATCCGTATCTGAACGTAAATCATTTTTAATTCTTTCTAAATCTTCTATGGTTTTAATTTTTGTCATTTCAAAAACTGTTTTTATAATAATTTAAATATCATATTAGCAAAAAAATCATAATAAAAATTGGTAAAACAATTTCACACTGCAAATATAATTTGTTTTTGTTATTAAAATAACAGTGTTATTTTAATAACAATTAATTATATTAATTCTAAATAGATATTATTAATTTATTTTCTGATTAACAGGAACTTACAAGTTGTAAAACAAAAACATGTTTTACAACAAATATTGTTATTTGGAAGAAATCTGTTTTGAAATCCAATCAAACCATTTTTCCATACCAGTATTTTTAGTACAAGAAATTTCAAATAGTGGCACTTTGCCATTGATATTATTAAGATCTTTATTGAAGCTGGGTTTGTTGAAATTTGTATATTCAATCAAGTCTATTTTATTAAGAAGAATTACTTTTGCTTCGCGAAATAACATAGGATACTTTATAGGTTTATCGTCACCTTCAGTAGTACTTACTATAGCTAACTTAAATGTCTCACCCAAGTCGAAATGTGACGGACAAACCAAATTCCCTACATTCTCGACGAATATTACATCCAGATTTTCCAAATCAAATTCAGGTAAAACTTTTGATATACTATGCGAATCTAAATGGCATCCACCTTCAGTATTGATTACGACAATAGGAACACCATGATTTTTCAAACGTTGTGCATCGCGATCAGTTGCAATATCACCTTCAATAACCGCTATTTTAAACTTGTTTTTTAAATGACCTAAAGTTTTTTCCAACAGAGTAGTCTTTCCTGCTCCCGGAGAACTTATCATATTTACCATTATGACATTTTTCTCCATTAAGAGAGCTCTCACTTCGTTAGCTTTGTTCTTGTTTCGGTCAAGAACATTTTTCATTATTTTGATTTCCATAATATTTAGTTTCAGGTTTAGAGTTTAATGTTAAAAGCTACCTTTCAATTATAATTTTAGAATTTTTAATTATTCATTTTTCACTATTAATTACACTTTTTCTCCTTCTATGCTTTCAATAATTGTTTCTCGACCTTGTATAAGTTCCAGATCATTCGAGCCACAACGCGGACATACAAAAATCAAATCATCGATTTCTGTTTCTTCTTTACATTTTTTGCATGCAAACTTTACTGGAAGTATCTCCAAATGTAGTTTTGCATTTTTAGCTATTGTCCCTTTCACACCACTTTCAAAAACAAAACGAAAAACATCAGGCACTATCATTATCATTTTTCCGAACTGAATATATACTTTAGTCACCTTTTTAAGATTTTCAGATTCAGCTACCTGAATAATAATTCCAATTAATTCTTCTGCAATTTTTAATTCATGCATAATTCAATTTTCAAAAATCAATTAACAATTATCAATTATACTTAACAGATTCTTGGTAGTTGCTCGCCTTGCAACATATTAATTATTCGCTTACCTCCTATTTCAGTTTTTCCGACCACCATTTTAGGATGATCGGATATTATATCTCCTATTATTCTACTTTCTTTTCCTAAATGATTATTCTTTAGAATATCGACAACTGTATTAGCATCATCCGAATGAACAATCATCAATACCTTTCCTTCATTTGCCAAATACAAAGGATCAAAACCAAGAATCTCACACAATCCATTCACAGATTCTTTGACAGGTATATCTTTCTCAATTAATTCAATTCCTAAATTCACAATTTCAGCAAGCTCATTCAGAACAGTTGCCAATCCACCACGAGTTATATCTCGCATAAATTTCACTTTCATTCCTGCTTTTAAAACATCTTGAATTAGCTCATGCAAACAAGCACAATCGGATTGGATATCAGTTTTAAAATTCAATTCGTTTCGCGCACCTAAAACAGCAATGGAATGATCTCCCAAAGTTCCATTCACAATGATTTTATCTCCTATTTCAACTTTTTCGCCTGTACTTATGTATTTATAATCATTTTCAAAAATTCCAATCCCAGTTGTATTAATAAATACTTTATCGCATTTTCCTTTATGAACAACTTTTGTATCTCCTGCAACAATCTTGACATTAGCTATTTTTGCCTGATGAGCCATTGACTCTACAATCCTTTTTAAATCATTAATTAAAAATCCTTCTTCAAGAATAAATGAAGCTGTTAAATATTTTGGAATTGCCCCAGATACAGATAAATCGTTTACTGTTCCACATACAGCCAATTTACCAATATCACCACCAGGGAAAAATATTGGATCAATAACAAAAGAATCTGTAGTAAAAGCTATTTTTTCTGAATTCACATTTAAAATGGCCGAATCGGATAATACAGCTTGTGGATCACCAAAAGACTTAATAAAAATATCCTTTATTAAATCTTGTGATGAACGACCACCACTTCCGTGATTCAATGTTATTATATCACTCATAATTCTGATATTTATAATATGCTGCGCACGAACCTTCACTTGAAACCATACATGCTCCAATCGGATTTATTGGTGTACAAACTTTATTAAAAAGAGAACAATCTTTAGGCGTTTTTAGCCCTCTCAAAATATTTCCACAAATACATGCCGGGTTTTCAGGTTTTGTTTCAACATCAATATTAAAAGCGAATTCTGCATCAAAATCTTTATATTTCTCTTTCAACTTCAATCCACTGTCAGGAATTTCTCCTATTCCCCGCCAAAAATCATTTCGATTTCCGAAAACTTCATTCATTATCGCTTGAGCTTTTATATTTCCATCTCTTTTAACAGCCCTTGAATATTGTATTTCAACTTTTTGGCTACTATTAAAAATCTGATTTGCCAACATATCAATTGATTGCATCATATCTATTGGTTCAAATCCTGTCACTACACAACCAATCTTATATTTTTCAGGAATAAAATCATAAATCTTTGAGCCTGTAATTGTACTTACATGCCCCGGACAAATAAATCCATCAATCTTAACATCATCATTTAAAAGCGCTTCCATTACAGGTGGCATTATTTTATGTGCGCTGAGCAAATAGAAGTTTGTAATATTCTCTTTATACGCATTCTGAACTGCAACAGCAGAAGCTGGAGCTGTAGTCTCAAATCCAATTCCAAGGAATACTATTTTTTTATCCTGATTTGACCGAGCTATTTTTAGTGCTTCTAATGTAGAATATACAATACGTATATCAGCGCCTTTTGATTTTTCCTTTTCCAAACTACTTTGTGAACCCGGTACACGAATTAAATCGCCGTAGGTTGTTATAATTACATCATCAATCTCAGAAAGTGCAATTGCTTTATCAATAAAGTTAACGCTTGAAACGCATACAGGACAACCCGGACCAGAAATCAACTTTATGCCTTTTGGCAATAAAAAAGGAATCCCAAATCGATGAATAGCCATAGTATGACCTCCACAAACTTCCATTAAAGAAATGTTTAAGTCATTGTATCTATGAAGCTTTTTAGATAACTTTTTTACTATTTCAGAGTCTCTATATTCGTTGATGAACTTCATTTTAATTTTATATTTAAATGAAACTACACTTCGACAGGCTCAGTGTGACAAACAGTCTTCGACAAGTTCAGACTAACAACAAGAGTCATACTGAGCTTGTCGAAGTATGAACTCTTATAATTCAATTTTTAATGTCAATCTTCGTTCATTTCTCTTAAAAGTTGTAATGTAATCAGAGCTTCTTTTTCATCAATAATTTGCAAAGCGAAGCCTGCGTGTACTAACACATAGTCTCCTTCTTTTAGATTCTCTACCATTTGTATTCCAATATTTACGATTGTACCGCCTACTGTTACTTCAGCTGTATCGCCATTAATCTTTATAACTTTACCAGGTATGCTTAAACACATTTTATAAATAATTTGATGCAATAACCAATTGACCTAATGCAATTCCACCATCATTTGGTGGTACTAAGCGATTTGTGTAGATTTCAAAATTATTTTTAGTGAGTATATTAATAGATTTTTCGAGCAAATACTTATTTTGGAATGTACCACCCGATAAAATCACCCTATTTATTGCAGTATCTTTCTGGATTCGTTTCGACACATCAAGAATTATATTTACGATTGCATTATGAAACTTCGCTGAAATTATTGATATATCAATTGTATTTAAATCATTAATAATTGCCTGAATAGTTTCTGTAAAATTTATTATACCATTATTATATATATAAGGATAAAAATCGTTTTCTGATTTATCAATTATTGATTCTAATCTCATTGGAGCTTCCGCATCGAAGGTTTGTTTTGAACATAAATTAAGCAAGCAAGAAACAGTATCGAACAACCGACCAGCACTTGAAGTTAATGGAACATTAATTCCTTTTTGTATCATATTATAAACCAATTCAATTTCTTCATTCTGAACACTATCAAAACATTTTAGGCTTCTTATATCCTGAAATGAATTTTTATCGAGATATGAAAGCAACATTCGCCATGGTTCATTCACAGCTAAATCGCCACCAGGCATTTTTACATAATCGAAATGAGCATAACGATCAAACGTTTTTGTATCACAAACAAGAAACTCACCACCCCAAATATTGCCATCAGTTCCATAACCAGTTCCATCGAAACTTATTCCTATAACTTTTTCATTAATTTGATTCTCGGCCAAACAAGATGCAATATGTGCATGGTGATGCTGAACTTTTACAATCGTAATTTTATTTCCATTAATATCACTCTGGTTTAACTTTTCGGCAAACCCTGTAGAAAGATACTCTGGATGCATATCGCAGGCAATTAGCTTTGGCTTAAACTTAAATAGCTCAAAATATCTTTCAATTGCTTTTTGATAGAAACTATAAGTTTCGAAATCCTTTAAATCACCAATATATTGACTTAAAATAGCAGAACTATTTTTTCCAATACAGAAACTATTTTTAAGTTCAGCTCCAGTTGCAAAAACACCTTCGACGCTTCTGTTTAAATAAACAGGCTTTGGAACAAATCCACGTGCCCTGCGAATAAACTGAATATCATTTGATGCAATTTTTACAACAGAATCGTCAAGTGGATTTTCAATTTTTCGGTTATGAGTTACAAATAAATCAACTTTATTTTTTAATGTATTATTAGCTAAATTATTATCTGCAATAATCGGACTACCTGAAATATTTGCACTTGTATAAACTACAGCATCTGTCTTCAACTTTTCAAACATTAAATAATGAAATGGTAAATAAGGAAGCATTGCTCCTATTGAATTCAGTTTGTAATTAATGGAACTTGCTAAATTTAATTTTTGTTCTAAAATCACAATTGGTTTTTGCCATGATTTTAGAATTTCTTTTTCTTTTGAATCCAATTTGCAATATTTCTCAACTGCATTCAAATTCCTAAACATTACCGCAAAAGGTTTTCCATCACGTCCCTTTATTTCTCTTGCTCTTAAAACCGCATCATTATTTTTAGCATCACATATAATATTGTATCCACCCAATCCTTTTACAGATACAACTTCTCCACTATCAATTTTTACAACAAGTTCATCAAGAATTTTTTCAAAATCAGATTTACCATTCATTATGTAAGTTGGACCACAATTATTACAAGCTACCGGTTGAGCATGAAATCTTCTATCTAATACAGTATGATATTCTTCGTGGCATGTTTTGCACATTTTAAAATCTGCCATTGAAGTATTGATCCTGTCATATGGAATTTTATTAACTATTGAAAAACGCGGACCACAATTAGTACAATTAATAAAAGGATAATTTATTCGATGGTTCTGAGATTTAAGATCATGTAAACAATCATCACAAACAGCAATATCTGGACTAATTTCAGTTATTTGCTCATTAAGTTCGCTGGAAAGAATTTTAAAATCTACAAATACTGATTTTGTATTTTCTGATATTATATTTTTAACAAATGCAGCCGGTGGAGCAAATTTTACAATGTCATTTTTAAAACTCTCAATTAGCTTCTCTTCACCATATAAATTAACAATAACACCATCGGTGCGATTAGCAACATTCCCATTTAAATTGTATTTATTTGCTAATCGATAAACAAAAGGTCGAAATCCAACGCCTTGCACTAAGCCTTCAATTGATATTAAAACAGATTTTTTAATTTTAGTAAACTTAAATTTCAAAAACTGGTTATTCCAAAACTTTTTGCGTGTAATAAATCACACTTTCAAGTTCATCACAGAGATTAATATTATTTACAACAACATCATCTGGTGTTTTTAAAATAATGGGTGCAAAATTCAACAAGCCTTTTATTCCTAAATCAAACAATCTATTTGCTACATCCTGAGCAGATATTTCTGTTACAGCTAATATTGCAATTTTAACATGAAACTTTTTAATAATATCTTCAAGCATTTCCATTGGAAGTACAGGAATATTCCAACGTTTTGACTGCTTCGAAGGATCAACATCAAAAGAAGCAACAATAATCATTTTTCGTAACTTAAAACGTTTATACTGAACCAATGCTCTACCAATATTACCCATTCCCACAATTATCATATATTGATCTTCTTGATGCTTTATAATATCTTCAATTGCACTAAGTAGTTCATCAATCTTATAACCTCCTCTTTTATTGCCTGTAATTTTAAAAATTGAGAAGTCTTTTCGCACTTGTTCAGCACTCGCACCAGCTGATTCACCTAAGGTATACGAATACACACGATCGAATCCTTTACGCTTAAAACCAATCAAACAAAGTCGATAAGTAAATAATCGCTTCAAACTGCTCTTTACAATGTATTTTGTACTTTGTTTCACAATAAAAAATTCGACTAATGGTATTTAATGCAAGTTATGCAAGTTTTATTAAAATAAAAAATACAATACTACACGCCTATTATTCAGTCTTTTGCATTATTTGTTAATATGTTTTACAACATTTTTTCGAAAAACACTTGACTTTTGTTTTTTCTACCCATTAATTTTATATGTGAATGATATCACAAACATGAAAAAATTTTACTCCTTGTTATATCCTGATTGGAATAGTGCAATAGATCAACTATTAGCTAATTATTTAATTTATGGTCCCATTAAAACGGATGACTCTATAGATTACGAAATAGTTCATTCTGAGAATATTGCAGAGGTTTCATATAACATTCCAAAACCAACTACACCATTAAAAACATTTTTCTTGCCAGTTAAGGAGAATTTAACAACAAAAATTAGCTCTATTAGTAAGAGAATTATTATTGGAACTCCAAACTGTGATATTCAGGGCTTAAAAATCCTTGATGAAATATATTTGGACAAAGATTATATTGATACTGCTTATAAAGAAAAAAGAGAGAATACCATCCTAATCTCTTCATCTTGTTTTGAAACTCAGGAGCATTGCCACTGCATGATATATGGGATTCAACCATTCTCGAAAGAGATTGCAGATATTTCAATATCACGTGTCGATACAAGAATGCATTTAGAGGTTCTATCAGAAAAAGGTGAAAATTTTATATCAGAACTAAAAAATTATGCAGCGGTATCAAATTCTCCAGAATCAGAAATAAAAGATATTGAACTTAAGCAAAGTAAAATTGAAAACGAAATAATAGCTAACAACTCAGGTTTACCAGACTATAAAAAAACAGGAAAAATAGTTCAAAAAGCTAAAGAAGAAATTTGGAATAAGTATTCATCCAAATGTGTATCATGTGGAGCTTGTGCAACTATTTGTCCTACCTGTTCATGCTTTTTATTAATTGACAAACCTAATTTCGAAAAAGTTCGTCAACTGGATACTTGTCAGTATCCAGGATTTGAAAGAGTTGCAGGCGGTGAAGATGCTTTGGGTGAATTACCAAAAAAATTTAAAAACAGATATTTCTGTAAATATGTATGGAAACCACAAAAATTTAAATCATTAGTATGTACCGGTTGCGGCAGGTGCATTGAGGCTTGTATAGGAAAAATCAATAAAAATGAACTATTCAGAGAATTAGCAAACTAATGTCGGAAAATAAAAACATATACAAACCAATAAAGGCAAAATTGCTGGAAGTTATTACAGAATCTCCAACGATTAAAACCTTTATTATGGAACCTGAGGAGGAATTTTCATTTAAAACCGGTGAATTTATTGAATTAACCGTTGACGGAATTGGAGAAGCTCCGTTTACTCCATCATCATCTCCACTTGAAACCAAGCAAATAGAAGTTACTGTTATGAAAACAGGTTATGTAACAGAATACTTACATAACATGAAAGCTGGGGAAACTTTAGGAATCCGCGGGCCATTTGGTAGAGGTTATCCAATTGAAAAGTTTTATGATAAAGAGGTTCTGATTCTTGGTGGAGGATGTGGTTTTGCTCCTATCCGATCATTACTTTATAATCTCGTAGCAATATCAGATAAACTTAGAAAAGTTACACTTTGTTATGGTTCTAAAACACCTGATGAATGTATTTATCAACCTTATGTTGATCAACTTAGAAAAACACCAAAGTTTGAAGTTCTAAGAACTGTTGATGAACCCAATGAATCATGGTCAGAATCGGTAGGCGTTGCTACAGTTTTACTTGACAAAGTTAAAGTTGATATAAAGAATTCTATAGCAGTTTGTTGCGGACCACCAATCATGATGAAGTTCGGAACATATAAATTACTTGAAATGGGATATCCTGAAAATGACATCTTTTTATCAATGGAAAAAAACATGTCGTGTGGATTAGGAAAATGCGGACATTGTATGATGGGAAAATACTTTGTTTGCAAAGAAGGGCCTGTATTTACCTATGATGAAATTAAAGATCAACCAGATATCTGGAGTTAAAATATGGACAAAAAGATATTAATAGATTTAAGCAAATTTAGAGAGAGCAGGAATAATAGTTGCGACATTACTCCTCCAGAAGGATTTTTTAGTATCCCTCCAAATGTGAACGGACTAAAAAGTATTAGGGAGCTTGCTGTATTTCAATTTACTTGTCGTAAGTGCGAAGATGCTCCTTGTATCGAAGTTTGTCCGTTTGAAGCATTGGAAAAAGACTCTGATGGGATGATTCACAGATATACGAACTTATGTATTTCATGTAAATCATGCGTAACTATTTGTCCATTTGGAACTATGATGACTGACTTTTTTGATCATCACAGAAAAAAAGATTTATATTTTGATTTATCTGATAAGGATGAGGTAAATAAGTTCATTAAAGCTTGTCCTGCTGGGGCCGTTTCTCTTGTTGAAATGGATGAAAATCCGGAAGAAAATATATATAAATTAAACGATAAAGTTTTAATTAAAGAAAATATTTGGAAGACTGAAAAGTAAATAAATCATGGCAGAACAATTATTTTATTTTATAATATTTCCAGGACTACTCTTTGCTGCAGTAGTTGGAGCTCTCTTATCGTGGTACGATAGAAAAATAACTGCCTGGGTTCAGTTCAGAAAAGGACCACCACTATTTCAACCATTTTATGATTTCTTTAAACTGTTATTGGTTAAAGAAACCATTTTACCTAAATATGGCTCAAAAGGAGTTTTCTTAGCAGCCCCAATATTTGCAGTATTTGGAGCAACTATTTCAGGAGTATTTATTCTCCTTCCAATACTGGGAATAGAAACCGGATTCAAAGGTGATATTATTGTTATTTTCTATTTGCTTACTATTCCGTCGTTAACTTATATTATAGGAGCTTTATCATCAGGCAATCCTTTAGCTGCTTTAGGTGGTTCAAGAGAGATGAAACTTATTTTAAGCTACGAATTAACATTTATATTGGTACTTGCCGGAATAATTCAAAAGGCAGGAATGTCGATAAGTTTAAATGAAATAATTTCATTGCAAGTATTAAATGGAGCATTTGCCGGAAGCATATCCGGAGTTATATTATTTCATGTTTTCATTTTTTGCATTCAGGCAAAGCTTGCCTTAGTGCCATTCGATTCACCCGAAGCTGAAACTGAAATTTCGGAAGGAATTATGATTGAGTACTCAGGCACACCTTACGCAATGATAAAACTAACAAAATATATTATGTTTTTTATCCTGCCTGCATTCTTAATCGGACTGCTCTGGGGAGGATTAAATTTCGAAGGAATCAATATTCTCTGGTCTGTATTAAAAATATTATTTGTAGTGCTATTGCTTACACTCATAAGGAATACAAATCCAAGAGTAAAAATTAAGCAAGCTGTCAGGTATTTCGTAGTTTGGATGAACCTGTTAGCAATTATTGCAATAGTGCTTTCATATTTTGGATTATAAAAATTAAAAACGTGGGATTTAAAGAATTCTGTTTTAAAAAATCTTTGTGGTTGTTCCATTTCGGTGGAGCGTCATGCAACAATTGTGATATTGAGATTCTCGATTGTTTGACTCCACGATACGATGTTGAGCGATTTGGGATGTTGCTGGTTGGAAGCATCAGACATGCCGATGTGTTACTTGTGAATGGATCTATAAACCAAAGAGATAAAAGCAGATTGCTGGAATTATACGAACAAGCTCCTAAGCCAATAGTTGTTGTAGCTATTGGAGCTTGCGGTTGCACAGGAGGAATATTTGCCGAAGGAAATACTTTTGCCGGACCAGTTGATAAAATAATTCCGGTTGATGCATACATTCCAGGCTGTCCACCAAAACCCGAAGCTATATTGGCTGGAATTGTTAAACTTTTAAATAAGTAAAAGAGATTCAATTATGAATACAGATGAATTCTTAAAAAATATTAAAGACAAGTTTAGTGCTGATGTGCTTGAAGTTTTCAAAAAGTGGGAAACAAGAGCTACAGTTACAATTAAACCTGCATCTCTTTTACCAATTGCAGAATATGTATTTAAAGATTTGGATTGCAGATTTATTATAGCAACAGCAAATCATACGAAAAAAGGATTTGAAATACTATATCATTTTAGTAAAGATAATATTGGACTAATAGTAAATATACATGTGATTCTTCCGGTTGAAAAACCCGAAATCGAATCATTATCAAATATGATGTCGGGAGCAAATTGGATTGAAAGAGAAATGCATGAATTGTATGGCATTGTATTTTTAAATCATCCAGAACCTGAAAAACTAATATCAGAAGGAAACTGGGCAGAAGGGGTTTATCCATACAGACGAGAATTTAAATAGAACTGAGAAATAAAACAATGGTTAAAAAAACACTCATACCAATTGGGCCTTATCATCCGCTTCAGGAAGAGCCTGAACTATTTAAGTTGTATTGCGAGGGAGAAATCGTAAAAGACATTAAATGGGAAACAGGTTATAACCATCGTGGAATTGAGCAGTTGAGCGAGAAAAAAACCTTTGACCAATCTTTCTTCCTTGTAGAGAGAATTTGTGGAATCTGCTCAACTTCGCATCCTTTTGCATTTGCAAATGCACTTGAAGAAGCTGGAAACATCGAAATTCCAAATCGAGCAAAATATATACGATCAATTATTGGTGAACTGGAGCGAATTCATAGTCATTTATTATGGGTTGGGCTTGCAGGTCACTTTTTAGGATACAATACTGTATTTATGTGGGCCTGGAAATACCGTGAACCGGTTCTTGATTTATTCGAAATGATTTCTGGAAACAGAAATAGTTATGCTATGTTTAAAGTAGGTGGTGTTCGAAGAGACATAGAAAATAACAAGATATCAGAAATTGTAAAAGTTCTCGATTTAGTTAAAAGAAAAACAGATATGTTGGTAGGTGCTGTAATGGACGATCCTGTTATTCACGCACGTACCAAAGGAGTAGGAATTTTAACCAAACAAGATATTATTGATTATGCTGCAGTTGGTCCTACGGCAAGAGCTTCAGGTATTGCAATTGATGTTCGAAAAGACGATCCATATGCAGCTTATCCATTAGTTAACTGGAAAGTAATTACAGCTGAAAAAGGCGATGTATTTGCAAAAGCTGAAGTTCGCTTATTGGAAATGTACGAATCAATATCAATTATAGAACAATGCCTTGAAGGACTGAAAAAAGAAAAAGAAGGAGAAATTGAAGTTAAAGTAAAAGATATTGCTGAAGGCTGGGGAACTGGTCATGCAGAAGCACCTCGAGGTGAAGTTTTCCATTATGTATTAACTGATGGTTCAAACTCACCCGCAAGACATAAAATACGAGCACCAAGTTATACTAACATTGCAACCTTTAAGAAATCGTGTATTGGTCAAACAGTTTCAGACGCAACGATTTCACTGGCTGCGGTTGATCCATGCTATTGTTGTACAGAGCGTATGGCGGTGGCTTATGATCATAAAACCGGAAAAAGAATACTAAACGGAAAAGAACTCATTGCCTTATCGGCTGAAAAGACACAGAATATTAAGAATCAATTATAAAGATTCAACATGAATGAAATAACTTACATAATTTGTTTACCAATATTCGCAGGAATACTATTGTTTTTAATCCCTGAAAAGTTAAAAACAATAAAGGGAATATTTGCAGCAGCAATTGCGCTCTATGCTCTTTATCAGTCGGTATTGGTATTTAATGGTCAGGTTGGATTATATAACCTGAAAGAACTGTTGGGCGATTCAAATATTTACCAATTATCTGCAAATTCATTGAATGATGTTGCTAAATATATAACATTCAACATCGATAACTTAAGTCAGTTAATTGTTTTATTCGTCAATATTTTTGCTTTTCTTATAATTTTATATTCAATAGTTTACATTAGTAAAGAGAAAAAAGTTTTCAATTACTATTCATTTTTCCTTATTACACTGGGATTGTCAAACGGTACTGCATTAGCTGACAATATGTTATTATTACTGGTATTTTGGGGAGCATTAGGATTTACATTATACAAACTTATAAAAGGCCATGACGAAGAATCTTCTGCTACTGCTAAGAAAACATTAATTATTGTTGGTGCTTCTGATGGAATAATGATTTTAGGAATTGTAATATTATGGAAAATTACAAAGACACTGAATATAAGTGAAATTAACTTATTAACTGACAACCCTTTAGTTATTACTGCATTTATTGCACTATTAATAGGTAGTTTTACAAAAGCCGGAGCTTTTCCTTTTCATTCCTGGGTTCCTGACTATGCTAAAGATGCGCCTGCGTCATCATCAGCTTATTTACCAGCATCTTTGGATAAATTGTTAGGAATATATCTAATGTTCAGAATCTGTAACAACATGTTTATCCCCAATCAATGGCTTACATTAATTATTCTTAGTATAGGAGTTATTACTATCATTACGGCTGTTATGATGGCACTGGTGCAGCGCAACTACAAACGACTACTTGGATTCCATGCAGTTTCGCAGGTTGGATATATGGTAGTTGGATTAGGATTAGGTTCCATGATTGGAGTAGCTGCCGGATTATTTCACATGGTAAATCACGCTCTTTATAAAAGTGGGTTATTACTTTCTGCTGGTAGTGTAGAATACAGAACCAAAAAGAATAATATCGATGAAGTTGGGGGATTATCCAAAACAATGCCAATTACGTTCATATGTGCCCTTATTTTTGCTTTATCAATTTCAGGAATACCGCCACTTAACGGTTTTGCATCGAAATGGATGATTTATCAGGGAATAATAGATTTCGGCAGTGGTGTTGGAATAGCGAACCAACTCTGGATTGTATGGTTAGGTTTAGCCGTATTAGGATCTGCTCTAACGCTTGCCAGCTTTATTAAATTTATCGGAGGAACTTTCCTGGGTAAACAAAAAGTTGAGTTCAAAGAAATAAAGGAAGTGCCATTTTTAATGTGGCTTCCACTTGTTATTTTAGCTTTATTCTGCGTTTGTTTTGGTGTATTTGCTTCAAATTACATTGTTCCGAAGTTATTTATGCCAATAACCGGAGAATTCAGTTTTATAGGTATATGGCATTCAACAACAGTTTCAGCACTCATTTTAGTTTCTTTATTATTAGGTTTTATAATATATTTAATTGGTAATATTAAAAACTTTAGAACGGAAGATAGTTTTGTTGGTGGAGGAGAAACTATGCGTGAAGATGCACACTTTGCTACAACTGGATTTTACGAAACAATTAAGAATTTTGGTTTTTTGAAATTCCTTTATGAAAAAGCTGAAAAACGTTGGTTCGATATCTATGATATTTCTAAGAAAATAATTAATTGGTTTAGTAAAGGATTGCAAGGAGCGCATACCGGCGTATTGCCGAACTATGCCATTTGGATCTTTGCAGGTTTAATAATTATGTTACTCATTTTATTATAAAAATGAACAAATGGAATTAACACTATCAATATTATTAGGATTCATGATTATAGGAGCAATATTTGCTATACATGCAAAGGATTTGCTTTCAGCTATTATCGCCTGTGGTATAGTGGG
>DAOUTQ010000199.1 GCA_030668615.1 Bacteroidales bacterium | reverse complement strand
TGATGCTGAAATTGAAGATTTTTTTAAAACTAAAGAACTGAATTTATTAGCTACTTTAGATAAAGATATAGCCTATAAAGATGCTGATTATGTAATTATTGCTACACCAACAGATTATGATGTTGAAAAAAATTACTTTAATACAGATAGTGTAGAAAAAGTTATTCAAGACGTGATTTCAATAAATCCAAATACAGTTATGATAATTAAATCAACTGTACCGGTTGGGTTTACAAAAGAGGTTAGGGAAAAGTTTTCTACTGATAATATTATCTTCTCTCCTGAATTTTTAAGAGAAGGTAAAGCTCTTTATGATAACTTATATCCTTCCAGAATAATTGTTGGAGAGAGATCAGAAAGAGCAGAAAAATTTGCAAATCTATTGATAGAGGGAGCATTAAAAGAGAGTGTTAAAACACTTTTAATTAACTCAACAGAGGCTGAAGCAGTTAAATTGTTTTCAAATACTTATCTTGCTATGAGAGTTGCTTTCTTTAATGAATTAGATACTTATGCAGAGGTAAGAGGATTAAATTCAAAAGAGATTATCGAAGGTGTTGGATTAGATCCAAGAATTGGAGATCATTACAATAATCCATCTTTTGGTTATGGAGGTTATTGTTTACCAAAGGATACAAAACAGTTGAAAGCAAATTATGATGATGTCCCCAATAATATTATTTCAGCAATTGTTGATGCTAATAGAACAAGAAAAGATCACATAGCTGATATGATTATTAGAAAAAAACCTGAAATTGTTGGTATTTATAGATTAACAATGAAAACGGATTCTGATAATTTTAGGGCTTCCTCAATACAAGGATTAATGAAGAGAATAAAAGCTAAAGGTATTGAAGTTGTAATCTATGAACCGGTTCTAAAGGAAAATGAGTTTTACCACTCAAAAGTTATTAAAGATCTGAATGAATTCAAAAAGATTTCAAGTGTAATCGTAAGCAACAGATTAAGTCCAGACTTAGAGGATGTTAGAGATAAAGTATACACAAGAGATCTTTATACAAGAGATTAAGCCAGAAGATTTGAAAAAATGGGACTGGATTTTTTATGGAGTTAATAGATAATTATTCGTTTTTTTTATAAAATATTTAAAGCTGGTGTTATATTACATCAGCTTTTCTTATTTTTACCTAATTACAAAAAAGATATTCATTTTAAACTCATATAATGAAAGGTATTATTTTAGCAGGAGGAGCTGGAACCAGACTTTATCCAATTACAAAAAGCATTTCAAAGCAAATTATTCCGATTTATGATAAGCCGATGATTTATTATCCGCTATCGGTTTTAATGCTTGCCGGGATTAAGGAAATTCTAATAATTTCTACTCCAAAAGATATTCATTTGTATGAAGATTTGCTTGGAGATGGCAAACAACTTGGTATTAGCTTGTCATATGAAATTCAACCATCACCTGATGGACTTGCACAAGCTTTTATTATTGGAGAAAAATTTATTGGTAATGACAGCGTTTGTATGGTTTTAGGAGATAATATCTTTTATGGCTACGGATTCACAAAAATTCTAACAAATGCTGCTAAAGTTGAAGATGGAGCTGTAGTTTTTGGGTATTATGTAAAAGATCCTAAGCGTTATGGCGTAGTAGATTTTGATGAAACTGGAAAAGTGTTAAGCATTGAAGAAAAACCGGAAAAACCAAAATCAAATTATGCTGTCACAGGACTTTACTTTTACTCAAATGATGTAATAGAAAAAGCTAAAAAGCTAAAACCAGGAAAAAGAGGCGAACTTGAAATTACAGATTTAAACAAATTGTATCTTGAAGAAAATAAGCTTAGCGTTGAGTTATTAGGTCGAGGATTTGCATGGCTTGATACTGGGACACACGAAAGTCTTCTTCAGGCTTCAAATTATGTTTCTACGATTGAACAACGACAAGGATTAAAAATTGCTTGTATTGAAGAAATAGCATATAAGAAAGGATTTATAAACAAAGAGCAACTGAATAAACTTGGAAATGAACTAAGAAATAATCAGTATGGAGAATATTTATTAAAAATTGCTAATGAAATTTAATAATGGAAATTTTAAAAACGGATTTTAACGGGCTTTTTATAATTCAACCTCGAATATTTGAAGACAATAGAGGTTACTTTTTTGAAAGTTTTAATAAAAAAGATTTTGATTCAGTTATCCCAGAAATAGAATTCATTCAGGACAATCAATCTAAATCTGTGTACGGTACTATCCGAGGATTACATTATCAGCTTGAACCTTTTGCTCAATCTAAATTAATTAGAGTATTGGAGGGGGAAATATTGGATGTTGTTGTAGACATTAGAGAGAAATCGCCCACTTATGGCGAGCATTTTAACATTGAGTTATCTTGTGAAAACAAAAAGCAGTTATTTATTCCTAAAGGATTTGCTCACGGATTTTCTGTTTTAAGCGAAACAGCTGTAGTTATGTACAAAACGGATCAATTTTATAAGCCTGAGTCTGAAAGAGGAATTAATTTTAGCGATCAGGATTTAAATATTGACTGGGAAATTGACCCTGAAAAAGCAATAGTATCACCAAAAGATAAAGTTTTGCCTACATTTAAAGAAGCTGAAAAAAACTTTAAATACTAAATTACTCATGATTAATATACTTGTAACAGGAGCAAATGGCCAGTTAGGCAGTGAGTTGAAAAACATTTACAACAGCGATAGCAAAACTTTTGGGAAACCTGTTAGTATTGAGTTTACCGATATTGAAACTCTGGATTTATCAAATACTATTTTTTTAAAGAAGTTTTTGGAAGACCATTCTTTTGATTTTATCATTAATTGTGCTGCATATACTAATGTTGACTTAGCTGAAACAGAAAAAGAAAAAGCATTTGAAATAAATGCAAATTGCGTAAAAAATATTGCGGAATCTATAAAAGGTAAAAACACCAAATTAATTCACATTTCTACTGATTATGTTTTTGACGGAGAATCTCATATACCATATATGGAAGATATGTTAACCAATCCACAATCCGTTTATGGAAATTCAAAACTGGAAGGTGAAAAATACGCTCTTAAGAATACAAATACTATTGTAATAAGAACATCGTGGCTCTATTCAAGCTATGGTAAAAACTTTGCGAAAACTATTTATAAGTTGTGTAAAGAAAGAGAGTCATTGAACGTTGTTTTTGATCAGATTGGGACACCAACATACGCAGCTGATCTTGCAAAAGCAATCTTACAAATTGTAAATCAATCGATAAATGAAAACGGATTTATTCCAGGAATTTATCATTATTCAAACGAAGGTGTTTGCAGCTGGTTTGATTTTGCTCAGGTAATTGCAGAAAAAGCTTACTCAAAATGCAAAATAAATCCAATAATATCTGAAGATTACCCAACACCTGTAAAACGCCCTTTTTACAGCGTTTTAAATAAATCCAAGATAAAATCTGTATACCAGATTTCAATACCTCACTGGCAAAAAAGCCTTAACGACTTCTTTAAAGCTATGTAGTGATTTTAAAATATATTTTATGAAAAGGGTTATAAAGTAAGCTTGAAATTAATTTACTTTTCCGACACCATAACGTTCCATTTCTAATTCTTTATTAATTTAGGAGTAATATCATCAACTAATTTTGCAATACTAACATACACAGTATCATTTACAGGATATGGGAATAACTCCTGAAACCAATCTGTATCAATTTCTGATGGATCACGAAAGTAAACATCTCCAACCATACAAACTATTAAAGTGTCTTCAGTTATCTTTGGAATCATTGTTATTTGTTTTTCTCCTGAATAGTTATATCTCCAATTAACATGCTTGCCATAAGGTATCCATGTATAACATTCTCTATTGAAAAGATCTTCCTTACTCGTATATAAAGATTCAAAGTGAAATTTTGCCAATGCTAAACTATCAAAATCAAGATTAAATGCAGAATTAATATCATTTGTAATTTTGAATACAACACCATAAGGATCATATGTATATTCTTCAACTAAATTTTTATCTATGTAATTTTGGTTAATTATTGGTTCATCCTTGTCACAAGAAAAAACAATAATTGATATTAGTAATACTTTAAATAATGTTCTCATTCTTAACAAATTTACTACTAAAATAATAAATATTTGAGAATTTGTCCAGTTATATTCATGTAGAATAGTATTATGTAATAACCTGAATCGTTCATTTTCAGGAATCATTTTCTTAACTTTAAAGATTCCAACATGCCTGACGGCAGTCAGGTTAAATATTTACACTATGGCTGAAAATGAATTATTAAAAGATGTAATGTTAAAAGCTAAAGTATGGCTTAATTCAGATATTGATGAAGTATCAAAAAAAGAAATTCAAGATTTAATAAATACGAACGAAGCTGAACTGATTGAATCTTTTTACAAAGATCTTGAGTTTGGTACTGGGGGTTTACGTGGTATAATGGGAGTTGGAACTAACAGAATAAATATTTATACTGTTGGTATGGCGACTCAAGGTTTATGCAACTACCTGAAAAAACAATTCGCTGATAAAAAACAGATTAAAGCAGCAATTGCATTCGACTCCAGAAACAACAGCAAACTTTTTGCTGAAAAAACAGCAAGTGTATTTTCGGCTAATGGAATAAAAGTTTACTTATTCGAAAGCCTTCGTCCTACTCCTGAATTATCATATGCAATAAGAGAATTAGGATGCCAAAGTGGAATTGTGGTTACTGCATCACATAATCCTAAAGAATATAATGGATATAAAGTTTATTGGGAAGATGGTGGACAAATTATTAGTCCGCACGATAAAAATATTATAAACGAAGTACAAAGCATAAAAGAAATAAGTGAAATTCAGTTTGATGATGATTTAAAGAACATTGAGATCATTGGTAAAAAAATTGACAAATCTTATATTAAAGAGTTATGTAAATTATCATTAAATCCTGCAATAATTAAAAAGCAAAAGGATTTAAAAATTGTGTACACGCCAATACATGGTACTGGTGTAGAGCTTGTTCCAAAAACACTAAAAGAATTTGGTTTTAAGAATGTTACAATTGTAGAAGAACAAAAAGTACCTGATGGAAATTTCCCAACTGTTAAATCGCCC
>DAOUTQ010000105.1 GCA_030668615.1 Bacteroidales bacterium | reverse complement strand
CATCCCCTCTGAAAGCGGCTGCAAATATAAAAACTTTAATCCCAATTTTCCAAATCTTTTTTGAAAAATTTTTGCCTTTTTTTTAGCAGCGTTTCTTATAACCTATTTCAAGAACTTATTCCCGTATTTGGGATTGCAAATATAAAAACTGTTTTTAATTCTGCAAGTCTTTTTTTACACTTTCTTCACTCACATTACCTAAAGAATTAAATTCCAATTAAATAATTTTAAAAAAAAGTCATTTAATGCTAAAATAAATCAAATTGAAATAAAAGTTTTATCTTCGCCTTATAGAATACTATATATAAAAAGAATTCAGAAATGACAATCAAAAAACTGGTTATTATTCCCACATATAATGAAATTGAGAATATTGAGAAGATGGTTAGGAAGGTATTTTCACTTTCTATCGAATTTGATTTACTTATAATAGATGATGGTTCTCCGGATGGAACAGCAGATGTAATTAAATCGCTACAAAAAGAATATACTAATAAACTTTATATTATTGAACGAGAAGGGAAACTTGGTTTAGGAACAGCATATATTACTGGATTTAAATGGGCACTTGAAAACAACTACGATTATATTTGTGAAATGGATGCTGATTTTTCACACAATCCTGAAGATTTAATAAAACTTTATGAAGTTTGTAAAAGTGGTGCTGATTTAGCAATAGGATCAAGATATATTTCTGGAGTTAATGTAATTAACTGGCCAATGGGCAGAATATTAATGTCGTACTTTGCATCGATATATGTAAGAATGATAACACGTATGGACGTTCGTGACACTACTGCCGGATTTAAATGTTACAGAAGAAGAGTTCTTGAAACTATAAACCTTGATAAAATAAAGTTAAAAGGTTATGCTTTTCAGATTGAAATGAAATTTACTACATGGAAGTTTGGTTTTAATATAATAGAAGTTCCAATTATTTTCACGGAGAGACAGGAAGGCGTTTCAAAAATGAGTGGAGGTATATTTAATGAAGCTATATGGGGAGTAATTAAAATGAAATTCAGAAGTTTTTTCAGGAAATATAAGTTAGAAAAATAATCTACTATAATATAATGTATAGTTTACTTATTAAAAACATCACAATTGTAAATGAAGGAATTCAGTTTACAGGAAGTGTATTAGTTCATAATGGCAAAATTGAAAAAATTTACACTGGTCAAAAGCTTCCAAAAATAGATGTCCAAAGTATTATTGATGGTGAAGGTAAATTTCTGTTTCCTGGAATAATTGATGATCAGGTTCATTTCAGAGAGCCAGGCCTCACACATAAAGGAGAAATTTACACGGAAGCAAAAGCAGCAATAGCTGGTGGAATTACTTCTTTTATGGAAATGCCAAATACAAAACCACAAGCTACCACTCAGGAAATTCTGGAGGAGAAATATAAAATTGCTTCTGAAAAATCATTAGCGAACTACTCCTTTTATATGGGTGCTACTAATGATAACATTGAAGAAATTAAGAAAACTGATCCCAAAAAGGTTTGCGGTGTTAAAGTTTTCATGGGATCATCGACAGGAAATATGCTTGTTGATAACAAAGATGCTTTATCCAGAATCTTTTCAGAGTCGCCCCTATTAATTGCGACACATTGTGAAGATGAAGAAACGATTAATAAGAATACAGCTAAATATAAAGAAGAATATGGTGAAGATTTACCATTAAAGTATCATCCTTTTATAAGGAGCGAAGAAGCTTGTTTTAAATCATCATCGTTAGCAGTTAAATTAGCGAAGAAATACAATTCGAGATTACATATTCTGCACTTAAGCACTGCAAAAGAATTAGAGCTTTTAGATGACAAGATACCGTCAAAGGAAAAAAGAATAACTGCAGAGGTTTGTGTTCATCATTTGTGGTTTTCTGACCAGGATTATGAAAAATATGGTACAAGAATAAAGTGGAATCCAGCAATCAAAACAGAAAAGGATAAGCAAGCATTAATTGAAGGTCTGAAAAATAATAAAATTGATGTTGTTGCAACTGATCATGCTCCACACACTTTTGAAGAAAAATCAAACTCATATTTTAAAGCGCCTTCAGGAGGTCCGTTAGTTCAGCACTCGTTGGTTGCAATGCTTGAGTTATATCATCAAAATAAAATATCTTTAAATGATATAATAAAGAAGATGTGCCACACGCCTGCTGAAATATTTCAAGTTAAAGACAGAGGCTTTATTAGAGAAGGCTATTGTGCAGATCTTACAATAGTTGACCTTAATTCGCCCTGGGCAGTAAATGATGAAAACACTTTTTACAAATGTAAATGGTCTCCATTTCAGGGAGTTACATTTAATTCTAAAGTTACTCACACCATTGTAAACGGCAATATTGTATTTGACAATGGTAACTTTGATGAATCTACTAAAGGTCATAGGCTTCAATTTGACAGATAATTAGAGAACCTTTTAATCAATAATTCTTATGAAAATTATACATGTTCTTTTTTCAATTATTCTCTCTGGAGTATTTTTTAGCTGCAACCAGAAAGACATTGAAATAAAAAAAGTAGATATAGGAAGAGCAAATAACTATTCTGTTTTTGCTGATACTATTATTAATGATGTTTTAATCCAGAATCCTGATAACAGTGAATGGACTGATTACTGTTTAAGGAATCTAAATAAAGATGTTTTGGTTGAAGAAATTTTTAATTCGGTTTACAATGGCAAATTAGTTCCTTATGAGTTTTTCCAAAACATTCCGTTAGAAATTAAAGATATTAAATCATTAGAAAATGAGCCTGAATTTAGTAGAGATAAAATTGCAAAAGTTCAGTTTGAAGAGGCTTGGTTCTTCGATACTGAGAATCAGATAATGGTAAAAAAGGTTTACTCAATTATGCTTGCTTATGAAGTTTATAATCTGGAAGGAGAAATTAAAGGATACAAACCCGCATTTAAAGTTTATTTTAAATAATAAGTTCTAATGAAAAGTGTATTAAAAGTCCTTTTTGTTGACTCAACTCACAAGCGTCTTCCAGAAAAACTTTCTCAAGCTGGTTTTATTTGTGATTATTTACCTGAAATAAATCCCGATAAAATAATTGATATCATACAAAATTATGATGGTCTTATTATAAGGAGTAAAATAAAAATAGATAAACCCATTATTGATATTGCTAACAAACTTAAATTTATTGGACGAGTTGGTGCTGGATTAGAAAACATTGATGTTGAATATGCGGAACAAAAAGGTATAAAATGCTTTAACTCTCCTGAAGGAAACAGAGATGCAGTAGGAGAACAAGCGCTTGGCATGCTCCTTACGTTATTTAATAATATTATTAAGTCTGATTCTGAAGTACGCAATGGAAAATGGATTCGTGAGGGCAATCGTGGCGTAGAAATAAAAGGGAAAACTGTTGGAATAATTGGATACGGGAATATGGGAAGTGCATTTGCACAAAGACTTAAAGGTTTTGAAGCCAAGGTAATTGCTTTTGATAAATATAAATTTGATTACTCCAATGAATTTGTGGTTGAATATACACTGGAAGAGTTATTTGAACAAACTGATATTCTTAGCATACACGTACCTCTCACTGATGAAACAAAATTTATGGTAAACGATGAATTTATTAATCGTTTTAAAAAAGACATCTATATAATAAATACAGCACGAGGTAAAGTTTTAAAAACAGAAAGTCTGGTTAAAAATATGAAAAACGGCAAAGTTATAGGAGCTGCACTGGATGTTCTGGAATATGAACAAACATCATTTGAAAATTTACACTCAGATAACGACTTGCCAGAAGCATTTCAATATTTAATAAATAACGCGAAAGTAGTTTTAACACCTCATATTGCAGGCTGGACTCTCGAATCGAATATTAAGCTTTCTGAGTTTTTGGCAGATAAAATAATTAAAGAGTTTACCTGATCACAAAATGAGAAGTATGCCTGCTTCTTTGTTCAATATAAATCTTACGACCTTCTGTAACTTTTTTGATTGCTTCCTCTGAATAATGCCTAATGGTTAGCAATTCAAGCTGATCGTTATATAAAACCTTATAATCATCTTTTAATTTTTCAAGCAACTGTTTTGATTTACTGTTTGCATTATCAATACAAAGGGAGAAACTAATAGCAGAATTCTGAATAAGATTTACTCTAATACGTTGTTCAGATAAATATGAGAAAATTTTACTCAGCTCATCTTCCATAACAAAAGATAAATCTTTAGGAAAAAGACTAATAAGCATTTGATTCTTCTTTAATATAAATATTGGTAAGTCTTGATCATATTTCTGAAAACAGTCGATTTCTGTTCCTTGACCTTCAGGATCTATGAATGAACGAACAAATAATGGAATATTCTTATTATGTAAAGGTTTTAAGGTTTTTGGATGTATAACCTTTGCTCCAAAATAAGCAAGCTCCACTGCTTCCTGATACGAAATTTTATCGAGCTTTTCAGTTTCTTTAAAATATTGTGGATCTGCATTTAACACACCTTCAACATCTTTCCAAACTATTACTTTTTCTGCATCTAACAAATTAGCTAATACTGCAGCTGTATAATCTGAGCCTTCTCTTCCAAGAGTAGTAACAAATCCAGTTTTTGAACCACCAATAAACCCTTGAGTTAAATAAATATTGTCATCCTCAAAACTAATATACTCTTTAGCTTTATCCTTGCTAATCTTCATATCAATTCTTGCCTCACGGTAAGTATCATCGGTAATAAAAATCTTTCTAATATCAATCCATTTATTAGATAATTGTTGTGAATTTAAAAATGAACTTACTATTTTAGTAGAGAATATTTCGCCAAAAGAAACAACCTGAACATACTTTAAATAGTATGAATCGTGTTTTTTATCAAACAACTCTAAAGAAAGATTATTGAACTGTTCTTCTATTTGCTCATATATTTTGTAGCTTTTATCTGGAAATAAATCGTTAATAATTTCTAAATGATAATCCTTTAAGCTTTTAAATTTAATTCTGCATTCATCCTCTTCATTAAAAGACAATTTCAAAATTTCTTCCAGCGCATTGGTTGTCTTCCCTAATGCAGAAACAACAACAATTAAATTACAAGAATAGTTTTTAACAATATTAAATAGATTTCTTACTCCATTGGAGTCTTTAACTGAAGTACCTCCAAATTTAAAAACAATCATATCAAATAATTCATTTTAAAATGATAAAAGCCTACAAATTTAGCATTTCTTCCTTTTTAAATCTTTATAAAATCTAATAAAGTTTAGATTAAGATGTTTTTTCCATTATTTTATTCTTATTCATAAAATTAAAAGTATTTTTGTATAATAATAAAAAAACTATTTAAATAGTTGAGTTTTCAACATCTTTAACACTTTAATTTTTGCTTAATGAACGGCTATAATATAACTACCTTAAACGAATTTATAATTCGTCGTCAGGCCAATATTCCATACGCAAAAGGGGAACTTTCAAACTTACTTCATCATATTGGCATCGCTGCTAAGGTTGTACACAAAAAAGTAAATAAAGCAGGATTGGTTGATGTGCTTGGAGAAGCAGGTGAAATAAATGTTCAGGGAGAAAGTCAGCAAAAACTTGATGTATTTGCCGACATGCAGTTTACCGCTGCGCTACGTAATAGCGGAGAATGCTGTGGAATTGCTTCTGAAGAAAATCAGGAAATTATTACTTTTGATGACGAACTTTCGTTAGATGGGAAATACATTGTTTGCATGGATCCGTTGGATGGATCTTCAAATATTGATGTTAACGTATCAATAGGTACAATCTTTTCTATTTACCGAAGAATATCTCCCCGTGGAGATAAGGCTCAGGTAGTCGATTTTTTGCAGGAAGGTAATAAGCAAATTGCTGCTGGTTATATAATATACGGATCATCAACTATGATGGTTTATACAACAGGACTGGGAGTTAATGGATTTACATTGGATACTGGTATAGGGGAATTTTGTCTTTCTCATCCAAATATAAAAACTCCTGAAGCTGGAAAAATTTATTCTCTGAATGAAGGTAATTATAATAAGTTTCCTGAAGGAGTTAAAAAGTATATTAAATATTGTCAGGAAAAAGATAAAAAAACAAATCGACCTTATTCAGCAAGATATATTGGATCTCTTGTTGCCGATTTTCACAGAAATCTTTTAAAAGGAGGAGTATTTATTTATCCACAAACAGCTAGTGCTCCAAACGGAAAACTAAGATTATTGTATGAATGTAATCCAATGGCGTTCATTGCTGAGCAAGCCGGAGGAAAAGCAACGAATGGTGATATCAAAATACTTGATATTAAACCTGAAACTTTGCATCAAAGGGTTCCATTATACACAGGTTCTAAATCAATGGTTGAAAAAGCTGAGAAATTTTTAGTCGAATCCAAGAAATAAATCAATTATAAAGCACTTCCAAATTTGAGGTAGTTTATTTTTAACTACCTTTTTATTTTTAACTTTGATGCACTTTGGATATTAAATTACTAAATAGTATTGTTAACAAACATTCAAAAATTACTGAATGTGTTACATCAATTAAGAATAATAAAAAAATATTTTTAGGAAAACTTAATGGTTCTTCAAAGAGTATTTATATTTCTAAAATTATTGAAAAACTTAATTGTAATCATTTAATAATCCTTTCGGATAAAGAAGAAGCAGCATATTTTGAAAATGATTTATCTATTATATCAAATCAAAAAACATTTTTCTTTCCAACTTCTTTTAAACGATCAATTGTTTATGAACAAGAGGATAGCTCTAATCTTTTATTAAGGGCTGAGACTTTACAATCACTTGCTAACAATGAAAAAAGTATAGTAATTACTTATCCTGAAGCAGTTATTGAAAAAGTTGTTACTCAAGAAAGTTTAGCAAATTCAACTTTAAAGCTAAATGTTGGTGAACAAGTTTCTATTGAATTTATTCAAGAAGTATTACAGGAATACAATTTTCAAATTGTTGATTTTGTGTACGAACCCGGACAGTTTTCTATTCGAGGTAGTATTATAGATATTTTTTCTTTTGCATCAGACTATCCTTTCCGAATAGACTTTTATGGCAATCAAGTAGATTCTATAAGATCTTTTGATATAGAGAATCAATTATCAAAAGAAAATTTTAATTCTATATCTATTGTTCCAAAAATAATAAATCCTGAAAGTGACAATTTAGAATTAAAACAAACAGAATCTCTTTTTCACTATTTTAAAGAAGACTCTATCGTATGGACTGAAGACCTTGTCTATATTTTAGATAAAATATCAGAAATACAAGAAAAATTATTTGACCGGGAAAAAGAAAGCCAAATCATTTCCAAAGGAAAGTTGCTCGAAGATATAGAAAAGTTTAAATGCATTGAACTTGGAAACAAAAGCTATTTTAACCTTAATGAGATTGATTTTAATACAGCACATCAGCCCGCTTTTAATAAAAATTTTGAGTTGTTAGGAGAAAACATCGTTCAAAATAATGAAAAAGATTACACAACTTTTATACTTTCAGATAATCTTAAACAAATTGAACGGCTTAAAGCTATTTTTAATGATATAAACCCAGAAATCCAATTCAATCCAATACTGAAAACCATCCACGAAGGTTTTATTGATCACGATATAAAAATTTGTGTATATACTGATCATCAGATTTTTGGACGTTACCACAAATTTAGGATTAAAAACAGTCTGCAAAAGAAAGATCAGATTACTATACGTGAGCTAACCGGATTGCATCCAGGCGATTACATTGTACATATAGATCACGGAATAGGTAAATTTGGAGGTCTTGAAAAGATTGATAAAAACGGAAAAATTCAGGAAGCAATAAAACTTGTTTATAAAGATCAGGACACATTATATATTAGTATACATTCATTACATAAAATCTCAAAATATAAAAGTAAAGATGCTGAACCTCCCAGAATTTACAAACTTGGTAGCGGTGCATGGCAGAAACTTAAACAGAATACAAAATCTAAAGTTAAAGATATTGCTAAGGAATTAATTGAGTTATACGCTAAACGAAAAGAACAAAAAGGTTTTTCATTTTCTTCCGACACATATCTGCAAAAAGAATTAGAATCATCTTTTATATATGAAGATACTCCCGATCAATTAAAATCCACAACTTCAGTAAAATCCGATATGGAATCGAATACTCCAATGGATCGCTTAATTTGTGGCGATGTTGGTTTTGGAAAAACAGAAATTGCAATTCGTGCTGCATTTAAAGCCGTAAACGATAGTAAACAAGTTGCTATATTGGTTCCTACAACAATTTTAGCATTACAACATTACCAAACTTTTAGTGAAAGATTGGCTGATTTCCCATGCAACGTTGAATATATAAGTAGGTTAAAAACAAAAAAACAACAAACGGAGATTATCAAGAACCTTTCAGATGGAAAAACAGATATAATTATTGGAACTCATAAATTAGTTGGTAAGGAAATTGATTTTAAAAACCTTGGATTATTAATTATTGATGAAGAACAAAAATTCGGAGTATCAGTAAAAGAAAAATTGAAAAATCTAAAACTTAATGTAGATACATTGACGCTCACAGCAACTCCAATTCCAAGAACTCTGCAATTTTCAATGATGGGCGCACGCGATCTTTCAATCATAAATACACCTCCACCCAACCGATATCCAATTATAACAGAGCTAAATACCTTCAATGAAGATATTATTAAAGAAGCTATTGAATATGAATTCCAGCGCAACGGACAAGTGTTTTTTATTCATAACAGAGTTCAGAATATACAGGAAGTCGAAGTTTTAATAAATAAACTTTGCCCGGATGTAAGAACTGCTGTAGCTCATGGACAAATGGAGGGCTCGAAACTTGAAAAAGTAATGCTTGATTTTATAAATTACGAATACGATCTTTTAATTGCAACAACAATTATTGAATCAGGATTAGATATTCCTAATGCAAATACAATTATTATAAATAATGCTCAGAATTTTGGATTAAGCGATCTTCATCAATTACGTGGTCGTGTTGGACGCTCAAACAAAAAAGCATTTTGCTATTTACTAGCTCCTCCTTTAGTTTCAGTATCTCAAGAAGCCAGAAGAAGGCTAAAAGCAATAGGAGAATTTTCTGAACTTGGGAGTGGTTTTAATATAGCAATGCAAGATTTGGATATTCGCGGAGCGGGAAACCTTTTAGGTGCTGAACAAAGTGGATTTATCACTGATATAGGTTTTGAAACTTATCACCGTATTTTAAATGAAGCTATACTGGAATTGAAAGAATCATCTTTTCAGGAACTTTATGAAAAGGAGCAAGAAATTGAAACTGAAAAACAAATTAGTCAAGAGAAATTTATTAATGATTGCCAAATTGACACAGATCTGGAACTTCTTTTCCCTGACAGTTATATTAACAACATATCAGAAAGAATTAGACTTTATCGTGAGTTGGATAATATTGAAACAGAAGAAAAACTTCTTAATTTTGAAAGCAACTTAAAAGATCGATTTGGAGAAATACCTGATCAAACCTCTGAACTAATGAATGTTGTACGACTAAGATGGTTGGCTGTAAAATTCGGATTTGAAAAGATTATCCTAAAAAATAATAAAATGGTAGTTTATTTTATAAGCAATCAAGAGTCTCCATATTACAAATCAGCAATATTTTCAGGAATTTTGGGTTATATACAACAAAACCCTAAAGGTATTGTTATGAAAGAAATTAATAACAAGCTAACCATGAGCTTTATCAAGACTGCAAATATTGAAAATGCAATCCAAAAACTTCAAAAACTTTTTGAGTAGGGTAAAATCTAACATATTAATCATAATATATAGAATAATTTAATACTTTTGTGCTGAAAATAAACATCTTGATATTCGATGAACCTAACCATTGATATTGGAAATACCAGAAGTAAGATAGCCATTTTTAAACAAAATGAAATTATTGAAGCCCTAACTGAAGAAGAATTATCAGTTCCAGTTTTAAAGGATATTCTATTAAAAAATCCTGAAATCAACTCTGTTATTTTGTCTTCAGTAAAGGATGTTGACCCTGAAGTTATTGCTTTATTAAAATCAAAATCGCACTATTTTATTGATTTAAATAAAGATACACTTATTCCAATTGATAATTTATATAAAACTAAATCAACATTAGGAAAAGACCGATTGGCAGCAATAATTGGGGCAAACAATATTTTCCCTGACACAAGCGTTTTGGTGATTGATATGGGTACTGCCATTACTTTTGATTTTATTAATAACAAAAATCAATATTTGGGAGGTACAATTTCTCCGGGAATGGAAATGAGATTTAAAGCATTAAATCAGTTTACTGGAAAATTACCATTATTAAATAAAAAAGAAGATTACAACATTACTGCCGAAACAACAGAAGATGCAATAATTTCTGGGGTTCAGAATGGAATAATATTTGAAACCGATAGTTATATAAATAAGCTAAAAGAGAGATATGAAGACTTAAAAGTAATTTTAACAGGAGGAGATGCTATTTTCTTTGATAAAAAGCTAAAAAATGCCATCTTTGTAAATTTGAATTTAAATTTTATAGGATTAAACAGGATTTTAGAATATAATAAACGATAATGATCAAGAGATATTTAATAATAACAGCAATTTTAATTAGCACCAATTTATTTTCTTATAGTCAGAGCTCAACAAACTCACCTTATACAAGATTTGGTATTGGAGAAATTGATCGTAACGGATTTAACCATAGCAAGGCAATGGGAGGTTTATCAACAGGCTTAAGAACAAGAAATCAGATTAACTATATGAATCCTGCAGCCATTAGTGCTCAGGATACAATGTCGTTTATTTTTGATATTGGAATTACAGGAATAAGCAAGACTTTGGAATCAAGTACAGAAAGCTCAAATTATAAAGGAGTAACATTCGACCATATTGCAATGTCTTTTCCAATAAAAAAGTGGTGGTTTGCCAGTGCAGGTATAACCCCATATTCTAAAATTGGCTATAACATTCAGCAAGTAAAAGATTTTGAATTCGAAGAAGACGTTCAACAATATAATACTTATTTTGGAAAAGGAGGATTAAATCAGGTTTTTATAAGTAACTCATTTAATTTATTTACAAATTTTTCTTTAGGTATTAATCTTAATTATTTATTTGGTTCCATTGAACAGTACGATCAAATTTATTTGGACAAAGAAGATAATTACAGTACAGTTGTTGAAGATCTAATTTCGCTCAAAAACCTTAATTACGAGATTGGATTCCAGTATCACAACACAATACTGAAAGATTATTTTTTAGTCGTTGGAATAGTGTATTCAAACAAAACTGTTTTTAATACAACTAAAGAAAGTACAGTTCTTATGACTGCAAATTACAACCTGTATGATGTCGATGTTGTAGAATATCTATATAATTACCAAAGCAACTTTGATACTATTTCATCAGTAACTGATAATAATTTTAAAGTGGAAATCCCCGCGAAATATAGTCTGGGATTTACAGTTGGTCAAAAAAACAAATTTGTTTTTGGATTAGATTATTCATATCAAGATTGGTCAAATATTAATTCAATAAATAGTGATAATAGTTACACTACCGACGAACTTATTAATATTGGTTTGGAGTATACACCTAATATTTTTTCTTTAAGAAATTATTTAAAGAAGATCAGCTATAGAACAGGATTTTACTATAATAATAGTTATTTAACAATAAATAACAAACAAATTAATAATTATGGCATAACATTTGGATTAGGTTTTCCACTAGGCAACCAAAGAACAAGTTTAAATATGTCATACACTTATGGAAAAAGAGGCACAACAAACAACGGACTTATTGAAGAAAATTATTCTTCGTTTGGAATTAATTTAACATTATATGACTTTTGGTTTATAAAACGTAAATTTCAATAATCAAAATATAATAAAAATGAAAACATTAGCAAAAGGGATTTTAACAGCAATTCTAATTTCAACCATTACATTTGTTTTTGGACAAAAAGGAGTTGAAGATGGTTCCAGATATGGACATGGCGAGGACAGTATAAGATGTATAAAGAATTTATCTCTATACCGAGAATATGTTAAACAGAAAAATTATGAACCTGCTTTAGAATCATGGAAAATTGTTTACCGCGAGTGTCCTAAAGCAAGCTGGTACATTTATATTGTTGGTATAAGTATGGTTGAAAAAAATATCTGAGAAACT
>DAOUTQ010000173.1 GCA_030668615.1 Bacteroidales bacterium | reverse complement strand
CCTTCCCCATATTGTACATTACATTTGCTTTTCCATAATATGCATCAGCAAAATAATCATCATTTTCAAGCGCTTTATCGTAGTATTTAATTGCTAGATCATATTCCTTAAGACTTTCGTAACAATCTCCTATATAAGATAAAATCTCTCCACTATTCCCGTCGAATTTAAGGTATTCTTTATAGTTAAGTATTGCGTTGTAATAATCTTCCTTATTTGAATATGTATTCGCTAAGTTAAAATATGCTACTGAAAATTCAGGAGTAATTGCTATTGCAAATTCATATGCATCAATTGCTTCATCGTATTTTTCAGCCTTATTATATAATATTCCTAAATTGTACCATGCATTATCAGAAAA
This sequence comes from Bacteroidales bacterium, assembly GCA_030668615.1. Lineage (GTDB taxonomy): Bacteria > Bacteroidota > Bacteroidia > Bacteroidales > UBA12077 > UBA12077. Next base: position 5,970 of record DAOUTQ010000173.1, on the reverse strand, counting down.
TGGTTCTCTATCAAGATATTGTGTATAAAAACCAATGCTTTTATCTATCTGCCCCATTTTTTCATAGCAATATCCAATATCATATAAAAGCATTCCATTCTTTCTATCAAGGTTATATGCTTCGTGCAGATATTTTAAAGCAGTTTTATAACGACCAATTTGTTCAAAAGACTGTGCAATTGTATGTATTATTTCGATTTTTTCTTCATAAGAATTGTCAATAGCAGTATCAAATGAACGTTCAGCCTCACTATATCGCCCCATTACGTTTAATGTACTTCCTTTTAGTAAGTAAACATCACTATTGGAAGCTTCAATTCTTTCAATTTTTTCGATAATTTGTAAAGCTTGATCAGGGTGACCTTTATCAATTAGAACCTGTGCTTTTTTTAATTGTAAATTAATTGATTGAGGATGCTGTTGTGCGGCAAATTTTACTGCTTTTAATGCGTTATTAGCTTTGTTTGTATCAATATAGTAATCGATAATGTTCTCAAATTCGCCAACATCAAAAAAATAGCTTTTGTTATTTTTAAGCATCTCTTCATAACGAATTACTAACTCGTTATACTCATCATCCTGGAAAATATCTTCTAACTCTTCTTTCATACTCACTTAAAAATATGCGTGCAAAATTAATAATTTTCAGCTGATAAATACGTTTTTTAACTGTTTTTTTCAATCTATTCTGCAGTTTCTAAAACTGATTGATATTCTTTCAATATATTTGTTTTCAGCTGTTCAAATTCTTTTAATAAATTTGAGTTATTAAGAGTTTCTTGAAGCGTTAAATAATACTTATTTAAATCGCTTTCAAAAATTTTTGCTATACGTTGATTTTTATGCTGTAAGCCCTCTATTTCTATTTTCTTTGAAATTTCTTTTAATCCGAAACAGGCATCGTTAAAATAAATAATATTTATAGCATTTTCGCGACCAACTAATTTATTTAAAACGACCCATAGCGACCATTCAGGATTGTACGACTTTGTATTCCAGAAATAATTGGCAGCCGTTAATGCTCTGATTGTATTCAGATCTGAAATATCACTTGTATTTAATAGTACTTTTCTGTCTCCATTTTTATAAAAATCAGCAAAATAATAAGGGTTGTAAGGTTCTATAAACGACAATAGCCTTATCTTACCTGCATAATATTCAGCAGTATAATCTGAAGTGAATCTTGCATTTTCTTTAATTAAATTATTATCAAGAATAACTGGTATCTTTTCTGATATTTCATTCATCCTTTTTAAATCAGCATAATCAATTCCATAAGAATATTCAGAACTCCCACTCCAAAATATAGTTATATTCTTTAGCGAACTGTTATTAAATTCACGGAAAAAATATTCTGCTTCACCATGTCCGCTATTAATTCGCTCCAGATTATTCCAGTATGGAAATAACTCTATTTCTGGTTTCTTATTTTTAGAATAAACAGTATTAATAATTTCTTCAATTTCTTTTGAATAATTATTCTGAAATTCTTTGTTTAAATCGACTCTATCATCATAAATTAAAACACTCTTTAAATCATCTGAATTTAAACTACTTACCAAACTTTTATTATTTAAGCAATCACTCAAATTAATTTTAATACTGTATTTCTCTTTTTCAGAGTTTAAGAATTCAATATCATTTTTAGTGCCAATCTCAAAATAAGGATTACTAAATTTAAAACTGTTAAATAAATCCATTTTTTCATTAAAATCAGGTCGCTCTACACTCAAACTACTTATAAGTATATTTCTGCTTAGAAAATCCGGATAATCTATAATATCAGCGCTATGATATATCAGTTCTTTTGTACTAAATAACTGTTTAAATGTTAATGTTGCATTTTTAAATCCTTCTTCGTCAGATGCGTTAATACATATGATATTATTTAAGCTATCACATTGTTTAATTGAATAATAATGAGACAATTCTGATTCCTGTGTTAAATCATAGTTTCCAATATTAACTATAAATTGATCTTGTAGTAATAACTCAGGATTATTATTCTCAATAATTTCAATATTTTCGGTAAATTGACCTTTACTTATGCTGCTAATTCTTTCGTTAAGCAATTCTTTGATATTCTGTGCTGCATCTAATACTAATTTATTGCTGTTTTCTGGAATTACAACTTTAGGATAAATATTTTCCTCTGTGTTAAAATAACTTATTTCTGCTTTCTTAATTAATTGCTTAGGTTTCGGGTAAACCATATCCTGAACACTTAAAGAAGAATCAAAGTATGGTTTTAAACGTTCCAGTAATGTAAAATTTTCATTTGTATAACGGAAATCCACTTTATCAACCCACATTGTCCCCGTTCCTTTTAATCCAATAAAAATTTTCACATACCTTACATTATCAGGCAAATCTCCATCAAAATAAGGATAATCAGCTGTTTTACCATGAATTTCGCCCCATCCAAATTCTTTTATATCCCAAAAATTAGAAATTGAATAAGCTTTAAATGAATTGTCTATATTAACTTTATTAAAAGCATTATAATCAGTCATATCTATTTCCAACTTACTCTTATCAAAGTATTTAAGTCTAATATTTACAGCATCGTACATTTTAGTACCGATACGCATTTGATTTGGAATAGCATTTTCTAATTTAAGATAAAGTTTAAGAGAATAGTTTCCTGGTATTACTTTAATAAAATCGCTTAAAATACCCGTACCAATAGGTTCAGTTTCATCAGCAATTTCTCTTGTAATTTTTACCGAATGAATTCCTTCGAAAATTTCACCTTGATCTGTATTATTAATAGTACTATTTATCCATTCAATGTTATTTCCTGTTTTTTTCCATCCGTTTATATCAAAAGTTTTAATTCCATTCTCTTGATAATAAATTTTACCTGTTTCAAACGAAGGATTTGGAGCTATATTTCCTAATATTTTTTCGTGATCACGGTTATTAAATGGTATTGCGATCGGGTCTTTTGCAGACCAGCTTGTTTGTAGTCTCGACTGATCATCCTTTTTGCATCCTGAAATCAGAACCCCAATAAATACAATTAGTAGTATGTTTTTAAAATTCATAAGTCAATTCCAAATTATTATATGAAAATACGCTTTAAAATTTACCTAATATATATTAGTCAATAAAAGTTATTAAAAATTAATGCATTTTTATTCACATGTTGGAAAATAAACATTTATTGCTACCATAGTCAACATAGAAACAATAAACGGATTAGCTTCTACAAAGAATCTCAGCTATTAATTTAAATTTACAAACGTCTATTTAGGATAAATCTCTCCTTTTGAAGCTTTTAGTGTATTTTGTAATAATGAAACAATGGTCATTGGACCCACTCCTCCGGGAACCGGAGTAATATATTCTGCTTTTTCAGCTACCTCGTCGAATTTAACATCTCCCAATAGTTTCCAACCTGATTTAGTTTTATCAGATTTTACTCTTGTTATACCAACATCAATTACTGTAGCTCCTTCTTTAACCATATCAGCAGTTAAAAATTCAGCATTTCCCAGCGCAGCAATAACAATATCAGCTTTTGCAACAACTTCTTTAAGGTTTTTAGTACGACTATGTGTTAATGTAACCGTTGCATTTCCAGGATCAGTTTTCTGAGCTAATAAAATGCTTATTGGTTTACCAACTATATTACTTCGTCCGATCACAACAACATCTTTTCCAGACGTTTCAATATTATATCGTTTAATTAATTCTATTATTCCTGCAGGAGTTGCAGAAACGTATGCAGGCAAACCAATTACCATTCTGCCTAAATTTATAGGATGAAAACCATCAACATCTTTTTTAGGATTAATTGCTTCAATAATTTTTTGTTCGGAAATATGCTTTGGCATTGGTAATTGAACAATAAAACCATCGATTTCAGGATCTTCGTTTAAATCATGAACTCTACGTAATAAGGTATCTTCTGCAATATCGTCCTCGAATCTTAAAACGGTAGAATTAAAACCAACCTGAGTACACGCTTTTTCTTTATGTCCCACATATGTTTCACTGGCACCATCGTGACCAACAATAATTGCTGCCAGATGCGGAGTTTTTCCTCCTGCTTCACGTATAGCAGTTACTTCTTTAGCAATTTCTTCCTTAATATCGTTAGCAATCTTTTTTCCGTCTATTATTTTCATGATTCTGAGGTTTATATTTTAATAACATTCTATGGTTATGCATTGTTCATATAACTGTAAATTATCTCATTCCTTGCATTTTGCTCATTAAACCAGCCATTCCTTTTCCATCCTTCATCATTTTCATCATTTTCTTCGTTTCATCAAACTGTTTGATTAAACGATTCACTTCCTGAATATCATTTCCACTTCCTTTGGCAATTCTTTTTCTTCTGCTGCCATTCATTACTTTAGGGTTTTCTCTTTCTTCAGGTGTCATTGACTGAATTATTGCTTCAATTCCTTTAAAAGCATCATCATCAACATCAACATTTTTCATCATTTTTCCCATTCCCGGAATCATGCCAGCAAGATCTTTTATATTACCCATTTTCTTAATCTGACCTATCTGAGAAATAAAATCGTTGTAATCGAACTGATTTTTAGCAATTTTCTTACTTAATTTTCGTGCTTCTTCCTGATCATATTGTTCCTGAGCTTTTTCAACAAGAGAAACAACATCTCCCATACCCAAAATACGATCAGCCATTCTATCAGGATGGAAAACGTCAATTGCTTCCATCTTTTCGCCTGAACCAATAAATTTGATAGGCTTATTTACAACAGAACGAATTGAAAGTGCAGCTCCACCTCGTGTATCACCATCAAGTTTAGTTAAAACAACACCTTCGAAATCAAGTCTATCGTTAAATTCTTTTGCAGTATTTACAGCATCCTGACCTGTCATGGAATCTACTACAAAAAGCGTTTCATGTGGATCTACTGCTTTTTTAACAGCAGCAATCTCGTTCATCATCTGTTCATCAATAGCTAATCGACCAGCTGTATCAATAATTACAAGGTTTTGACCATCCTTTTTTGCCTGCTTTATAGCATTCTTAGCAATTTTTACAGGATCTTTACTTCCTTCTTCAGTATAAACAGGAACATTTATTTGTTCTCCTAAAACTTTTAACTGTTCAATCGCTGCAGGACGATAAATATCACAAGCAACCAATAATGGATGTTTTTGCTTTTTGGATTTTAAATAATTGGCTAATTTACCTGAGAAGGTTGTTTTACCTGAACCTTGCAAACCGGCAATAAGTATTACTGATGGATTTCCTTTTAGATTAATTTCAGTTGCCTGTTCGCCCATAAGAACTGCAAGTTCATCGCGAACAATTTTAACCATCAATTGACTAGGTTTAATTGCATTAAGAACATCCTGACCTAATGCTATATCTTTTACTGTATCGGTGAAAGATTTGGCTATTTTGAAGTTAACGTCGGCATCAAGTAAGGCTCTTCTTACATCTTTTAAAGTTTCTGCAACATTTATTTCAGAAATTCTCCCTTGTCCTTTTAATATTTTGAACGACTTTTCGAGCCGGTCCGATAGATTCTCAAACATATCTTTTTACTTATTTTTTGCTATTACAAAATTAAAAAAACTTTAGTCACTTCAAGTACTTATTTTCTACATTCTTTCCGGAACATTAATTCCCAACAAACTCATTCCTGATTTTACAATTTTACTTACCTGATTTGATAGGAATAATCGGAAAATGATAATATTTTTATCTGTTTCGCTTAAAACAGGATGATCGTGATAAAACTGATTGAATTCCTTAGCTAATTCATATACATAATTTGCTACTTGTGCTGGGCTGTGATCAGCTGCTGCTTCTTTTAATATTTCAGGATATGAATAAACAAGCTTTATTAAGCGTAGTTCTTTATCTGAAATTTCAGTTTTAGTATTAACCTCTTCAGTTAAACTTATTCCTTTTGCTTCAGCCTTTCGTAATAATGACTGAATTCTTGCGTAAGTATATTGAATAAAAGGACCGGTATT
>DAOUTQ010000053.1 GCA_030668615.1 Bacteroidales bacterium | reverse complement strand
GATTCCAAATACCGTTCCCGAAACTGCTCCTAAGATTATTGTTGAAACTCCTAAAACCTGAAGTAATGACAAGATTGGTTTCATTTTTTTTGAAGCCTTGAATTTAAAAATCGTTGCTCCAACTAAAAACAATAATCCATATCCTGTATCACCAACGCAAAAGCCAAAAAACAATAAAAAGAATGGTGCAAAAAATGGTGTTAAATCCAATTCTTTGTAATCAGGTAAAGCAAATAATTCGCCAATAGGCTCAAAAAGCTTCATAAACTTATTATTCTTAAGTTTAATTGGCACATTATCTTTTACTGTAGCTTTTGCTGAAATGTAATATACATTTTGTTCATCAAGTGATTTTTCAAGCTCGTCTTTTTTCTCAGTTGGAATCCAACCTTCTAAAAGCATTACTTTTTCTTCAGCTTGCTTTTCGGTATGATTTAAGGCTAGGTCAAAGTCTGTTTTTGCTTGTAATTTCTGACGAGTTTCTTTTAAAACATCTTGGTATTTAATTGCATACTCATCAAAGGTGTTTTCTATTTCTTCAACTCGGTTCTTGTTGTTATTATCTTTCGCAAGAAGTTCTGACAACATCTGCTCTGGCAATTTAACTTCCTCAGCATCAATATCAATTGGGTTTGCACCTCTTTGGAAAGCAACTATGTATGAATAACCATTAATCGTATTAACAATATCCAAAGGATATTTTTCTTTCCATACAGGATTAAACTTTTTCTCACTACATACAAAAAATCGGATTTTAATATGAAGATCTTCAAATTTATCTTGCATTTCAGGATTAAAATCACCCCATGGTTGAGCTTTCTGAATTTCCTTATTCAAAGAAAGTTGCTCTTGCTCCATTGATGACAATTCATCAGAAAAGTTGTTAATTGCTTCAACTAAAGCTAATCCATCCATTTCTGATTTTTCAGCTACTTCTTCCTGATTTCTTTTACCTAAAAACTTTAAAGCTTTATTAATCTCGCTGATCTGCTGCAGAGAAGATTTTATATTCTCATCTATGTCTTTCTTTTTCTCAATAATATGAAGCACTCCTAGCTCCTGAAGTTTCTCAAGAAAAGGAATATACTCCTTGTGATAAATTAAGAAAGAATATTTCGTCATTGGAGTAATCATTATGCAGCCTCCTTCTGTTGTTGTCGTTTCTTAACAATTTTTTGTGATGATTTGGAAAGATTTTCCTCATCTTCAAGAAATCGTTTTACTCTTGAAATAGCTTCCTCATAACCTGGAATTTGTACCTTTTCGTATAAATTAACCTTTTGTGTAGTTTTCTTTCGTGCAAAGTCTAAAAGCTCCATTTTTCGTACAAAAAATTCACTTTCTATTGAAATCTTAACTAAAGATTCAATGATTTTTACTCCGCTTAAAAACCAACTTGGTTTATTGAAAAGGCTAAATTCCTTGATCTCGAAAATTACATCTTCTAAGATTGGAGTTTTAACCCCTGCAATTTTCTTAACGATCATCTTCACATCTTTTACACTAATCAAATCTTCTTCGAATTCGCCCCAAAGTCGAACCATAGCATCATATTCTTTCATGCCTGCTTCCAACTTCCTAAGCAATTCCTCTGATTGATCTTTTGCACGCTTAACTTCCATTCTTAAGGCTGCCTCCTTACTTTGAAGTGTAGGCAATGCTCTCAAACGAATTTTAAGAGATTTATTTAATTGCTGTAATGATGTTTTATTATATTGAAATTTTATTGCCATACTTTTTTAGTTTCGAGTTCCGAGTTTATAGTACTTAGTTAATCTTTGTACTTGGTACTCGGTACTATTTAACTTCATTTTCATTCGGCCAATGTTTGTCAACAAATTCTTGCTTGATACCTACCTCTACTTTTGAGAAGTGTTCTCCAAATAAGTCCCAACTTGTTTCTAACATCTGATCAACCTCAACGTTTACATCAATTGCCAACAATTTAGTTGAATAATCTTTTGCAAAATTTAATGTACGTTCATCGTAGTCGGTAAGGTCGAAACCATTTTCCTGTTTTGTTTTTGCATTAGCTGCATCAGCATATAAACGAATAGCGGCATTCATCACTTGAGGATGATCTGCGCGAGTTTTCGTACCAATAACTAATTGCTTCAAACGAGATAAACTACGGAATGGATCAACTACAACTTTACCAATATCAGTATCTTTACGCAAGAATAACTGACCTTCGGTAATATAACCAGTATTATCAGGAATAGCGTGAGTGATATCACCACCCGATAATGTAGTTACAGCAATAATGGTAATTGAACCACCATCAGGAAACTGAACCGCTTTTTCGTAAATCTTAGCTAAATCACTATAAAGTGATCCGGGCATACTGTCTTTCGATGGAATCTGATCCATTCTGTTAGATACAATACTTAATGCATCAGCATAAAGTGTCATATCTGTTAAAAGAACAAGTACTTTTTGTTTCTTATCTACAGCGAAATATTCAGCAGCAGTTAATGCCATATCCGGAACAAGAATACGTTCTACAGGAGGATTCTCAGTAGTATTAACAAAACTAATAATACGATCTAATGCTCCGGCATTTTCGAATACATTCTTATAATATAAATAATCATCGTTAGTTAAACCCATACCTCCAAGAATAATCTTGTCGGCATCAGCACGAAGTGCTACATTTGCCATTACCTCGTTATATGGTTGATCAGGATCGGCAAAGAATGGAATCTTTTGCCCTGTTACTAATGCATTATTCAAGTCGATACCAGCAATTCCTGTTGGTATAAATTCTGATGGTTGTTTTCTACGAACAGGGTTCACAGAAGGACCACCAATCTGACGTTCTTCACCTTCAATAGCAGGTCTTCCATCAATAGGATCACCATAAGCATCAAAGAATCGTCCTGATAATTCGTCTCCAACTTTTACTACTGGAGGACGTCCAAGAAAAACAACCTCAGCATTCGTTGGAATACCTTCAGTTCCTGAGAAAATTTGTAATGTTACATCTTCGCCCATGATTTTTACAACCTGAGCTAATCGCCCGTGTACAATAGCCATTTCTTCATAACCAATACCTGTGGCTTTTAAAGAACAAGTTGCTTTTGTAATCTGAGTGATTTTTGTATATATTTTTTGAAATGCTTTTGTTTCCATTACGCAACCTTTCTTTCTTCGATTATTAAATTAAGTTCTTTCTCTCTTTCATGATATTCATCTGTTTCATAAACAGCATAATTCATTTGTCTCATTGTATTGATAACTCGTTTAAAGTAAGTACCAACTTCGTCAAATGATTCAAAAGAGAATTCAGTATGATAAATGTCTAAAACTCTATTTAACATATATTTTTGTCGATCTAATGAAGCAGAACAATCTACTTTATCAAATGCATCTTGTTGACAAATAATAAAGTCAATTACTTCACCTTTCCAGAATCTATTATGATATTCAACAGGAACACCATCATCACCTAAAATATTGATTTGCTCAGAAACTTCTCTACTTCTAATAAGAATATCTCTTGCTAAAGCAATTTTTTCAGGCCAATCTGGATCTATGTTTTTTCTGAAATAATCCTGTAACTCAGGATATTCAGCATATTTCGAATAAGATTCTAATGCATCAATCGCTGGATAACGCTTACTATCGGCACGTTGCTGAGATAGTGCATAAAAACAACGAGCTGCTTTTTTAGTTGATTCAGTTACTGGCTCTTTTAAGTTACCACCAGCTGGTGATACTGTTCCAATAAATGTTATTGAACCAGACTCTCCATTGTTTAAATATGTAAATCCAGCACGAGAATAAAAGTTTGAAATAATTGCAGGTAAATCCATTGGGAATGCATCCTGTCCTGGAAGTTCTTCCATTCTATTCGACATTTCACGAAGCGCCTGAGCCCAACGTGAAGTAGAATCAGCAAGTAATAATATTTTTAACCCCATTGCACGATAATACTCGGCAAGTGTCATAGCTGTATATACAGAAGCTTCACGAGCAGCAACCGGCATATTTGATGTGTTTGCGATAATTGTAGTACGCTCCATCAATTTTCTACCTGTACGAGGGTCGTCTAATTCAGGAAATTCAGTAAATATTTCCACAACCTCATTCGCACGTTCACCACAAGCTGCAACAATAATCATATCGGCATCGGCTTGTTTCGAAAGAGCGTGCTGTAATACTGTTTTACCAGTTCCAAATGGTCCAGGAATAAATCCAGTTCCACCTTCTGCAATAGGGTTAAGTGTGTCAATTACACGAACTCCTGTTTCCAATAATTTGAAAGGACGAGGTTTTTCTTTGTATGCTTTAATAGCCAATTTAACAGGCCATTTCTGAATCATATTAAGAGTAATATCTTTCCCCTTTTCGTCAGTAACAACCGCCATCGTATCATGAATTGTATATTCTCCAGCTTCAGTAACACTTTTTACAGTGTATTTGCCTTCAAATTTAAAAGGAACCATAATCTTGTGAGGCATCCAGTTTTCTTTAACTTCGCCTAACCAACCACCTGCTTCTAAAATATCTCCTGCTTTAGCTAAAGGTTTAAATTCCCATTTTTTATCATCTTCTAATGGATTTGTATGTTCTCCTCTTTTTAAGAAAACACCATCCATTTTGTCAAGGTCGTTTTGCAGACCATCGTAGTTTTTAGATAAAATCCCAGGTCCAAGTGTTACTTCTAACATATGACCTGTAAATTCAACAGTATGGTTTACCTTAAGCCCACGAGTACTTTCAAATACCTGAACATATGCCTGAGATCCATTAATCTTAATAACCTCAGCCATTAATTTAGTACCTTCTAAATCAATGTAACAAATTTCGTTTTGGTGAACAGGACCATCAACCTCAACAAATACAAGGTTTGCAATGATACCTGCTACTGTTCCTTTTGTCATTTTATTTATTTTTTCCATTTAATGCAAATTCTTTAGAGAATTCAAAACCAGATTTTAAATCATTGATGATCTTACTGAACATTTGTCGACCGGTTTCTTCGTCGAGTTCTAACCATCGATATGCCATATCAAGTTTTATTGTATATGCTAATACAACTTCAATTGTAAAATAATCGAATAGAGTAATCTCTTCTACCTTATCCCACTTAAGTTGGTCTAATCCTTTTTCACGAGCCAATAAATTTTCGTTATCGGTAAGTGCAAGTATTTCTGAAGTATACTCAAGATCCACTTCCAATCCAAAATCTTTAGCATTACTTTCTAAAATTGCTTTTGAAACCATATTATCACCTATTAGTTGCTTTTCAACTTCAAGGTTATGATCGCGACAATTTTGTCCAATAAGTATATTATTTAGATTTTGGTTGAACTCAAACCATTGCTTCAAAAACTTATTCTTTGTTTGTAATACATATTCGTAATACATTTCAGTAAGAACTGTTTCCCAACTCTTTGTAATATCTTTTGATAATTCTTCGTCTTTGTATATTTCAACAAATTTATACATGTACGAAGGAAGAATTCCTTGCTTTTCATCTGAAAACTCTACCTCAAAATCTTGTGTTGAAAATGTTCCAAGATCATTTTGGTTTTCGTAATCGTCGTTTAAAAACCGCAGAAGTTCTACATTATCATATGGTAGAAATAAAAGTTCTACTAATTTATAATCTTCAGGTTTAAGATGCTCCTTTAATTCCTGCTTAAAATCAAGCATTGGAAAATGAAGCTCGGTATCGTCCAAGAAAATATCTTGCAATCCTGCTATAAAATAAAAATAATAGTTACGAGGCATATCTATTCTCCCGGATATAACATTTCGATTGTTTTCGGGCGAAGATATGTTTTGAAGAAGTTTTCAAAATCGTCATCGCTAAAGCTAATTTTGTATGATCCATCTGCAGGACCAATTTTAAATCCACCTTTTATTGAATCGCTAAAACTTAATTCAAGATTAGCATTTAATTCTTGTCCTGATTTTGCTGTGAAAAACTTTGCAAATTCTTTTTCTAAATCTTCTGGAAGTAAAACAGAAAGATCAATTGATTCATTTCCTTTTGGATTCCAGTTTTTAACAACAGCTTCAATGATTTCTTTAACAAATTTAGCATCATCAAATGCTTTTTTTACTGGCTCATCAATCACTTTGCTTACAATCATATCTGTAATTTGCTGTTTTACAGTTCTTATTGATTGTTTTGTTGCAAGATTCAATTCCGCATCAACATTTTTCTTGATCTCAGAAGATTTTTGCTCAGCATCAGCAATAATTTTTTGAGCATCTTTTTGAGCATCCAGCTTTAACTTTTCAGTCTCAGATCTTGCTTCGGCTAAGATTTTTTCTGCCTCAACGTTCGCCTTTTCAACTCCTTCGTTATAAAGCTTCTGAGTTAATTCCTGAAGTTTGTTTTCCATATCTATAAGATCTTATTGTTTTAGAATAAAAATGAGCTACAAAACTAATAACTTATATTAATTTATCAATATATATTTGCATTAATAGGTGTATAAAATTCAGCTTACCAAACAGAACTTATCTAAACATCTATATAAATAAGTAAAAAGCCGAACAAAAAAAATTAGATTTTGTTCGGACATCATTCAAAATATTGTAATAAAGTGTTTTATTCCTGCTTCTTTTTGAAATGATTAACAATGAGGAGTACTTCAAAAACATTGTAAAGCATGTAAAGGATAAAAAATGAAATAAGAAAAATTCGCGCTTTTTCGGGAAATGAAAATGCATAAAATACTATTAAGATTAGGTAAACAATCATTTTAATGCCAGAAACCATCATAAATTTTGAGGAAAATTTAGAGGTGTTTTTATCGCTAACCTGTACAACTGAATAATGAAATCCCGCAGTAAATACGGTTAATATACCAAATAACATCCAAAAAACCGGTAAGTAGTATTCTTTTAAAACGGTTTGGAATAAAACAAATGCTATTATAGCGAGAATTAAGGCAAATATTAATTCGCGAAAAATAAATTTTTTAAATGCTTGCATTACTTGAAGATTTAAGAAAGTCTTTTATTGCATAATATGTTGCAAAATCACTAGGCGCTTTTTTGTTCTTTTGTTCCGAATTTTGGTTCTTCTGTTCGGACATTTTGTTGTGATTCATTGCTCATTTTACAGTTACCTGTAAATTTAGAACCAGGTTCTATTGCTAACTTTTTTGTAATAATATCACCAAATATTTTAGCGGTAGCTTTTAGAGATAGTAATTCGCTAACTTTAATTTTTCCATTTACTTCTCCAAGCACTTCTGAGTTTTTACAATCAATCTCACCGCTTACTCTGCCAGTTTCACCTATAACCACTTTTCCTGCTGTCTTAAGATTTCCGGTTAAAGAACCATCAACTCTTATATCTCCATTTGAATTAACGTCTCCAGTAATTTCAGTTCCTGTTCCAATTAAATTTATTGCTGCAGTTATTTCAGTTTCATTATACTTTGCCATCTTTCAACCCTTAATTTAAAATTAGTTACTTTAATAAATTTTTAATTCGACAAATATATAGATTTTTTTTTCTACGGTTTTAGTTATTTAAGTCAAATATACGTCGAATATTCTGTTAAACAATTTATATCAAAATTTATTGTGATTTGTACATACTAAATTAAAAACTATACAAATCGATGCCAAATAAGAATTCAACAAAGAAATCGTTTTCGGTTGGAGCAAAACCCACCCTAATCCCTGAATTTAAGGGAAATGCCATTCTTAATAAATGATAGTCCGCAGTCAGTTCCATTCAAAAAATAAAATTATTTTGTTCTGGCCAAATATATGCAGTATGAGACTGATTAACAGTTCTATATGTGTTAAATGCGTAATCCATGAACACATCGGCTCTGATTCTTTTCAAATATAATAATGATCCAAGATTCCAGTCGGGATATGCAAGCGGAAAAACATAATCTCCATATAGTTTAAACATTTTGTCTGCTGTTTTTCTTTGAATTCCTCTTGGAAATTTAAAATTACTTGAAAAACGATATAAAAGAGGCTTTTGAAACTGATATCCAGTATTAATTTTTAATCCCCCACTTTTAATTCCTGGCAAATAAAATGTGGCATCAAGGTTATAAAAATATCCAAAGATTTCTTTATCGAAAGGCGTATTAAAAAGATTAAGATCAAATACAACGCCTAACTTCGGAATTATATCTTGTTCGGCTTTATATTTATATGAATAAAACAATAATCCTGTTTGCACAAACTCCATTCCTCTTATATAATAATCCTCTCGGAAATTGTAATACAGGTTGTCAGCGTATTCAACAGAAATAAGCGGCCTAAAGCCTTTAATAAAACTTCCTTTTGAAAGATCAAAAGGTACATATATATCCAAATCGTAAGAATACCCTGGATTAGACACAGGAAACCATTCCACATCGTCGGCAGCCTGAATTAACTGATTATCTCCATAATCTGCAGTTAGTTTAACAACAGGATATTGTCCTTTAAAAATAAGCGATGAGGATAAATAGTGGTTTCCGTTTTTGTAACCATAACTTAGTATTGACTCTGTTGTACTAAGCTTGTTTTGTGACAGAAGCATTATTCCCGGATGAACATTTCCGTATAATTCAGAAGGATCAGCAAATACATTTCCTAAATCCATGTTGTCATAATCAACGAATAACGGAATCCAGCTATGAAAATTAAAAAGATTAAAAGCTTTTCTATATTGCTTTACCTGAAAACTCTCCGTTTTCTCTTTAGAATAGCTGCCTGCTATTGATTCCTGTTCTTTTAATACTTCAGCTAAATGGAAATTGTATTTATTATCAACATCTATTTTTTTCCACAACGCTCTTTCTACAGGCAATACAGCTATTCTTGATCCTCGCGAAGTGTATTCGCTTGTTAGTAATTCGGAGCTGTTCGTATTAAGGTCAAATTCTGAAATTCCATATGCTGATGACGATAAACGATACGTTTCGCGACTTTTTTCATCATAAACATAAATATTATCAGTTCCATTTAAAGTTGAGTGAAAATAAACTTGTCCATCATGCGGTAAAATTTTTTGAATATCCGCATTCTTAAATTGAAATACTATTTCCCAGCTTTCCTTCTCTAAATCATATCTTGAAACCTGCTTAAATCCTTCTTTATTTTCAATTACATAAATTGATTTTTCATCATCAGACCATTTTGGCCTTTGAATTAAGTTACCTTCAGGAGAATCAACTCTTTTTATAACATCACCAGTAAAAATATTAAGTATGATTAAACTAACTTTGTTTTGTTCATCGACTTCAATTAAGGCTAATTTTTCAGGGTTTTTAGTTATATCAGGACTAAAATATCTACTTTTTTTAATTAAGGTAAATGATATTTTTGTTTTTATATTAAATAACCGAATAGATGTAAACTCTTGATTGTTCCAACGTACATCAGATTTATATTCAGCCCAAACCAATATATCGTTTGCGTACGAAAAATCATTTGAGATTACTGATCCTGGCTCAAACAGAACTTCCTCAAAATCTTTATTTACCAATATAAATTGAGGAATATGAGATTTCCCCTTTTTCAGAGCAATAACATTTTCTTTACTAACTATCTGTGGATTTATATAATTTTCGTATTCATCAATATCATAATTTTGAAATAGATGAGCTTCAATAGTTTTTTCTTCAGTAGATTCTTTTGTCCAAAGGCTATCCAAATAATCAGAGCTTTCAATAAAAAGTTCTTTTTGCGATAAACCAGTATTTTTCTTTAAGCCACGATAAAATGCAAATGGTGTAGGGATTAAAGTATAAGAATTACGTGCTACATAGTTTTCTGTTTTATCCCAAATATAAGACCCGTATTTCTTTCTTGCATAAGCAGTAAGGTTATATCCAAATTCATAATGATTTGGGACATAATCTTGATATGATCCGAAGAGCATTTTATCAAAAGAATATCTTTTCTCGTCGCTCAGCAAATGTGTTTTTATACCACGCTGAAAATAGGGAAGTCGTCCACGACCAAATTCTGAAAATGCTGTTTCTGTGCATACAGCATCTCCTTCTAAAAACCACATTGGTAATTGCCCAGCAATAAGTCCGGTTGCTTGTTGACCAAAAACTATGGAAAGTATTTTAGTAATTCCTTGATTCAGTTTATCCATTTGCACTACATGCCTTAACTCATGAATGCAAAGATGTTCCAGCCAAGGATCAGGATAATGATCAGGTGAGGGAGTTGTAAATAATTCCATTCTTTTAGGTGCCCATGCTACATATCCATTTGATCTTATAGTCTGATTATGAAGTATAATTGATATTTTTTTAGGTTTGTGATTTAAAGTATTTCCGGCCTTTTGGTAATAGTATTCGAGTATGTTTGCAATTTTTTGAGCTTGCAGTACATAATCCTTTTGAAAAATAATCTGAAAGTTATCAGTTTTTATTTGTTTCCATTTTGCACTTGCAGGATCTTGCCCTGTAGAATAAAACTGTGCTTTTGCAGAATATCCGGAAAATATAAATAAGAAAATTATTAAACCAGCTATTTTTTTTATTGAGCTCATAAAATCAAGGTCTTTTCATTTTATCTAAAGTTTCTTTGCGCTATAACCTTCGCCCGTAAGAATCCGAACAATTTTATCTCTAAAATCACCCTGAATAAGAATCTCACCATCCTTTACAGAACCACCAACAGCACATTTTGTTTTTAATAATTTTCCAAGTTTTTTTATGTCCTCATCACTTCCCTTAAATCCATTTACCAATGTTGCTTGCTTTCCTTTCTTTTTTGCTTTGCTATCAAGATATACTTTTAACCTTTGTTCTGATGCAGGCAAGGTCTCCGTTGACTCATCATTACCATCATGTTCATAATTAAAATCAGGATTGGTAGAATAAACAATGTCTTTTCTGTTATGTCTGCTTTTTTTTGCCATACTAATTAAGTCGTTTTGGATACACCAAAAAATAATTTTTAGAATTTGGCTAATTTACGTATTTTCACCGCAATATGATTAATGATATCTTTTTTTTTGAATTCAACACAATAATCTTATAAAGAAATCATTAGTTACAATAATTTGAATTAGTTTTGACAATTGAAAAAATTGATGAATTGACTATGAAAAACTTTAAAATTGCAAACCGAATAACCGGCTGGATCGTTTTTTTAATCGCAGCTACAGTTTATTTGTTAACCATAGAACCAACCACAAGCTTCTGGGATTGCGGTGAATTTATAGCAACTGCTTTCAAATTAGAAGTTGGACACCCTCCTGGAGCTCCTTTATTCATGATAATAGCAAGAGTCTTTTCCATTTTTGCAGGCGATGTTTCCAATGTTGCTAAAATGGTTAATGCTATGTCAGGTTTAGCAAGTGCGTTTACAATTTTATTTCTTTTTTGGACCATAACTCATCTCACAAAAAAGATGTTTCCGGCTGATAAAGAACTTACAACAGGACAGTTGATTGTTGTTATTGGTAGTGGGATTGTTGGTGCATTAACTTACGCTTTTTCTGATACTTTCTGGTTTTCGGCTGTTGAAGGCGAAGTTTACGGTTTGTCATCACTTTTTACAGCGGTTGTTTTCTGGGCAATCTTGAAATGGGAAAATATAGCAAATGAAAAATATTCTAACCGTTGGTTAATATTTATAGCATATTTAATGGGTTTATCAATTGGTGTTCACCTACTTAACCTGCTGGCTATACCGGCTATAGTTTTTGTTTATTATTTTAAAAAGTATCCTGTTACCAGAAATGGTGTTATAAAAACATTAATAGTTGCCATAGCAATTCTCGGTGCTATTATGTATATAATAATTCCGGGTGTGATAACTGTTGCAACATGGTTCGAGTTATTGTTTGTAAACGGACTTGGCTTGCCGTTTAAATCCGGTGTTTTAATTTACGTTGCTTTAATCATTGGCTTTGTAGTTTGGGCAATTCATTATACTCATAAGAAGAAAAAAGTATTATTAAATACAATCGTTCTCGCTTTTACTGTAATAATGATTGGTTATTCAAGCTTTACAATGATTGTAATTCGTTCGTTGGCAGATCCTCCTATGGATGAAAATAATCCTGAAACTGTTTTTAATCTTTTACATTACCTTAATAGAGAACAATACGGAAACCGTCCGCTATTTAAAGGACAGTATTACAATGCTCCTGTAACTGATAGTAAAGATCCATATACTTATCGCCAGAAAGACGGAAAATATTTAAAGATATTTTCATTAAACTCGATCTATGAATTTGATGAACGATTCACAACTGTTTTTCCACGAATGTACAGCCAAAGCAATCCGGATCATGCTAAAGAATATAAAAGGTGGGCAAATGTAAAAGGGAAAAAAGTAACTATAACTGGTTATAATGGTGAGCCCGAAATTAGAATCGTACCTACTTTTGGTGAAAATCTAAAGTTCTTTTTCACGTATCAACTTGGACATATGTATGGAAGATATTTTATGTGGAATTTTGCGGGAAGGCAAAACGATACTCAAAGTCATGGCGAATTGTTGAATGGGAATTGGATTACAGGTATTAATTTCATTGATAATGCTTTAATCGGACCTCAGGAAAAACTTCCTGATCATATGAAAAATGCTAAGTCGCGAAATGTATATTACTTACTTCCGCTACTTTTGGGTATGTTTGGATTCTTTTTTCATATGCGCCGTCATTTTAATGATTTCATTGTAATTCTTTTACTTTTTGTATTAACCGGTATAGCCATTGTTGTTTACTTAAATCAATATCCATTGCAGCCGCGAGAACGTGATTATGCTTATGCAGGTTCTTTTTATGCATTCTCTATTTGGATAGGTATTGGAGTTGTTAGCGTTTACAACTTTTTTCAAAAGAAAATTAAGGCTGTTACAAGTGCTTCTTTGGCTACGCTGATATGTCTTGTTGCGATTCCTGTAAATATGGCATCAGAAAACTGGGACGATCACGACAGATCAAACAGGTACATTGCACGCGATTTTGCATATAACTATTTGAATTCTTGTGCGCCAAATGCTATCTTATTCACTCACGGCGATAACGATACTTTCCCACTATGGTATGCACAAGAGGTTGAAGGTATAAGAACTGATGTGCGCGTTGTTAATTTATCACTGCTGAATACGGATTGGTATATCGATCAAATGAAACGCAAAGCATATGATTCAGAGCCTGTTCCATTCGGAATAACTCATGAACAATATCTTAACGGTACTCGCGATGTAGTTTATATTGATGAGAGAATAAACGAATATGTGCCTATTGGTCAGGCTGTTGATTTTGTAGTTTCAGAAGATGCAAGAACAAAAATTCAGGTTGGTCAGGATGAATGGATTGATTACTTACCAGCAAACAAATTTATTGTTCCTGTTGATACTGAAAAAGTAATTGCAAATGGAACCGTGAGACCCGAAGATGCTGATAAAATTGTTTCTGAAATACGCTTTGAGTTAAAGAAAAACAGAATCATGAAAAATGAACTGATGATTCTGGATCTTTTAGCAACAAACAACTGGGAACGCCCTGTATATTTCGTTTCTACCGCAGGAGATGGTAATATTGGAATTAATGATTATCTTCAACTAGAAGGTTTTGCTTATAGACTTGTACCGATTAAGACACCCTCAAAAGGATATTTGGAAACAGGCCGAATTGATACAGATATAATGTATAAAAAGTTAATGGAAGAATTCCGTTGGGGAAATATGGAAGATCCAATTACCTTGATGGATTATACAACTGTTCGAACTGTTTCTGTAATTAAAATAAGAAATAACTTTAATAGATTAGCAAAAGGATTAATACAAGAAGGAAAGCCTGATTCTGCAATTGCAGTTCTGGATCGTTGTGTAGAGCTTATGCCAAAAGAAAATATTCCTTATGACCTGTTTACGCTCGATATTCTTGAAAATTATTACATACTTGGAGAAAACGTAAAAGCCAATATTATTTTATCTGATTTTGCAGATATTTCAATGCAGGAATTAAATTACTATTTCTCATTACCAGCAAAATACGCCACAAGTCTGGATTATGATATTAGATTGGCAATACATTATTTGCAAAGATTAAATGATTTCTCACAACGTTTCGGAGATCCTGAAATTGCGGTTGAAATCGAAAATGCTTTAAACAATGCCTTTAATCAATATGGTGCAAGAAATCCTTAAAAATTAAATACATTCTTTTTAAATGGCCTGTTTTATATGCAGGTCATTTTTTGTTTTCCGTGATAGATTATTATAACTTGAAAATCCGTTATACCGCTTACTATTCAATGTGTCATATTTGTAAAAACAAATATGAATTGAATATGTAACGGCATTTGTTTACATCCCGAATTTCGGGGAACAATTCTAAACTTTAAATTAGATTATAAATACGACATTTTGATGAAGAATTGGTATTATTTGTAAAACATTTCTATTATTCTTATTGTTTCTGTCTTATATTAATTTAAATCTCATACCTTTGCACGCTGAAAATTTTAGGGTAAAAAATGCAAAAAATCAAAAACATAGCTATTATAGCACACGTTGACCACGGTAAAACTACATTGGTTGACAAGATGCTATTACTGGGTAAATTATTTCGTGAAAATGAGAATCCCGGTGATTTAATTCTTGACAGTAATGATCTTGAACGTGAAAGAGGAATAACAATTCTATCTAAAAACGTTTCAGTAGATTATAAGGATTATAAAATCAATATTATTGATACTCCTGGTCATGCCGATTTTGGTGGTGAAGTAGAACGTGTTTTAAATATGGCCGATGGCGTATTATTATTGGTTGATGCCTTTGAAGGTACTATGCCACAAACACGATTTGTTCTTCAAAAAGCTTTAACATTAGGATTAAAACCAATTGTTGTTATTAATAAGGTTGATAAAGCAAATTGTCGTCCGGAAGAAGTTCAAGAACAAGTTTTTGATCTTATGTTTAACTTAGAAGCAAATGAAGATCAATTAGATTTTCCAACGATTTATGGGTCTGCAAAAAATGGATGGATGTCTAATAGTTGGGAAAAACCAACAACAGATATTACTGCTTTAATGGATTCAATTATTGAGCATATTCCTGATTCAAAATCATTCGAAGGGACTCCTCAGATGTTAATTACATCATTAGACTATTCATCATATGTTGGACGAATAGCTATTGGTAAACTTTTACGTGGAACACTAAAAACAGGAATGAGAGTGTCTCTTGTTCAGAGAGATGGTTCAATTAAAAGAACAAAAATAAAAGAATTACTTACATACGAAGGTTTAGGTAAACGAAAAGTTGAAACCGTAACTTCTGGTGATATTTGTGCATTAGTAGGTATCGAAGGCTTTTCTATTGGGGATACTATTGCCGATATTGATGAG
Source organism: Bacteroidales bacterium (assembly GCA_030668615.1). Classification (GTDB taxonomy): domain Bacteria; phylum Bacteroidota; class Bacteroidia; order Bacteroidales; family UBA12077; genus UBA12077. The sequence continues at coordinate 5,324 of DAOUTQ010000053.1, read as the reverse complement.
CCTGAAGCATTAGATCCTATTGCTATAGATGAACCAACTATGAGTATGTTGTTTACTATAAATAACTCTCCATTTTTTGGAAAAGATGGCAAATATGTTACTTCGCGCCATTTGAAAGATCGCTTAGATAGAGAACTTGAAAAAAACCTGGCTTTAAAAGTTGAACCTACTGATTCTGCTGATGCTCATACAGTATATGGCCGCGGTGTTTTACACTTATCAGTGTTAATTGAAACCATGCGTCGCGAAGGTTATGAACTACAAGTAGGACAACCTAAAGTAATCATAAAAGAAATTGATGGCGAGAAATGCGAGCCTATTGAATATCTAACAATTGATTTGCCTGAAGAATATTCTGGAAAAGCAATCGAAGTTATTCAACAACGAAAAGGAGAGATGATGAACATGGAACGTAAAAACGATCGTATTTTACTTGAATTCCATATGCCATCACGAGGAATTATTGGATTAAAAAATATAATGATGACTGCTACAGCAGGAGAAGCTGTAATGGCACACCGATTTAAAGATTTTGAAGCTTACAAAGGTGATTTTGTAAAGCGACAAGTAGGCTCATTAAATGCTATTGAAACAGGAATGGCAATAGCTTACTCTTTAGATAAGTTACAAGATAGAGGACGGTTTTTTGTTGCTCACAACGAAGAAGTTTATGAAGGTCAAGTAGTTGGAGAAAATAATAAAGCAGGAGATATCGGTGTAAATATTACAAAAACCAAAAAGCAATCAAACGTACGTGCTTCAGGAACCGATGATAAAGTTAAGCTTCCTCCTCCAATTAAATTTTCTTTGGAAGAAGCATTAGAATATATTCAGGCTGATGAATATGTTGAAGTTACACCAAAACATATACGTTTAAGAAAAATCTATTTAAAAGAATTCGAAAGAAAAAGAATGCCTAAATAGTTTTTATAAAATATTAAACTTATACCCTGTCAGACTTCTGTTCTTACAGGGTTTTTTTCCCTTATATATTATTAGATATTGGAATCATATTTCCCCCTTGAAAGAAAACTATTCTATCTCCCCCGCTGGCGGGGGACTAAGGGGGGTGGATTATTCCTCTCCATTAATAAAAACCTCAATAGTTCTTATAACGTCATCCATATTATTAAGAATTTCACTATCCATAAATCTTAATACTTTAAACCCAATTTGCTCTAATTTTTCTTGTCGAACTTTATCTTTCTTTTCAATATCATCGAACTGATGACTTACTCCATCTACTTCAATTATCAACAATAATTCTTTACACATAAAATCTGCAATATATTCTAATACAGGACGTTGTCGTGTAAATTGATATCCATGCATTTTCTTTGCTTTTAAAACATATTTCCATAAGCTGCATTCTGCTTTTGTCATTGAGTTGCGCAAATTACGAGCAAGAGGTTGCAACTTTTTGTTGTAGCAATAATTATTTTCTGGTGATGCTTTTTTCATGCTTGTTTTTTCTACCCCCTAAATCCCCCTCAAGGGGGACAAGGTTAAACCTGAAATTTTTGGGGTAATATAATTTTTTGTAGGGGCAACTCATTAAAAATCTATTTCAACAACAACAGGGCAATGATCTGAATGATGCACATTCTGAAGAATTGTAGCATTCTTTAATTGTGATTTCAGTGCTTCCGAAATCATGTGATAATCAATTCTCCATCCCATATTTTTTGCTCTTGAACCTGCTCTATAACTCCACCAACTATATTGTTCCGGCTCTGTGTTAAATTCACGGAAAGTATCTGTAAAACCACTTTCAATAAATTGATCGACCCATTCTCGTTCTTCAGGTAAGAATCCGGAAGTTTTTTTGTGCCTTTCAGGATGATTAATATCAATGGGCTTATGACAAATATTATAATCTCCGCTAACAATTAATTTTGGTCGTTCTTTTTTGAGCTTATCAATATACTTTTTGAAATCTGCTAAATATTCCATTTTATAATCTTGCCTAATAGTTCCTGTTGTTCCTGACGGAAAATAAGAATTAATGATTGTAATATCTCCAAAATCAGCACGAATAGTTCTTCCCTCAACATCGTATTTTTCAATACCAATACCTGTTTCTACAAAACCAGGTTTTTCTTTTGACAAGATCGCAACACTGCTATAACCTTTTTTTACAGCAGAAAACCAATAATGATGATATCCAAGCTCTTCAAAAAGGCTTGTTTCAACTTGTTCTTTGTGTGCTTTTGTTTCTTGAATTAAAATAATATCGGGCTTTTCTTCTTTTAACCATTCTATAAATCCTTTATTTAGTGCTGCCCGAATTCCGTTTACATTATATGAAACTATCTTCTTAATCATTTGTTTTAATATTTTAATTCATAACAAATATGGGAATAATATTGAAATATTTAATACTTTCGTAACAGAGTAAAACAGGATGTTTTGAAAAAAGGATTAGTAATAAAATCGACCGGAAGCTGGTATTATATTAAAGATACAGAAACAGGAAATTTTGTGTCTTGTAATATCCGAGGAAAATTACGCATACAGGGTATAAAAAGCACGAACCCCGTTGCTGTTGGCGATTATGTTGAATATAATATTTCCGAAGATCCTGAAAAAGGAGTTATTAAAAACGTTCTGGATCGCAAAAATTATATTATCCGTAAATCAACTAATCTTTCTAAGCAAACACACATTATCGCTGCTAATGTCGATCAGGCAATATTAGTAGTTACGGTAGCTTTTCCCAACACTTATCCAATATTTATTGATCGTTTTTTAATATCTGCAGAGGCTTATCGTATTCCCGCAAAAATAATTTTCAATAAAACAGATTTATATGACGAAAAACAAACAAAGGTTCTTAATAGTTTAATAGAGGTATATCAAAATGCTGGTTACGAGTGCATTGCCACTTCAGTTAAAAACAATACAAATATCGACCAAGTTAAAAACATGATAAAAAACAAAATATCGGTGATCTCAGGCATTTCCGGGGTTGGAAAATCATCTTTAATTAATTTAATTGATCCTGCTCTGAATTTAAAAGTTACTGAAATATCCGATTACCACAAATCTGGTAAACACACCACTACTTTTGCAGAAATGTTTGAGCTTTCAATTGGTGGTTACATAATAGACACGCCCGGAATTCGTGGTTTTGGTTTGCACAATATTAATGATGAAGAATTATTCCATTTCTTCCCTGAAATATTCAAAGCATCACACAGTTGTAAATATCATAACTGTACACATGTTCATGAGCCTGACTGTGCTGTTAAAAATGCCATTGAAACGGGAGAGGTTAGTCAACTGAGATACGAAAACTACCTAAAGATCTTATTTGGTGATGATTCAAAGCATCGTTTGTAAACATAAACAAACTGTTCAAATTCATTTAGAACCCTTTTATCATAAATCATTTATCTGTCTTAATAATTTTTTTTAACTTGTGTGATTATTTTTAAATACGATTGTTAATGTTTTTAAAGAATAGGTCAAGTATTTTATTTTTCATCTTCTTTTCACTTTTTATTTCCTGTAACAATGATCAGGAATTAGATCTGAATCTGAGACACCTTAATCATATTGCTGAAAACATAAATAATGATCTGATTACCATTAGAACCAACATTATAGATTTGGGTAACGTTCTTTGCTATAAAATTCCTTTCGAAAACGAAATTGATTGGAATCCAGAAAACAAGTATCATAACCATCCTGGAGAAATTCTATTTTCTGCATACAACAAAAACCAATCTGCAGTATATTTTCCTGCAAACAAGGAAGTTACCGATCAGCTGAAGAAAACAATAATAAATACAGAACAGCTTGATACTAACTTCAATCAAATTGTGAAGAGCAATCCTTCGCTATCGCAGGTTTATTTTTTAGATACTGCATCGTTTTTGCGAATTTTCCCTTATATAAATGTTGTTAATTATCTGAAAAACGATGTTAATCTTACAAAGCTAATAAGCTTCCAAACAGCTCAGAACAAACCTTTTGATGACAACAATGCCTATTGGGTAAACCAACCATTTGCTGATCCTTTTGGAAGAGGCTGGATAATTTCCTGTGTTGAACCTGTTTACTTCAGAGATAATTTTATAGGAATTGTTGCCGGAGATATTAGCTTACATTCAATAAAAAATCGTTATTTTTCTTCAAATACAGAAATTATTCTGATAATTAATCAGGAAGGAAAAATTATCTGCTCAACCAGAGAGGCTTCAAAACTAGTAAATATTCCGCAATGCAGAGATTTCCAATATTTCAAACGCGTTACCGAAGATATTTATATATTTAAATCACCATCTTTACTCGATCATAAAAACTCCGATCTGTGTAATGCTGTTAAAGAGTTAATCTCTGGAGAGAAAAAAGAGGTTTTTTATAAAAATAATGAAAAATATACAATTTATAAATCAGTAATAAGAGAAACAAACTGGTTATTACTAAAAGTAATTAATTGAAAAAAAGAATTTATCTATGAAAAAATTCTACTATCTGATATCGGCTATTATAATCGTAATATTATGTACAAATGTTTACTACGGTTATCGTGTATATAATCAGCAACTAAGTTTTCATGAAGAAATGTTGTTAAATCAGGCACAAATATGTGGTTGGGAAATAGAACAGTCTGGTTATGAATTTGAAAATGAAATAAATTACATTGTTTTTTCATCTGATATAGCAAGTTTCTTTGAAGATCAGGATAATATTGACCATAAAGTAAAAAAACTTGAATTATTTTATTTTAAGTTTCAAAACTTAATCCGAAACGTTAGAATAATTGATAATAACAAAAATGTTTACAGTCTTTTTAAGGATCAAACCAACCATTTTATAAGTGATTATTATTTATCTCAAAGACAAAAACCTTTAGTTAACAGAGAACAGGTTGCCCTTAATAAAGACGGAACCTATACGTATATTTTACCTGTATTTAGAAATAATGAGCCTGTAATTAATATCATGATTAAATCTGATATTGATAGTTACATTGGTACTGTATTTGAAAACTATCACCTTGGAAATACTCTATGGCAATGGCTGGTTAGTCTTGATGGTCAAATTCTTTCAAATAACTTATCAAAAGATACTATATCGGTTACCCGTCAAGATAAGATTATTGAAGATCTTGAAAATGGATTTAAAGGATCTGTTTTGCACTCTATTTCTGCTGAGAATTCAAAGAATGATTATTTGTCAGCATATTATCCTATTCGAATATTAACTTACGATATGGGAGTTGTTTTTTCGCTTGAAACAAAAATCATTCTCAACTCTGTTGTTACAAACTCTATAATACTCGGAGCCTCAACAACATTAATACTCATTTTTATTAT
>DAOUTQ010000026.1 GCA_030668615.1 Bacteroidales bacterium | reverse complement strand
AGGATATAATATATTATGCAGCACCAAAGCAAAAAGTTCCTTTGGATAGCATGGATGATGTAGATCCTGATTTAAAAGCAACTTTCGAAAAATTAGGAATTTCTTTAGATGAACAAAAAATGATGTCAGGAGTTGCTGTAGATGCAGTAATGGATAGTGTATCTGTTAAAACAACTTTTAAAGAAAATTTAAGTGAGTTAGGAATAATATTCTGTTCATTTAGCGAGGCAGTGCAGGAGCATCCCGATTTAATAAAAAAATATATGGGATCAGTTGTTCCATATACCGATAACTATTTTGCAGCATTAAATTCTGCTGTTTTTAGTGATGGTTCATTTTGTTATATTCCCAAGGGAGTAAGATGTCCAATGGAATTATCAACCTATTTTAGAATTAATGCAGCTAATACTGGTCAGTTCGAAAGAACACTAATTGTTGCAGATGATGATTCTTATGTTAGTTACTTGGAAGGTTGTACGGCGCCGCAAAGAGATGAGAATCAGCTTCATGCAGCGATTGTCGAAATTATTGCTAATAAGAATTCAGAAGTGAAATATTCAACGGTTCAGAACTGGTATCCAGGTGATAAAAATGGTGTTGGTGGTATATATAATTTTGTAACTAAGCGTGGGAAATGTGCTGGAGAAAATTCCAAAATATCATGGACACAGGTTGAAACAGGCTCAGCAGTTACATGGAAATACCCAAGTTGTATATTATTAGGTGATAATTCAGTTGGAGAATTTTATTCGGTAGCTGTAACGAATAATCACCAACAGGCTGATACCGGAACTAAAATGATTCATATTGGAAAAAATACAAAAAGCATCGTTGTTTCAAAAGGTATTTCTGCTGGTCTAAGTCAGAATAGTTACAGAGGATTAGTTAAGGTTGTAAAAAATGCAAAAAATGCCCGAAACTTTTCACAGTGTGATAGTTTACTTTTAGGCGATAAATGTGGAGCCCATACATTCCCTTATATTGAAGTTGATAATAAAGATTCTGTTGTTGAGCACGAAGCAACAACATCAAAAATTGGAGAAGATCAGATATTTTATTGTAATCAGCGTGGTATTAAGACCGAAGATGCAATTGGTTTAATAGTAAATGGTTATGCTAAAGAAGTTTTAAATAAATTACCAATGGAATTTGCAGTGGAAGCACAAAAACTATTGCAAATAAGCTTAGAAGGTAGTGTGGGATAAATAAAATTATTATTAAAGAACTATAATACATTATATAAGATGTTATCAATAAAAAATTTACACGCAAATATTGAAGGAAAAGAAATTCTGAAAGGAATTAATTTAGAAGTAAAAGCCGGTGAGGTTCATGCAATTATGGGCCCGAATGGCTCAGGTAAAAGTACGTTAGCATCCGTATTGGCCGGAAGAGAAATGTTTGAAGTTACAGAAGGAAAGGTTACATACCTTGGCGAAGATCTTTTAGAAAAAACTCCGGAAGTACGTGCCAGTGAAGGAATCTTTCTTGGATTTCAATATCCTATTGAGATTCCTGGTGTTAGCATGGTTAACTTTATGAAAACAGCTGTTAATGAACAACGAAAACATAAAGGTTTAGAACCATTATCATCATCGGATTTCTTAAAGATAATGCGTGAAAAGAAAGAACTGGTTGAGCTGGATGCAGCATTGGCTAATAGATCAGTTAACGAAGGTTTTTCGGGTGGAGAAAAGAAACGAAATGAAATCTTTCAAATGGCTATGTTAGAGCCAAAATTATCAATTCTGGATGAAACAGATTCAGGATTGGACATTGATGCATTAAGAATTGTTGCAAATGGAGTAAATAAATTAAAATCTTCAGACAATGCAACAATTGTAATTACGCACTATCAAAGATTACTGGATTATATTGTTCCTGATTTTGTTCATGTGCTATATAATGGTAAAATTATTAAGTCCGGAGGAAAAGAATTAGCTCTTGAACTTGAAGAAAAGGGTTATGATTGGTTAAAGAAAGGTTCTGAGGTTTAATTCCTTGGAAAGTGTAATCGGATTTTAAAAAGCAATCTTATGAGCTTAGAAACTGTTAAAGTAGATACAAGAGAAAATTTTATAGAATTATACCAGAAAAATCTGGAATTATTAAAAAATGATTCTTCTGATTATATAAATGAAGTTCGTGAAAAGGCATTTGAGCATTTTAAATCACTTGGTATCCCAAATAAGAAAGATGAAAATTATAAATACACCGATCTTAATAAAGAATTTGAGAATGGGTATAAGAATTATTTTTCTCCAAAGAATATACAATTTCAGATCAACGATATTTTTAGTTGCGATGTCCCTGATTTAAATACAAAAGTGATTCTTTTATTAAATGGTTGGTATTACGCTCGTGAAAATTTAATGACTGAATTGCCTGGTGGAGCTGTAATTGGAAGCTTCCAAAAAGCAACAGAATTATACCCGGAATTAGTGAAAAAGCATTTTGCAAAATATGCTGATTCTGAAAAGGAAGGATTGGTTGCATTGAATACAGCTTTTGTTAAAGATGGTGTTTTCTTGTATGTCCCAAAAGGAGTTGTAATTGAGAAGCCTTTACAGATCATTAATATATTGATGGACGAAGAAGAAGGTTTTACTCAACATAGAAATTTATTTATACTTGAAGAAAACAGCCAGGCTTCTGTAGTTATTTGTGATCATACCTTATCAAAACCAAATTTTTTAACAAATTCGGTAACTGAAATATTTGTAGGTCAAAATGCTGGTTTGGAATATTCAAGAATGCAGAATGAGCATAATGGTTCAAAGCAGGTTTCGCATTTATATTTTAATCAGGAAAAAGACAGCCGTGTAAACGCAAATACGATTTCTTTACATGGAGGATTAATCCGAAATAATGTAAATATATTGTTAAATGGCGAAGGCTGTGAAAATACTACAACAGGTCTTTATTTTACCGACAAAGGCCAGCATATTGATAATTATATTTATATGGATCATGCGCATCCAAACTGTACAAGCAAACAATTATTTAAGGGTGTTTTAGATGATTATGCAACGGGTGCATTTAGTGGCAAAGTGTTAGTTCGGAAAGATGCTCAGAAAACACAGGCATATCAGACAAATAATAATATTTTGTTAACCGACGATGTTGATATTAAAACAAAACCTCAGTTAGAAATTTATGCCGACGATGTGAAATGTAGTCATGGTGCAACGGTCGGGCAGTTAGATGAGGACGCGATGTTTTATTTACGTGCTCGTGGGATTCCCCAAAAAGAAGCAAAACTGTTGTTGATGTATGCTTTTGCAAATGATGTAATAAAAACAATTCAGGTTCCGGCATTACAGGAACGTATTCAGGATTTAGTTGATAAACGCCTACGTGGTGAGTTATCGAGATGTAATTCATGCCAGATGCATTGTTGTTAATTCAGTGAGACAATAATTTTAGAATTAAAATCATTAAACTGAACTGATCCCGAGTTGTAAACGAGGGAACTAAAAAAATAAAAGATAGTGAGCTTAGATATTCAAAAAATACGCAACGATTTTCCAATTTTAAATCAACAGATTTATAATAAGCCATTGGTTTATTTCGATAATGGAGCAACAACCCAGAAACCACAGGTTGTTATTGATGAGGAAGTTAAAATTTATTCAAAGGAAAACAGTAATATTCATCGTGGAGTACATTATTTGAGTGAGCAATTAACTAAGAGACATGAAGATGCCAGAAAAGTTGTGCGGAAGTTTATTAATGCTAAACATGATCACGAAGTAATTTTTACAAGTGGAACAACAGAATCCATTAATACAATAGCATTTTCTTTTGGTGAAAAGTATGTTAATGAAGGCGACGAAATAATTATTTCAACACTTGAACATCATGCGAATATTGTTCCCTGGCAAATGCTTTGCGAAAGAAAGAAAGCCGTTCTGAAAGTTATTCCAATTAATGAAAAGGGAGAATTATTATTAGATGAATATCAAAAACTGATTTCATCAAAAACAAAAATTGTTGCTGTTAATCAAGTTTCAAATGCATTAGGAACAGTTAATGATGTTAAAACGATCATTGAAATAGCACATCAAAATAAAATTCCTGTTTTAATTGATGGAGCACAAAGCGTACAGCATGGAGAAGTAGATGTTCAGGATTTGGATTGTGATTTTTATGTATTCTCAGGACATAAAGTATATGGTCCGAATGGAATTGGTGTTTTGTATGGTAAAGAGAAATGGCTGAATGAAATGCCACCATACATGACTGGTGGAGAAATGATTAAAAAGGTAACGTTCGAGAAAACTACTTTTAACGAATTACCATTTAAATTTGAAGCAGGAACCCCAAACTATGTTTCGGCAATTGCTTTGGCAACAGCAATAAATTATATTCAAGAATTAGGATTAGAAAATATTGCAGCTTACGAAAAAGAACTATTAGAGTATGGAACCGAAAAGCTTGAATCTATTGATGGTTTAAGAATTATTGGAACAGCTGAAAATAAAGTAAGTGTAATTTCATTTAATCTGGATAATATTCATCATTACGATGCAGGAATGGTAATCGATAAAATGGGAATTGCTGTTCGCACCGGACATCATTGTGCTGAGCCTTTAATGGATCGTTTCAATATTGAAGGAACAATTCGAGCTTCATTTTCATTTTATAATACAAAAGAAGAAATTGATAAATTATACGAAGCAATATTGACTGTTAAACAAATGTTTAGCTAATTTTGTAAGAAAGGTTGTCGTACTTCGATAAACTCAGTATGACAAATTTTTAAAATATAATGTCATGCTGAGTTTATCGAAGTATGACTGTTAAAGGAATATAAAGTTTTTGTAGAAGATGACATTAAACGAACAACAGGACGAAATTATCGAAGAGTTTTCAGTATTTGACGACTGGATGGATAAATATAATTACTTAATTGAGTTAAGTAAAGATCTCCCAGAAATTGATCCGAAATATAAAACACAGCAATATTTAATTGAAGGTTGTCAGTCGAAAGTGTGGCTTTTTGCTGAAATGGATGGTGATACCATTAAGTTTTATGCCGATAGTGATGCTATTATTACCAAAGGAATTGCAGCACTTTTAGTTCGTGTTCTTAGCAATCAGAAACCTGCAGATATTCTTAACAACGAATTATATTTTTTAGATAAGATTGGTCTTCAACAGAATTTATCACCTACACGTTCGAATGGTCTTTTAGCTATGGTTAAGCAAATGAAATTATATGCAATAGCTTATAATGCCAAAATGGGAAATTAAAGAGAGAAGTTATGGAAAATGATTTTATGGCTTTAGAAGCGGAAATAGTAAAAACACTGAAAGAAATTTTTGATCCGGAAATACCGGTAAATATATACGACCTTGGATTAATCTATGCCATTGATGTGGACGACGATAAAAAGGTTGAAGTGAAAATGACTTTGACTGCTCCAAATTGCCCGATGGCAGACCAGCTACTTAACGAAGTTCACGAAAAAACAAATGCTATTGAAGGTGTAAAATCGGCAAAAATAAATCTTGTTTTTGATCCACCTTGGGATAAAAGCCTCATGAGCGAAGAAGCAATGTTGGATCTTGGGTTGCTTTAGGTTTTATTTTTTCTGCATATCGATTGCTTATCTCTATATGATATAAGTTCAAATTTTCTTTTGTCATCTCCAACTTGATTGGAGATCTAAAAGTGACATAATTCAATCATAAAATAGATTCCCTTTTGCAAGGGAACTTTTCTCATGAGCAAAGCGAGTAATGACAGCATTTTAGTATATTTAAACGGGTTAATATTCGTATGTTACATGGGTTAAATTTTTAATGCATATCATTTTAAAATACATTTGTAAAGAATCATTGCTTAATAAACGTGGATACAGTCCAAAATAATACTCAACAAATTAAAAACAAAGCTAACGAGCTCGGATTTTCTGCAGTTGGTATATCAAAAGCTGACTTCCTTGAAAATGAATCTCAAATTTTGAAAGATTGGTTAGAAAAAGGTTTTCATGGCGAAATGCATTATATGGAAAATCATTTCGAAAAGCGTACCGATCCAAGAATATTAGTTGAAGGTGCAAAATCTGTAATTTCGGTTTTATTAAATTACTATCCTGAAGAAAAACAAATAGATAATACTTATAAAATTTCAAAATATGCATATGGTAAAGATTATCACTATGTTGTAAAAGAAAAACTGCATTCTCTATTTGAATTTATTAATGATGAGATAGGAGATATAAATGGACGGGCTTTTGTCGATTCAGCTCCGGTTATGGATAAAGTTTGGGCATCTAAATCTGGCCTGGGATGGATTGGGAAAAACACAAATCTAATATCAAAAGAATTTGGCTCATTTGTTTTTATAGGAGAACTAATTATTGATTTGGAATTAGATTACGATTTGTCTATAAAAGATTATTGTGGAAATTGTACAAAATGCATTGACGCTTGTCCGACAAAAGCTATAAATCCTTACCAGTTAGATGCACGAAAATGTATTTCTTATTTAACTATCGAAAAAAAAGATGAAATTCCGGAAGAATTTAAAGGAAAATGGAACGATTGGATTTTTGGATGCGATATTTGTCAAGATGTTTGTCCCTGGAATTCAAAATTAAAATCTCATAACATAGAAGCTTTTAATATTTCTAATGAACTTAAAAGTCTTAGTAAAGAAGAGTGGCAAGATCTTGAAGAATCAAAATTCAAAAAACTCTTTAAAAATTCACCTATTGAAAGGACAAAATTTGAAGGGTTAAAACGAAATATAAATCATCTTTAGCTTTTTGTTTTACTAAACTTCTGTACCTGGTCAATATCTAATTTTAATAATATTTACAGTAAACTGACATACACACAATTTCGTAATTATATAAAAACTCTAAAACACCTTAGAAGCAGGATGCCTCTAAGGTGTTGGAGTCTTTCATTACCTATAAATCCTATTAATTTTTTATTATTCTGAATGACTTAGAATTGTTATCTAAAAAATTAACTTTGATAATATAAACACCATTTTCATATTCTTCCATAGGAATTTGCATGGTTGTATCAATATCTATGGTTTTATCTACCAGTATTCCTGTCACATTATAAATCTCAACTGATTTCACTTTTTTAGTATCTGACAAGGAAACATTTAATGTATTTGTTACCGGATTCGGATAAATTTTAATATCTGATGACTCAAAGTCATCAATCCCTGTTGTATTGTAACTATATACATCTGATATTCTTAAACATTGTGCATCATTAATTATCTCAACAGCATAATAACCAGGTTTCATTTGATTAAAATATATTATCCATGGTGTTTCTATGGTATCCATATTAAGTGCCTGCATATTATTAATATAATCGTTGTATCCAGGATCAGTTTCGCTATAATACCACTGGTGGTTGTAAGAACCAAAGAAAGGCTTGGCATAAATAAGGGTATCATTTCCCAGAATTTCTGCATCAGGCATAAAATTAACTATCGGACCTATTCCTGAAGAGAACTTAATTGAAGGGCAATCTTCCGGATATGCGGTAATAACATACTCTCCAGGTTCTTTAGCCCAAATTGTATCGTTATTTGAATTTGGAACTACATTTCCGTCAAGCTCCCAAGCGTATTTTACCCAGGTACCAGGGAATCCCAAGTGTAATAAAACTGAGTCTCCTTGTTCACACAATTCTGTATTATATGATGCAACTGTCGGATTTAAGAAAACCCATGCATCAATAGTTTTGTATTCTGAAACACCTGTACAATAGGTTCCGTCGCCCATTAAAGAATCAACACGAACTTTAAAATGAAGTTTATTATTTTCTACTCCATTAATAAAAGTGTATTCTGAATTAGTCTGACCTTCTATTTCTTCCCAATCATCTGATGTTGATGCAGGATCATATAATTTACCAATCCATTGCCAGTTTTCATAATTTGCACTATTTTCAACTGATAATGAGATCGTTTCGTATGTACAAAAAACAATGTGATTTGGATTGTTATTAACAATCTCTCCTGTGGGATCAACTGTAAATTTAGGTAAAACAGAATATTTTATTTCCACAGCATTTTTACTCATTACCGGATCCATTTCAGGACATTTGGTTGAAGTAATTTCAAGAGTGTATGAACCTACTTCTTTAGCATATGGATTCTTTTCAGTCATGCCTTCTACAGCATTCCCGTTTAAGTACCACTGCCAGGTTACATCGTATCCGCCACCCTTTAATCCTACAGAATCACCCATACACATTTTACCTACACTTCCGTAAGTTGAAGTATAAATACTTGGGGCGTTCAATGAATAAGCGTTAACATATTTACTGCTTGACACATCTTCGCAACTGTTGTAAGTTGTTTTTAAGAAATAATACCTGGGTTCGTCCCCAATTGTTATTACTGTTGACGAATCAGTAGCATCTGCAATTTCAACTGCAGTTGATATATCGTTGATATCATTTATTAGCCACTGGTAAGTATCAAATTTATCATCACTGTATAAACCAACATTTGCATCCGGGCAAAAAGTGGCATTATCCAATACGTTAATTTTTGGCTGCTCTGCAATTTCAATATCAATGGCAGCCGATTCAAACTCATCGGTTTCATCTAAAACAGTAGTTACTATTACAGTATAGGAACCAGTACGATAATTGTAACTTTCATCTACTGTAATAGAAGGAGTGTTAGCATTATTAATTGAATTACCATTTTTATACCACTGATAACTTGCATAAACATCGTTTTCTACAGTTAGCTCAATACTTTCGTCGCGACACGCAAAAGTTGATGCAGGAGTTGCAATAACCGGAGTACTGTATATAATGTTATTTACCAAAATAGCTTCCGACATAGCTGTACATCCTCCAGTAGTTTCAACTTCTACTGCATAATAAGTGTCTGTTCCGGAAATTGTAGCATCGTAGTTAGCATTGGTAGCACCATTAATAACAGCAAGACTAGCTTCATCAGCACCACTATACCATTGGTAGCTTACATAAATATCATCCGTAGAGAAACTCATACGGTTTAAGTCCATTTTAAGATCACCGTAAATAGCAGGCTGAATTAAAGTAAATTCAACAACTGACGAAGAAATAAAGTTATCAGGACAGTCACCATTTACATCCTTTGCTTCTACATGATATAAACCAGATTCTGAAATAGTGTAATTGGCGGTTGTTTCTCCGGTAATTTCAACACTATCTTTAAACCACATATAATTACCATCTCCTAAATCAGAAGGATCAACAGAAATTGCCACAGTGCTTCCTGAACAAAAAGCTGTATCAGCTTCGGTATAAACTAAAGCTGGTACTATACCTTTTGTAGATATATGAATTACTGGAGTATAATATCCAAAGTTTAAATCATGGATTTTGGCAAAAAAGTATACTTCTTCTGATAAATCAAAAGTATAAGAAGTATCGTAATGACCTAACCACTCCCATTTGTTGAAGTTTGAAAAGTCTTCTAAATCAGGCTCTTCAGAACATTTAAGCCAATCTCCAAAAGATTCATAATTTGCAGTATTAATCTTCTGTACTTCCATAGTTAGCGATTCGCCAATACAAAATGTTAAAGGATCAGGTACAGGATCATGGCTGGTTATCACGATCTCTGCATGTTGTGCATTTGCTGTTATTAAAACAAATGCTAAACAAAATAATAGTATAAATTTTTTCATATTAATATTATTTTAAAATAAAATTTAATTTTCTTTCACTCTCATTTTTCCAATTATTTGCTCAACAGTTAAGCTTGCTTTTACTGGATTTTTCGGAGTCTTCTCAATTATCGTTAGCAGATAGTAATAAATGATTTTCAAGTGTAAAGTTTTCGTCATCTACCAAAATATAAGCTAATATTTTTTTTATAGTCATCATTACTAATTTCGAAAAGGAGTTATTAAAATTTCTCTTTCGATATTTGGTCCATCAAATTCACATAGAAATATTTTTTGGCACTTAGATAAAGCTAATTTCCCTTTAATAATTGGCACTGTTTTACCTGGTCCTATTAAAGCAGCTTTTAAATGTGCATTATCATATTTATACTGATCATTTTGATTTATTACATTTGATTGAATTAGATTCTGTAAGAAATGAATGATATCTCTTTTAACACGGGTTTCTCCATTTTCCTGGATCATAATGGCAGCAGTACTTGCTTGTACATGAACATTCACCAATCCGTTTTTAAATCTGCTAACTTCAACCAATAATTCAATAAGTGTAGTTATATCGTATAGATGATTACCATACTTTGCTGTAAATTTTAGTATTTTACTTTTATTTCTCTTAAAAATCATATTGTTTAAATTAAAAGAACCTGGCTTAACACCAGGTTCTTTGAGAATTTTACTAATTGAAGTTATTTTTTAATAATCTTTTCAGATTTGATTACTTCGTCATTAGCAATTTGAATAAAGTACATTCCATTTGGAAGATTATTCATGTCAACCCAGAATGAATTGTTAGCAGTACCATTAACTTTTACTTCACTAATAATAGCACCAACCATGTTAACAACAGTAATTGTTAATTCTTCTTTCATGTCTTCAGGTAAACTAATATATACATCACCAGCAGTTGGATTAGGATATACTTGAATATCATCAGAAATTATATCATCAATACCTGTAGCAGCAGATACATTTACATCAATTGTATTTGTAACTGTTGCACCATAACTATCAATGGCATTAAAAGAAACTGTTGTAATACCAACTTCCTTGGAAATAATTACAAAGTCGTTACCTGACTCAAATAGTTCTGTTATATTCTCATCTGTTATGGTATACGAAACAACTTCTATTTCATCTCCATCAGCATCAGTAAATAATTCCGAAACACTGATGTAGAAATTGTCCCCATTTTCGTAAAGTTCAATCGTATCTTGCGAAATTGCTTCAGGAGCTCTGTTAACATTTATTACACCAACATTAATTGCAAATTCATTGCTATTTCCATACTCGTCTTCACCATTTACAATAAATGTATAGAAACCATCTGATTCGTAATCAGGAGTGTAAGTAAAACTTAAAACACCTGCATTGAAACTTTCATTTACAAAATCATAGGACTGAGCCATGCTTAATGTATAGTTATCCCCTTCAAGATCAATAGCCTCAATATCAAGATTAAGCGTATCGTTTTCGTTCACTGCTATAGTGATTTCTTTGCCTAAATTGAAATGAGGACCTTCGTTCTTATGAAGATAAACAGGAAGTTTGATACTTGAGTTAAGAGGATCATTCGTAGAAATTGTAACTTCAGCTTCATTAATTCCATTTTCAGCATAATAAGCAACAAAATCAAGATTGATACCTACAGAATCTCCGGCAATTACACTACCTGAAAGAATAGACGCTAATTCAACCCAAACTACACTGGCAAATTCGTTTTCAATAGCTTTCACCATCCAACCATATTGGCCATATCCACTTCCAATAATATCAAACCAAGATTCGCCATTTCCAAACATAAAGCGACCATTAACTTGTTCTGAAACTGTTGCAGCACCCTGTGGATATCCTGCACCTGTAGGGTACTCAAATACCACAAAGAAATCTTCATTAGGGAATAAAATATGATTCTGGTCTAACTCAATAGTTAAAAATTCTCCAGTATTGTCTGAAGTTGTTATATTATGATGATATTCTTGAGTATAAATTACAGAAGCATTTACTAACTCAGTAGCACCACTTAAAATCTTAACAATAATTTTAGACTCTAACCAATCACCTGGTATATACCATGTTTGAACATGTGTTAAGTTATATCCATCATCCGGAGCTGTAAATTTAGTTCCAGTAGAGAACATTGCACTACCTCCATAACCTAATGATGATTCAGGAGATGTTGCTGTTTCATATTCCAGTGTTCTGTTATATTTAGAATTCTTGGTTGATGATTTAACTTCACCTTCAAATGCTTTACTTACAAGTTCAATTGATGGAACATTGGTAGTTGCTGAATATTTAGCAGTACTGGTTTCATCGATATTACGTATATAAGCTAATTCTAAGTTATACTCAAGATCAGATGAATCTGTACTTAGATAGAAAGTGCGTGTTTCCATATGATCCGCAGTTTCCGCATACACATTGATTTCTTCATCACTAATACTAGCAATCGGTGATAAAACAGGATCTGCTGTAAACGTAATTTGGAAATCAGGATTCAATACATAATCTGTTGAGAAAGTTAAAGTATCTCTAACAGCATCTGCTGTTGTTGGAGATACTGTTGCTCTAAATTGCGTGCTTGTATTTGGCTCAATATAAAATGGAATTGGTGTAGCTGGCCATGTGCTCCAATCCATCATAGGTAAGTACATTACATTAGACCACTGCCATGCCGGGTTACCCATAAAGTCAGTAGTCAGAACATATGCTTCAACTGTTGTCCCTGTTAATTTCGAAATATCGAACGCAAAAATTTCCATTTTATCTGTTCCTGCATTTACTACTTCGAATTCTTCTATATAAGATGCCTGAACTGCACTTCCCCACTGGTTTACTGTTTCATAAACCATCACTTCACCAAATCCGATTGAATCCGGAGCGGTAATATTTGCTTCACCAGTAACATTCAGCTGAACAGGAATTGTTAAATTACCATTATCAGGTGTATTGTTAAGCAATTCAAGGTCATGAGAATAATCACCAGCATAAAGTTCTTTAGCATTGATTGTTAAATCAAAGTCTGAAGAAGTCCCTGCAGCAACAGTATATTTTCTCACTGGATTAAAAACTATAGACAGTTCATCTTTTAAGAAATTATTAGTTCGGTTTTGAACCACTATCGCTTCTGTACCGTCTGCATTTTCTAGTCCAATTATACCATTACCATCAAGGAACGTTTGAGTATTACCTCCAAAATTATATTGGAACTTAATGTTTCCATCAGCATAAAGAATTACTTGCCAGGAGATTCCAAATCCCATATAGAATCCATCAGTATATCTGTGCCATTGTACAATTACTTTATCACTAAAAGTTTGGCAAAATACTCCCCAATCCGGATATATCATTGCGTCTGGATAAGCAAATGCAAATAAAGGTGCAATTAAATTGTTTGGAGCAGCACTATTAGGCATGTTATCTCCACCAAATGGGTAGTAATTGTCAGGATCATCTTCAGTAAATGTAATTACTCCATTAGGCCCAATATATACTGTATCATATTCATTTCCATAAAAATTAAATGAAAACGGTAATTCTAAACCTTCTGACCAGAATGTGTAACCTTCAAACCAATTGCCCCAACTATCAATAGAGTCAATACGAGTCCCGGTTTCAACGATATCATTCCATTCGTAAGATGGTCCATTTTCTTCGGTACTTTTGCTATATACGTATGTATATTCAGGAACAACATTAGCTTTAGCTGCTTTTTCTTTAACAGATAACCAGGTATTACCGATAGGTGCAAATTCTAAATCATTTCCTCCAGCGTTATCTATAGTTAATGTATTAGTTTTAACATTACCTGATACAATTGTATCTGTAATTGAAACAATGTTAGTTGCAATTTGTGGTGCTTCAATAACTTCAGCAATTAATGCAACTTTAAATTCATCACCTAACGCATTATATAATCTCAAGGTATCTTCATAATTACCGAGAGTGCTTGAAATAGCTTTAATAGAATATAACATTTTACGATTAGGAGTTAAAACTCCGGGAACATCTCCTGAAACTGTAAAGTAATCATTATCAAAAACAGCAGATACAATGGTATCATTAGCTTTACCCTTATTTACAACCCAAAGATCGAATGTTGCATTATCGTTCTGGAATACCTGGCCGAAATCGTAAGCTAAAGTATTTAATTGTATATCAGGATCTCCACCATCTGTTACATTCAGGTACATGGTATAAATACCTGGATTATTGAAAGGATCGTTGCTTAACAATGGAATTCTTTCAATATAATCTGCTTCGTTTAAGATATCAGTTTTAGCTGAATATGTAACATGAGCAGAATCACCAGGTTGTATAATACCTTCAGCATTGTTCATTTCATATATTAAACCTAAGCCAGGATTAATATATTCAACAACAGTTAAATCTGTTAGTAGAAGAGATTGATTACCAAAATATGGGGATTGATGAACACATAAACCATCATCATCATGCTTATCTTCAATTGCGATAAGAGTCTGACTTAATAACCCATATGCATCAACTCCATCCATATCTTTATAATAGATATTGATATTCCCATTTGCATGTAAGACAATTTGGTATGTAAATGAAAGATTTATTTCTTCCCATGTGATCCAATTATAAGTTGTATAATTTACCTTATCGTATTGAACAATGAAACGATCACCTAAATCCTGATAATAAATATTTCCTTGAATAGCCAAGTTGTGAGAATAACCTAATGCAGAAATATATCTGTTTGGCAAGTAATCCCATTTATCTTTATATCCTAATGGAGACATGTTAAATACACAATTTTTGTCGAAAGAAATCATACCATAGTTTGTGATATAAACATGGTTCTCCATTTCACCAAAGAATGGGAAATCAAATCCAAATTCAGCATCATAATAAAAGTAACTTTTATCAGTAGAATAGCCAGTTAGATCAGTACCTGTAACTGAAATATCAGTCCATTCATAAGCAGGAGTGGTTAATATTCCACCTGGATTTTCTTTTGCAGAATATCCATACTTACAGAAATCACCTTCAACTTCACCAATATTTTCGCCACTGGCAAATGCGGGGAAATAATAATTTAACGGATAATTTCCGGCATTTTTAACATAAAATTCTCCTGTTACAGTGTCACCGATTGTCAATCCCATAAATGAAGTACTATCCGGAGTTATTTCCATTACAGGAGGTTCGGCGCCTACACCAAATACATTGAATACATACTCATCACCATAGCTATTATAAACAGTAACTTTTGCGTTAGCGTTGCCAATAGTGTCTGGTGTGTATAGCATTTGGAATGTATATTCACTACGAGGATTAATAGTTGAAAGATAACCTACAAGTTCGAATTGAGGATCTGTAATAGTTATTTTCGGAGATTTAAATTTACCGTATCCTTCGTTTGTTAAAGTAATATCAACAAGTTTCTGGTTCCCGTATAAAACACTACCTAAATCAACTATATTTTCACCTTTAATTATTGCTTTTTGTCCTGAAACTACTGTATAAACAGAAGTACGAACCTGTGGTTCTTCTACTTCATTTGTATTAACAATAAGTCTTGTTTTATATGTACCGTTAATTAATTCAGATGCATCAACGGATGCTACTATTTGTGTGCTATCGTCAGTAACTATTTCACCCGACATTGGAGAAAGCGTAATGATTTCTCCCGGTGTTTTATATTTACTTACAGCTGTCATAGCCCATACGAGAAGATTATTGTAATATAAATCTTCAAACATTTGCCAAGATTTACCCATATTAAGGCTCATGTAGCAATTCTTAGAATCCTCTGGTTGTAATTCTACAGCAGCACCTAGAGGATAAAGATTACCTGAAGGAATATGGAGTACCATCCAGAAATGAGTACCATCTTCCAAATATATCTGCTCATCAAGATTGAAGTTGTACCAACCAGAATTAGTGTTTGTTAATTCCTGAGCATACGTAAGTTTTGCGTTATTAATATCTTCACCCAGATATATTTCAAATATAGCTGGCGCAACCTGACTACTTTCATAATTCATAAAAATCTCAGCATCAGTCATATTAAATCCTTCTGGATTATTAACAACAAAGTGTGTTGCTGCTGAATTTGTGAAAGAAGTATCCGTTTCACCAATATAGTATAATGCACCTCCCCAAGGATCAATATACTCCATAAATTCATTATTGTCTTCCTGTGCAAAAGTTTGTATAGGCATTTTAGGAGCTACAAGAGATCTAATTTCAGCTCTAAATCCAGCACCCGGCTCTTTTAACTCAGGGTAATTAATGCAACTCCACGCATCAATGCTTTCAACATGACGAGGTTCAAGATCCCAACGTAAAACACCGACACCTGAGTTATGTAAATAAAAGTCTGTAGTTCCGATTGCATCAACTTGGGTATCAATATTATTTGGTGAATACAAAATAGTATCATACATTGATCCTAATACCGGATCATATCCTATATATACCTTTTCATAGTTGAATTCTGATTCATCAATCCATGCATCAGGACCTTCGTTAGTTGTTCCTGTAACTTCGTTTGAGAAATCAGATACATTACCCCAACGGTCAATACCTCGAACAGAAAAATAGTAATCTGTTAATGCATCCAAACCTTCAACTTCAAATGAAACAGTATCCCCAACTTCATTATCGTTTTTAATGGTTTCGCTTTTAGCAAATTCTAATGTTCCTAAAGTAATAGGCTCTTTAGAATGTAGTATTTCAAAAGAGTAAGGCCTGTCATCATCAGAATCGGTTGTAACTGTCCACTCAAGAACAGCAAAATCCTGAGCCATACCATTAATAGCAAGATCAATAACAGCTTCAGGAGCTATTCCATTGTCATTTCCAAGAGCTAAAATAGCGTCTGTAGCACCTAGACCTAGTTTGCCAATATAAGAACTATTTTCAGGTATAGTATCAATGTTATTTACACCTGTTAATAGGTGTGCTTTAAGATCTTCAGAAGTAAAATCTGCATTACCATATTTAGAAACAACCAATGCTGCAACACCTGAAACATGTGGGCAAGCCATTGAAGTTCCATCAAGGTATCCATATGAATTATTTTCAAATGTACTTAAAATACCATTTGAATAGCCAGCATCTTGTTGATCAACAGGAATATTAACATCGTCGGCTGTATTGCCACCCGGAGCAGCTATATCGACCCAGGTTCCATAATTTGAATAAGATGCTTTTGTATTATTTGCACTTAAAGCAGAAACAGCAATAACTTTATCATAGCAACCTGGCCAATAATCACTTTCGTGATTGTTATTCCCTGCAGCAAAAATAACAACTCCGCCTATCATTAGACTTCCGTCATAATCACCTGCTTCTTCAATAAAATAATCTATTCCATCTAATACAGCTTGTTCAATATATCCTGAGTTTGAATATCCCCATGAATTCTGAGAAATTATAGCGCCATTATTGGCAGCATAAACATACGAATCAGGCAGGTTACCGGTACTTACACCACCAAGTATCTGGCAAGACATTATACGCACACCGGCTGTTGTATCTGTACCACCGGCAACTCCGGCAACGCCAATACCATTGTTATTCATTGCACCAATAGTACCAGCAACGTGCGTTCCGTGATAATCAGGATTGATTTGTCCCGTATTGTCAGCAAAGTTGAAACCATATACATCATCTTTGTACCCGTTTTCATCGTCGTCAACATTTGGTTCGCCGTTAAGTTCGGCTTCGTTTACCCACATGTTCTCGTGTAAATCTTCATGTTCATAATCTACCCCTTGATCATGAACTGAGACAATTACATTAGATGATCCTGTTGTAATGTTCCAGGCTTCGTATAAATTAATATCAGCTCCCGGAGTTCCTTCAGTTTGGCCAGTGTTATTATAATGCCATTGCTTTGGAAGATACGGATCATTAAATGGTTCGGATTTAGTTGATTTTACATCAGGAATCTCAACTTTTCTTGGAGTTCCCGGATCAATAAGAACCTTTTCAAATATAGGTTCTGAAATTTCGATTAAATCCAGCTTGTGGTATTCGTTTACAACATCTTTTGTATCTTGTGTACCAAGATATTGAACTTCATACCATAGATCTAATCCATGTTTTTGTAATTTGTGTTCGAATTTAGGAGAGTAAGAGAATACTCTTTTCATATTCACAACAGAGTATTTAGTATTCAAATTATCCAGGGCTTGAATGCCTGTCTGAATAGTCTGGCCATCTGCTGCTTTTGTAAACTTAACCGCTTCTCCAATAGCCGGATTAAGTTTTACTCGAAATGTTCCCTGTAATACACCGTCCTTATAATTTTGAGCGGATGAATTCATTAGGTTAACTCCAAGTACGAGCAACATTACCAGAAATAATTTCAAAAATGTAAATTGTTTTTTCATACTTTGATTATTTAGTTAATAATTACGTATCCAAATTGATACATTAATGGTTAGGGGTTATTTTATTTTTTTGAAATAAGCTTGTTATATTTTTTATAAATGATTTCTTTTTATGATTCCTTTTATTTGCTTCGGGATTTTTCTTATCCAGATTTTCAAGAATTTTTCGAAGTGCAGAATTCTCCTCTTCTCTTTTATGAATCTGAGTTATTATCTCATCATCTAGTTCTTCTTCTTTTTTCATAAGTGTTTAATATTTTTGATTTTTTATTATCGAAATTCAACTGTGCAAGTATACTTTGCAATGTGATAAATGGTGTTAAATTGACCCTTAGGATGAATACTACAAGAGGTCTTTAAACTGAATTTTAGATACTACAATTTTTAAATTGAGCATAATTTTACCACTACAGCATGAGGCTATGTGGTTGGTTTTTAAAGATGTGTAATTTTGAAAGTAAAATTTTAGTTTGAGACTGAAAATTGATAGAAAATAACAATATTCAAATCGCAAAATTCAAATTATGTTTAAAATTGAGTTTTGGATTTTATGATTTTACAATTATATGTTATTCCCGCGCAGACGGGAATCTAGAGATCCCTAATCAAGTTGGGGATGACAAAAGAAGATTAGGCCATGTCATTACTCACTTCGTTCGTGAGAAAGGTTCCGCACTAGAAGTGGAATCTCAAAAACGGTGTGTCATTCCGGGCGCAGACCCGGAATCTCTATTATCCACAATTAAAAAGTATTCTCAGTAGAGATCCCCAATTAAGTATCAGATTTTGGAAAACTAGCTTTTTAGTAAATTAAATCTCATTCAGAAAATCAATAAGATCAGTTTCGGTATTTGTAAGATCTAATTTTTTTCTCAAACGAGTTCTGGCAACTTCAACGCTTTTTAATGTTTGGTTTGTTACTGAAGCTATCTCTTTTGAAGACATCCCTAATTTTAAAAAGGCACAAAGTTTTTGATCACCTTTTGTTAGGTCCGGAAATCGGGATGCTAAATTGGAGTAAAAATTCTGGTGAACCATTTGAAAACGTAATTCAAATTCTTGCCATATACTTTCATCAGTAACTGTTCCGAGTTCAAAGATAATTCTTTGAATTGCTTCTTTATTCTCTTCTTTCATTTTTGACTTTAGCTTTAATAGCTTTGCAGAGATCTCAGAAATTATTTCATTTTTCCGGATTAGGTATATTACATTTGTCGTTAGCTCTTTGTTTTTTAATTCAATATCTTTTTCCAAATTATCTTTTTGAAGTTTTATTTTATTGGCTCTGTACTTCATTATAATGAAGAATAATGCCAAAATAATAAATCCCAGTATTAAAATTGCTAATGTAAGGGAGTATTTGAATTTTGTCTTCTGCAATACCAATTCTCTTCCTGATTCTTGCGCATCAAAATCATACTGCATTTTTAAGCGCGTGATTTCATTGATGGTTTGATTATTTACCAAGCTATCGCTAAATCTCTTATATTCAATATGTTTGTCGACTGCTTTCTTGTATTTTCCTATATCATAGTAAATATTATATAAAAACCATACTGAGACCTGCTGAGTTTGTAAAGAACCAACTTCTTTACCTAATTCGAGAGATTTGTTGGCATATTCTATAGCTTCTTTATACTGTTTCTGTTCAAAAAAATGTGCGCATATAAAATAATATGACTTGGCCATTCCTGCTTTGTCGTTTATTTTTTCTCTGGCTTCAAGAGATTTTATAAGAAATGTGTATGCTTCATTATACTTTCCTAACTTATTGTGTATCTTTCCCAAATTATTATAGATTACACCTAACATGTGAGAATCATTTTTATCTTTTGTTAGTTCCAATCCTTTTTTATAATATTCAATTGCTGTTTCATTATCATTTTTTGTTTCGTATATATTCCCAATATTGTTATAAAGGGTATGCACTTTTAAAGATTTTTGGGAAGGATCATTTTTTTGTTTTAATTCATTACCAATATTTAAAGCCTTGAAATAGTAGTTCAGGGCTTCATCATAGTTGGATATTCTATCATATATAACTCCAATAATTAAATAGGTATTAAAAAGATCAATGCCAGTTGGTTGAGATTCGTAAATCTCCAGACTTACTAAACAGTTCTTTAGAGCTTCGTCGTAATTACCGATATACATAAACAGATCACCAACACGAAGGTGTGATTTTGCAATTAATTGCTTATTATCAAGTTGTTTGGATATTTCAATTGCTTCGTTTGCATAATCAAGCGATTTTACAAAATCTGTTGAGTAATATAAATCAGAAAGTTCAAGCAATGTATTAATTTTTTGAGTATCGCTTTTAGCAAAATTATAGCTAGTAATTAAACTATCCAATTTTATAGGATCTTGAGAAAATCCGAAAAAACTTATTAAAGATAGAAATGATATGAGTATAAACTTATGCATTAAATCCAAATAAAGGATAATTTTCTAAATAATGCAAAAATTGCAAAGATTAAACCTTAATCAAAGGTTTATATATTAATAATTGTAATAACAATATTTCTGGTACTTCGTGGTCCATCAAATTCACAAAAGAATATATTTTGCCAGGTCGATAATCCTAATTCACCATTAATGATAGGAACTGTTTCGCTTGGTCCAACAATACCTGCTTTCAAATGAGCATCCCCATTATTATCCTGAGCATCGTGTTGCCAGACTCCTGAGGGAATTAACTTTTTTAAAAGATTAACAACATCATTTTGTACAGAATTGTCCCAGTTTTCCTGAATCATAATAGCTGCAGTAGCTCCTTGTGCATAAACGTTAACTAAGCCGTTTTGGATATTACTTTCTGTTATAACTCGCTCAACCAGGTTTGTAATATCATATAATCCGTTACGTTTATCAGTTGTTATTTGTATGATTTCTTGCATAATATCTTTAAATTTGATCTGTTTTATTTACTTACTAAGCTATTAAAATATGAATTACAAATCAACATTATATGCATCGTTTGATGGAATGAAACTTTCTGGATACTTGTGGGAACCAAAAGATAAGCCAAAAGCAATTATCAATTTAGTTCATGGTTATAGTGAATATTGCGAGCGATATGATCATTGGGCTATGAAATTTACAGAAAATGGATATTTAGTGCATGCAATTGATTATCGTGGACATGGAAAATCAGACGGGCGCCGTGGTCATGTTAATAAATTTGATGATTTTTTAAATGATATTGATGTTTTAATCAATGAATCTAACAAACTTTATCCTAATTTGCCACAGTTTATTTATGGGCAAAGCTTAGGAGGAAACATTGTAACAAACTATATCTTAAGAAGGGAAAATAATTTTAAAGGAGCTGTAGTTTCTTCTCCATGGTATAAACTTTCGTTTGATCCTTCGGCCTTAATGCTTTTTTTTGGGAGAATAATGAAAGGAGTTTATCCGAAGTTTACTCAGAATACAAATTTGGATGTAAAGGCTCTTTCGCATGATAAAAAAATTGTTGATGCCTATATTGCAGATCCATTAGTTCACGGAAAAATGTCTGCCAGAATGTTTTATGAGATATACTGTGCAGGACATTGGGTGCTGGAAAATGCTGATAAAATTAAGTTACCCTTATTAATTCAACATGGAACAGGAGATAATATTACTTCTTATAAAGCAAGTAAGGAATTTGCTAATAGTGCAAAAAAAATTGGAAAAGATATAACTTACAAGGAGTGGGATGGACTTTATCATGAGTTGCATAATGAACTTGAAAAAGACATAGTGGCTAAATATGTTTGTGATTGGATCAAGGAAAAACTGAACATGTAATGTTCACAGCTCTTAGCTGAAAGCTCAAAAGCTATATAACAATGAAAATATTCAGAACAACAATAGAGCCAGATCTTTCTAAAAACAAAATAAGTTATAATATGCCTGTTTTGTTTATGGGGTCGTGTTTTACAGAGAATATTGGTGACAGAATGGAGGAGTTAAAATTTCCAACAACCGTAAATCCGTTTGGTGTTTTGTATAATCCATCTTCAGTGCGTAGTGGTTTGGAAGTTTTATTAGATAACAGAGATTTTAATGAAAATGACTTACATTTCTATAATGATCAATGGTTGAGTTTTTATCACGATACAGAATTTTCTGATGCGGATAAAGAAAAATGCTTAGACAAAATAAATTCATCAGTAAATGCCGCCAGAAAACATTTGCAAACAGCTAATTATTTAATTATTACATTTGGAACAGCATGGACATATCGATACAAAAAAACAGGAAATATTGTATCGAATTGTCATAAAATTCCAGCCAATGAATTTGAACGCAGAAAATTGAGTGTTGAAGATATTTTTGTTCAATGGGCTAAATTATTAAACAGAGTAGAAGATTTAAATCCAAATTTAAAAATAATTTTTACAGTAAGCCCTGTAAGGCACTGGAAAGATGGAGCAGTTCAAAATCAGTTAAGCAAATCAACCTTAATATTAGCCATAAATCAATTAATGAAAATATTCGAAAATGTTGAATATTTCCCCGCTTATGAAATAATGATGGATGATTTACGCGATTACCGATTCTATGCTGATGATATGCTGCATCCTTCTGCTGTGGCAATTGATTATATCTGGGATAAGTTTTCAAAAACCTACTTTGAGAAAGAAACCATAGAAATCATAAAAGAGGTCAATCAAATCATACAAGCAAAAAAACATCAACCACTAAATCCTGATACAAAAAGTCATAAGATATTTTTAGAAAATCAAATAGCAAAAATCAAAGAAGTGTCCGGAAAATATAATTATTTGAATTTTAAAGACGAGTTAGATTATTTCAAAAGCAATTTATAGTTGAAATTATTATGCTAAAAAATAAGACCAGAATATTTCTGATCTTATTTAATTTAAAAACAAAATGACTATAATTAAATCAATGTATTTTAATTCCAGGTAATTACAATTTCAGTTAAATCATCTCCTTTTGCAAGAGATCGTGTAATATTTGCTTTAACATCTTTACAATTTGTAAATTCTAACGCTTTTTCGCACCAGCCAGCAATTCTATATTCAATAACTTCTTCAGGGTTAGGGAATTTGGTAATGTGTAATGTTAATCCTTTATCGTGACTATCTGCAACAGAAATTTCAGAAGGACTATAATATGATGTAAAAACTCTTCCGGCTCTTTGCATTAAATAATTTGGTGACGCAACTCTCACAAAAATCTTATAAACTCCTTTTAACCCTTGTTCTGCGCTAAATCTTCCAGCTTCCAGTGCTGCTTTTTGTTTGTCGCCTTTATAAAACATTTTTGCTATTGCCAATGTTGGTTCAACAGCACCATCTTTCATAGGATACCAGTTGTTAGCAAAAATTGCATCTGTCATTAATTTTTGAGATGATTCAGGCATAGATTGAATCCAATCATTGAACTGTGGATTAAAATTTTTCTCAACATAGTCTTTTATTGATTTTACAGCGGTACCTTTTACTTCCATTTTCTTTGTTTTTGAGTTTAATAAATTGACTTGAAATTACTATTTCTTTTTTGAACTCACAATAGATTTTTATAACCGCGCAAGATTTGTTGATGAAAGATTAAAATAACCAAGTAATCGGTTTTTTTATTTTTTTAAGATATTTTCTAAATCCTCTCGGGTGTCAATTCCTTTTGAATCAAAAAGAGTTTCTTTAACTTTTATTTTATAACCATTTTCAATCCAGCGCATTTGCTCTAAGGATTCAGCTAATTCAAGTGTAGATTGTGGTAGTTTTGTTAAATTTTGAAGTGTATCTGTTTTATATGCATACATTCCAATATGCCTGTAGAACTTATGTTTGAGATTCCATTCAGATTTATCGGCATTTCTGATAAAAGGAATTGGTGACCGACTAAAACAAATTGCATTCATATTTATATCCCAAATTACTTTTGGTTTATTAGCATCAAATATATCTTCAGTATTATCAATCTCTTTTATTAGAGTGGCAATTTCTGTTTTTTCATCGTTAAAACAAGATTTAATTTGTTCAATTTGTTCCGGTTGAATAAAAGGTTCGTCTCCCTGAATATTAATTACAACATCAAACTTAATTCCGCTTTCATTCTCAATAATAATAGAAGCTTCAGCAAGTCTGTCGGTACCACTTTCATGATTTGCAGATGTTAAAACAACTTCCCCTCCGAATTTTTTCACCTCATTTTCAATTCTTTCATCGTCGGTAGCAACATATACATGATCCAGCGCAAGTTTTGCTTGCTCATAAACCCTTTGAATCATTGTTTTGCCATTAATCAAAGCAAGAGGCTTCCCTGGAAAACGGGATGATGCATATCTGGAAGGTATTATACCAACAAATTTCATATTCAATTAATTTGAGTTGAACCAAAAATACAACATTTAACTTGTAACTTGAAACCTTAAACTTGAAACTTTTAATCTGCCTTAATGACAGCAAAAAAATCTTAAATCTTGTTAAAAAAACGGGATTACAAATATAAAATTGTAATTTTGTCATATCTTTTGAAAACCTTTTTATGATTTAAACACTGAGTTTTAATGGATATTCAGAAAATAAAACAAAGATTTGGAATAATAGGTAATTCATTTGGGTTAAACAGAGCTATTGATGTGGCTTTTCAGGTTTCTCCAACTGATCTTTCAGTATTAATTACCGGAGAAAGTGGAACTGGAAAAGAATCTTTCCCTCAGATAATACATAATTTTAGCTCTCGTAAACATGGAAAGTATATTCCTGTTAACTGCGGTGCGATTCCTGATGGAACAATAGATTCTGAGCTTTTTGGACACGAAAAAGGTTCGTTTACCGGAGCTCATGATAGCCGACAAGGTTATTTTGAAGTAGCTGATAACGGAACTATATTTTTGGATGAGGTTGCAGAGCTTCCATTATCAACACAGGTACGATTATTAAGAGTTCTTGAATCAGGCGAGTTTTTAAGAGTAGGATCTTCAAAACCTCAAAAAACAGATGTTCGTGTTATTGCCGCAACAAATGTTGATCTGGTAAGATTAATTGAAGAAAATAAGTTCAGAGAAGACCTTTATTATCGTTTAAATACAGTACCGATAATTATCCCACCATTAAAAGAACGCGGAGATGATATATACTTGTTGTTCAGAAAGTTTGCAACAGATTTTGCTGACAGGTATCGTATGCCTCCAATAAGTCTTGGAGAAGAAGCCAGAAAAATACTAAGTAACTACGAGTGGCCGGGAAATGTTCGTCAGCTTAAAAATATTACAGAACAACTTTCTGTTATTGAAGAAGACAGAATAATTACTGCAGATGTTTTAAAAAAATATTTGCCAGATTATTATCCAAACAAATTACCAGCAATATACAAGAAAGAACTTGTTGATGAAAAAACATTTGCTACTGAGCGGGAAATTCTTTACAAGTTTTTATTTGATATGAAAGGGGATTTAAATAACCTAAAAAAGCTTGTTCATGAAATTATTGACAAAGGAGCTGATATAGATCAGATAAAAAATGCAAATCACTTAATACAGAATTTTGACCAGTCTCCACCTTCTTTTATTAATGAAGAAAATATTCAATCTAAGACAATAAATAAAATCGAAGATAATAATATTGAAGATACAGAAGAATTTGTTGAAGAATCTCTTTCTTTGGAAGATAAAGAAATTGAGCTTATTCGAAAAGCACTCGATAAGCACAATGGGAAAAGAAAATATGCTGCACAGGAACTGGGAATATCTGAGCGAACCTTGTACAGAAAAATAAAGGAATACGATATTTAAAAATCAGAAATGAAAAGAATTATTTTTTTATTAGTTATATATGTATTGGCAAGTCAGTCATGCTCTGTCAGTTACACCTTGTCTGGGGCGTCTATTGCGCCAGATGTAAAAACAATATCTGTTCAGCACTTTGTAAATAGAGCTCCTTTAGGTGCTGCAAATCTGGAACAATATATTACGGATGAACTTAAAGATATATTTAAATCCCAAACCAGTCTTACTGTTGTTAATGATATGGGACATTTGAATTTCGAAGGTGAAATTATAAGGTACTTTACCAAACCAATGGCTATAACAGGTGACGAAACTGCTGCTCAAAACAGACTTACCATGGTTGTGCATGTTAAATTTACTAATGAGATTGAACCTGAATTTAATTTCGATTCAGATTTTACTCAGTTTGCAGATTATAGTAGTGACGAGGACCTTAGTTCTGTTGAGCAGGATTTAGTTGAAGAAATTGTAGAGAAAATAATTGAAGATATTTTTAATAAATCTGTAGTTAACTGGTAAGTAATTTTTAATGGAAAGTACAGATATAATAAAATATATTGAAGCTCCCGGATTATTGATCAATGCGGATGCAAATCATTTTAAGGAATTGATTAATGAATATCCGTTTTTTCAAATTGCACATATTTTACTTCTAAAAAGTTTAAAAGACCAGAAGAGTGAGACCTTTCAGAAACAACTTTCAGAATCTTCGGTGTTTATTACAGATCGCGACCAACTATTTAAATTTCTGAATACTGTATATAAATCAGAGAAAAAGGATGAAGAGATTAAAACTGAGAAAGCAGAGCCAATAAAGAAAGAAGAAATAGAAATTCTTGAAGAAAAAGAAAAAGAATCAAATCAACCAGAGCAGTTAAAAAATAGAAGCGTAAAGCGTAAGATAAATGATAGCATTGAAGGGATGGGAGAAAATATTTCTGAAACAATCTCAAGTCAATTGGAATTTTCTGTAATAAAGGATGATGATAAGCTTGAGTATTCTTCTGAAATATATTTTATGGAAGAGGAACGTAATGGTAAAAATCATATTATTACCATTGATGCGGATCCTGATGATATTAAAAAACTAAGGAAGAAAAAGCGAGATATTCTGCAAATAGATGAAGTTAAGAAGCCAAAGCCTGAAAAGAAATCATACAGAAAGAAAAAAGATGAAGATATTTTTGAGTTAATAGAATCAGAGAATATTGAGAAATCGGAGGTTAAAGAAAAAACAAAGTCTAATGAGCATTTTGATATTAATTCATACCATGATGTTGATGCTGGTACAAGCGAGGATGATTTAATTTCAAAATTTGTAAAGAAAAATCCTCGAATTAATCCAAAAGAAATTAAAGAAGAGATCGAGGATGTTTCACAAGGAAGTGTAATAGAAGATTTGGACTTACTTTCTGAAACTTTAGTTAAAGTTTATATTAGGCAAGGCTTATTTGAAAAGGCAATTCAATCTTATGAAAAATTAAGTTTGAAATATCCGGAAAAAAGTACTTACTTTGCGAGTCAAATTGAAATATTAGAAGATAAAATAAACAAACAGTAAAATCATTGATATGTACGCATTAATTTCAGTTTTAATCATTATCGCGAGTATATTACTAACATTAATTGTATTAGTTCAAAACTCAAAAGGAGGTGGATTAGCATCTAATTTCTCAGGATCAAACCAGGTAATGGGAGTTCGAAAGACAGCAGATTTTCTTGAAAAAGCAACCTGGACATTAGCTATTAGTATAGTAATTCTTAGTGTAGCAGCATCCGCGACAATACCAAAAGGTACAGTAGAAGAAAGATCAAAAATTGAGCAGGAAGTTAACAATGCAGTTGATCCAACTCAAATGCCTCAATTCCCTACTTCAGTTCCAGAAACTGAAGAAACTGGTGAAACAGGAGAAGGTAACTAATTAGCAGTTTAAAAGATATATTAAGTGTCAGCTTGTCATAAAAGCTGACACTTTTTTTATATAAAAGCATTTGGCATAAATTATGTAAAAATGCTTATCGTAATAATAAAATTTATATAAACTTTAAATAATAAGAAAATGTCAGAATTAAAAATTAGACCAATTGCAGGTACCGATAATAGAGTACTTGTAGAGCCTAACAAAGCAGAGGAGAAAACGGCTAGCGGAATAATTATTCCTGATTCAGCAAAAGAAAAACCACAGCAAGGAACTATCGTTGCTGTTCCTGCAGAAAAGGATAGCCCGGTAACTGTTAAAGAGGGGGATATTGTT